>NZ_JBIVHT010000006.1:260462-327517 GCF_044749325.1 Pseudomonas sp. NPDC089428
AGGCCATTGTTTACACAGTGGCCTTTTTCTTTTGCCCGAAAATCCAGACTTGAAGCAATTGCGCGTTGTTTTGCAGTTAACGCTTGACTTGAACACTCAAGTCTATAGAATGCGCCCCTCTGACGCGGGATGGAGCAGCCTGGTAGCTCGTCGGGCTCATAACCCGAAGGTCGTCGGTTCAAATCCGGCTCCCGCAACCATATTCGTCAGAACAAACCCCGCCTGTGTAACAGCAGCGCGGGGTTTGTTGCATTTCGTCGCATGAAAAATCCTTCAGCCTCAGCCAAACCCGCCCATTTGAGGTGTTGCCTTGAGGATGAACTATCTTTAACGCTGCCGGACGACTGAAAGTAACGTTGCCCGGAGTAATATCTGGATACGTTTACCAAAGGGACTTTCACTTGGCCGCAGCTCTTCCCCTCCTCGCGCAACAAGCACGAGGCATCTCATGACATCGCACCCCCCTGAACCCCAGGTGCCACTAGCCTCGGCACTGCCGACTGCTGCCCAGCGCCTGCCTTGGCTGGAGCGGTTGAGCCGTTACCGTCAGCCGATTGGCCTGGCCGTGACCTTACTGCTGTTTGCCATGGCGCTGATTGCCTGCCGGCATCTGTTGAGCGAACTGGACATCTACGCCCTGCACGATGCCATGCTCGACGTGCCGGCACAGTCACTGATCGGCGCCCTGCTGGCGACCGTGGCAGGGTTCGTGATCCTGCTGGGCTACGAGTGGTCGGCCAGCCGTTACGCGGCCGTCAAGCTGCCGCCACGAACCTTGGTGATGGGCGGCTTCAGCGCCTTCGCCATTGGCAACGCGATCGGCCTGTCGATGCTCTCGGGGGGCTCGGTGCGCTACCGCCTGTATGCGCGCCAGGGCCTGGGCGCCGCCGAAGTCGCGCGCATGACCGTGTTTGCCAGCCTGTCGTTGGGGTGTGCGCTGCCACCGCTGGCAGCATTGGCCACCTTGAGCAACCTGCCGGCAGCGGCAGCAGCCTTGCGCTTGCCTGCGACGGTGCTGGCCGGTATTGCCGTCGCCGTGCTGGTCATCACTGCCGCACTGGTGATCGGGCTGTATCGCCGCCGCCTGCCGGAGCAACCACTGGCCGACAATCTGCTGGTGCAGCTGGGCCGTCGCACCCTGCGCCTGCCCGGAGGCCGCCTGGCGGCCCTGCAATTGCTGATCACCGCACTGGACGTGGCCGCAGCCGCCACCGTGCTCTACCTGCTACTGCCAGAGGCACCACCTTTCGGCGCCTTCGTGCTGGTCTACCTGCTGGCCCTGGCCGCAGGTGTGCTCAGCCATGTACCGGGTGGCGTCGGGGTGTTCGAAGCGATCCTGCTGGCTGCCTTCGCCGACAAGCTGGGCGCTGCGCCACTGGCCGCCGCTCTGTTGCTGTACCGGCTGATCTATGTGGTGCTGCCACTGCTGCTGGCCTGCGTGCTGCTGCTGGCCAACGAAGCACGCCGCCTGCTGTTCGCCCAGCAAGCCATCAAGGCGGCCTCGGGCCTGGGCGCGCCGATCCTGGCGATTCTGGTGTTCCTGTCGGGCGTGGTGCTGCTGTTCTCAGGCGTCACCCCCGAAATCGACACGCGCCTGGAGCACATGGGCTTTCTCGTGCCACACCGGCTGATCGATGCCTCGCACTTCGGCGCCAGCCTGATTGGCGTGCTCTGCCTGCTGCTGGCCCAGGGCCTGCGCCGACGCCTTTCGGCGGCCTGGCTGCTGACCACCGTGTTGCTGCTGGTCGGCGCGCTGCTGTCGATTCTCAAAGGCTTCGACTGGGAAGAAGCCAGCCTGCTGACCCTGACCGCAGCCCTGCTGGCGATCTTCCGTCGCTCGTTCTATCGGCCGAGCCGACTGCTCGAACTGCCGTTTTCGCCGGTATACCTGGTGGCCAGTGCCTGCGTGGTCGGCGCTTCGGTGTGGCTGCTGCTGTTCGCCTATCAGGACGTACCCTATACCCACAAGCTGTGGTGGCAGTTCACCCTGGACGCCGACGCCCCGCGCGGCCTGCGCGCCGCCCTGGGCAGCGCGGTGCTGCTGGTGATCGTCGCCCTGACCTGGCTGCTGCGCACCGCCCGTCCGGTCATTCACCTGCCTGACGACACCGAACTGCAACGCGCCAACCACATCCTGCTGGCTTCCGACCAGCCCGACGGTGGCCTGGCACTGACCGGCGACAAGGCCTTGCTGTTCCACCCCAGCGACAATGCCTTTCTCATGTATGCCCGCCGTGGCCGCAGCCTGGTAGCCCTGTACGACCCGATCGGGCCGGCCCAGGAACGCGCCGAGATGATCTGGCAGTTCCGCGACCTGTGCGACCTGCACCACGCCCGCCCGGTGTTCTACCAGGTACGCGCGGAGAACCTGCCGTTCTACATGGATATCGGCCTGACTGCCCTGAAGCTGGGCGAGGAAGCGCGGGTCGACCTGCGCCGCTTCGACCTCGAAGCCAAAGGCAAGGAAATGAAGGACCTGCGCTACACCTGGAACCGCGGCGGCCGGGATGGCCTGAGCCTGGAGATCCACGAACCCGGCCAGGCTCCGCTGGCCGAGCTCAAGGAAATCTCCGACGCCTGGCTCGGCGGCAAGAACGTGCGCGAGAAAGGCTTCTCGCTGGGGCGCTTCAGCCCCGAGTACCTGCAGCACTTCCGTATCGCCCTGATTCGTTTCCAGGGTCGGCCGGTGGCCTTCGCCAACCTGCTGGAAACCCACAGCAACGAACTGGCCAGCCTCGACCTGATGCGCGCTCACCCCGAGGCGCCGAAGCTGACCATGGAATTCATGATGATCGGCTTGATCCTGCATTACAAAAGCCATGACTACGGCCGCTTCAGCCTGGGCATGGTCCCGCTTTCCGGCCTGCAGCCACGGCGCGGCGCCCCCTTGACCCAGCGCCTGGGTTCGATGGTGTTCCGCCGTGGCGAGCAGCTCTACAACTTCCAGGGCCTGCGGCGCTTCAAGGACAAGTTCCAGCCGGACTGGGAACCTCGTTACATGGCCGTGCCGGCCGGGCTCGACCCGCTGGTAGCACTGGCCGATACTGCCGCCCTGATTGCTGGCGGCCTGACTGGATTGGTGAAACGCTGATGATCCGACGCTATTGGCTGTACGTACTGATTCCCCTGTTGCTGGCCGCCCTGGCCGGCGCCGCGGGCTTTTGGCTGTGGACCCGCCCTGCCCCCGAGGCCCGGCTGGAACAACTGACCCTCAATGAGACCAGCATCATCCGCGTCACCCCGGGCGTGCACGCCAAGGCCCAGGTCGCCATCGGCGTGCCCCAGGACCAGGCTCTGACCGACAAGCAGCTGCTGGACCTCAGCCAAGCCGCCGAGGCACAACTGGTCCAGGTGATCCTGCCGCCGAACGACTGCACCAAGCAGCAACAGGCCATGGATCAGGCGCTGACCCAGTTGTCCGGCAAACCGACCCTTGTCGCTGGCATCGGCCCAGGTGCAGCCCAGGCATGGCGCTGGCTGGCCACCCAGACTGACGACAAGGCACGGGCCATCTCCGTCGACTTCACCCTGGAGCAACCAGGTTGCAAGGTCGAATTGCCGAAATCGGCCGCCCACGGCCACTGGAACGTCGCCTGGAACGACAACCCGGACGACGCCAGTGCCGCCTTCGTGCGCGACCAGGCCAACGCCGAGACCAGCATCAGCGACTATGACATCCACCTGCCACAGGTACTCAAGGCCCAGCTGACCCAGGCCCTGGTCGGTCGCGATGGCAACGCCCTGGCCATTCCGGTGGTGGAAGTACCGGCCGGTCAGACCACCGACACCGTCACCCTGTTCCTGTCCGGTGATGGCGGCTGGCGCGACCTGGACCGCGACGTCGCCGGTGAAATGGCCAAGCTCGGCTACCCGGTGGTCGGTATCGACACCCTGCGCTACTACTGGCAGCACAAGACACCGGAACAAAGTGCCGCCGACCTGTCGGAGCTGATGCAGCACTACCGTCAGAAGTGGGGCACCAAGCGCTTCGTGCTGACCGGTTATTCGTTCGGCGCCGACGTGCTGCCGGCCATCTACAACCGCCTGCCGGCCGAAGACCAGCAGCGTATCGACGCGGTCGTGCTGCTGGCGTTCGCCCGCAGCGGCAGCTTCGAGATCGAGGTTGAGGGCTGGTTGGGCAAGGAAGGCCAGGAAGCACCTACCGGGCCGGAAATGGCCAGGCTGCCGGCGTCCAAGGTGGTCTGCGTGTACGGTGTGGAAGAGACCGACGAGAGCGGCTGCACCGACAAGACTGCGGTGGGTGAGCGCATGAAGCTGCCAGGTGGCCACCACTTCGACGAGAACTACCCGGCGCTGGCCAAGCGCCTGATCGACGAGATCGAGACCCGCCAGGGCAAATCCAGCGTCGCAGCACAGAACTGAACATGACGGGGGCCGCTTTGCGGCCCCGTCAATTCAAATTTCGACCTGGGTCCCTAGCTCGATCACCCGGTTCAACGGCAGGTTGAAGAAGCGCAGGTTACCGTTGGCATTCTTCAGCAGGAAGGCGAACAGGTTACCCCGCCAACGCGACATCCCCTCCAGACGCGACGCGATCACCGTTTCCCGGCTAAGGAAGTAGGTGGTACGCATCGGGCTGAAATCCAACTCATCCAGGTGGCACAGCTTCAATGCCGCCGGCACGTCCGGCTCGTCCATGAAGCCAAAGTGCAACAGCACCCGGAAGAAGCCATCACCATAGGCTTCGACCTCGAAACGCTCTTGTTCCGGCACCCGTGGGCGGTCCTCACTGACCACTGTCAGCAGCACCACCTGGCTGTGCAGCACCTGGTTATGCAGCATGTTGTGCAACAGCGCATGGGGCACCGCATCTGCCCGCGCGGTCAGGAACACCGCCGTGCCTTCGACCCGATGCGGCGGTTGCACGCGGATGCTGCTGATGAACACCGGCAGCGGAAGCCCGCCTTCATCGATACGTTCCACCAGGATCTGCTTGCCGCGCTTCCAGGTGCTCATCAGCAGGTACAGCACGCCGCCTGCCAGCACCGGGAAGGCACCGCCCTGGACGATCTTCGGCACGTTGGCGGCGAAGAACAGCCCATCGACGAAGAGAAAACCGACCAGGATCGGTACCGCCAATACCGGTGGCCATTTCCACAGCAGCAGCATCACCGCCGACACCAGGATGGTGGTCATCAACATGGTCCCGGTCACGGCCACACCGTAAGCCGCCGCCAGGGCACCAGAGGATTCGAAGCCAATCACCAGCAACACCACGCCGACCATCAATGTCCAGTTCACCGCACCGATGTAGATCTGCCCCTGCTCGTCGCTGGAGGTGTGCTGGATCTGCATGCGCGGGATGTAACCCAGCTGGATGGCCTGGCGGGTCAGGGAGAAGGCCCCGGAAATCACCGCCTGGGAGGCGATCACCGTGGCCATGGTCGCCAGCCCGACCATTGGCAGCAGCGCCCAACCTGGCGCCAGCAGGTAGAACGGGTTGCGGGCAGCTTCGGGGTCTTGCAGCAATATCGCCCCCTGGCCGAAATAATTGAGCACCAGTGCCGGCAGCACCAGGGCGAACCAGGCGCGGGCGATCGGTTTGCGCCCGAAGTGGCCCATGTCGGCATACAGCGCCTCGGCACCGGTCAGCGCCAGCACCACGGCGCCGAGAATGGCCACGCCCATGCCCGGGTGGACGATGAAGAAGTTAACCGCCCAGCCAGGGTTGACCGCCTTGAGCACTTCCGGGCTCTGGGAAATGCCATGCGCGCCCAACGCGGCAAGCGCGAGGAACCAGACCACCATGATCGGGCCGAACAGCTTGCCGATCTTGTCGGTACCGTGCTTCTGCACCAGGAACAAGGCCACCAGCACCACCAGCGAAATGGGCACTACCCAGTGATCGATACCTTCGAAGGCCAGGCCCATGCCCTCCACGGCGGACAACACCGAC
The DNA here is from genome assembly GCF_044749325.1 of Pseudomonas sp. NPDC089428. Classification (NCBI taxonomy): domain Bacteria; kingdom Pseudomonadati; phylum Pseudomonadota; class Gammaproteobacteria; order Pseudomonadales; family Pseudomonadaceae; genus Pseudomonas; species Pseudomonas sp. NPDC089428. Next base: position 266,380 of record NZ_JBIVHT010000006.1, read on the forward strand.
ACCGCCGGGGTGATCATGCTGTCACCGTAGAACAGCGAGGCGCCGATCAGGCCACAGACCACCATCAGCGTGCGCAGGCGCGGATAGGCCGCCGTGGCCCGTCGCGCCAGCGCAGTCAATGCCATGGTGCCGCCCTCGCCCTGGTTGTCGGCACGCAGGATGAACATCACATACTTGAACGACACCACCCACAGCAGTGACCAGAGGATCAGCGAGAGGATCCCCAGCACGCCATCATGGTTGACCGGCACCCCGTAACCGCCGGTAAAGACTTCTTTCAGGGTATACAAGGGGCTGGTACCGATATCGCCATAGACCACCCCGACCGCTGCCACGAGCAGGCCCAGCGACCGTGTCGCGCCCTGCTTCCCCGCGTGCCCGCCTTCGGCGTGACTGCTTGCCTGAACCATCGAACACTCCCGCAGATGGCCTTGAAGGCCGGTAGAATTCACTCCTGCGTCAGAGGCATGCAATGCCCCCGGCGCAATGGCGCGAAGCATAGCGCAGCGTTCGTCGCTTTTCTGCTGGTCAAGCGACCTTGCGCTCGCTAGAATTGCGCACTTTTTGATCAGAGGCGCCAAAAGCGCCCGTCAAGATCGCCCCGGCTGCGGCAGGGCGAACTGCATTCAATACCGAGGTTAGTCATGTCCACCACTCCCGCCACCCCCAAGGTTGGTTTCGTCAGCCTGGGTTGCCCCAAGGCCCTGGTCGATTCCGAGCGCATCCTGACCCAGCTGCGCATGGAAGGCTATGAAGTCGTGCCCACCTACGAGGATGCCGATGTGGTGGTGGTCAACACCTGCGGCTTCATCGACAGTGCCAAGGCCGAGTCGCTGGAAGTGATCGGTGAAGCGATCAAGGAAAACGGCAAGGTCATCGTCACCGGCTGCATGGGTGTCGAAGAAGGCACTATCCGTGACGTGCACCCAAGCGTGCTGTCGGTGACCGGCCCGCAGCAGTACGAGCAGGTGGTCAATGCCGTGCACGAAGTGGTGCCGCCACGCCAGGACCACAACCCGCTGATCGACCTGGTGCCGCCGCAGGGTGTCAAACTGACCCCGCGCCACTACGCCTACCTGAAGATTTCGGAAGGCTGCAACCACAGCTGCAGCTTCTGCATCATCCCATCGATGCGCGGCAAGCTGGTCAGCCGCCCGGTCGGTGAAGTGCTGAGCGAAGCCGAGCGCCTGGTCAAGGCCGGCGTCAAGGAAATCCTGGTGATCTCCCAGGACACCAGCGCCTACGGGGTAGACGTCAAGTACAAGACCGACTTCTGGAACGGCCGCCCGGTCAAGACCCGCATGCTCGAACTGTGCGAAGCGCTGAGCAGCCTGGGTGCCTGGGTACGCCTGCACTACGTCTACCCATACCCGAACGTCGACGACGTGATCCCGTTGATGGCCGCCGGCAAGATCCTGCCGTACCTGGACATCCCGTTCCAGCACGCCAGCCCCAAGGTGCTCAAGTCGATGAAGCGCCCGGCCTTCGAAGACCGTACCCTGGCACGCATCAAGAACTGGCGCGAGCAATGCCCTGAGCTGGTGATCCGCTCGACCTTCATCGTCGGCTTCCCTGGCGAGACCGAGGAAGACTTCCAGTACCTGCTGGACTGGCTCACCGAAGCCCAGCTCGACCGCGTCGGCTGCTTCCAGTACTCGCCGGTCGAAGGCGCCCCGGCCAATGACCTGGGCCTGGAAGAAGTGCCGGACGACGTCAAGCAGGACCGCTGGGACCGCTTCATGGCGCACCAGCAGGCCATCAGCGCTGCCCGCCTGCAACTGCGCATCGGCAAGGAAATCGAAGTGCTGATCGACGAAGTCGAGGAGCAGGGTTCGGTTGGCCGCAGCTTCTTCGATGCTCCGGAAATCGACGGCAGCGTGTTCATCGACGGTGACCATGGCTTCAAACCGGGCGACAAAGTGCGTTGCCGCGTGGTGGATGCCGACGAATACGACATGTGGGCCGAACCGGTTTAAAGCCGCCAGCACATGAAAAACCCCCTGCCGGGTATTCCCCATGTGGAAATACCCGGCAGGGGCTTTTTTGTCAGAAGGTGTGAAAAACCATCAATCCAGCTTCTCCATCGGGGCTGGCATCGGAAAAGCCCTTCACCGCATATAGTTGAACTTTCCATTCCCGGTTGAGCTTGTGGGTCAGGAACAGCGTCAGTTCCTGGATCTGCGAGCCCGTCGAGACGACCTTTTGCCGCCAGTCGTACGAGGCACCCGCCGAGGTACCTTGCGCCACAGGTATGGCAAAACCCAGGCTGGTAAAGATCGGATCTCTGAAATCGCTGCCGGGTGGGTCGCCGAACTTCTTCCAGCCCAAGGTTGCGAAGCCGGTCAGCGGGCCGAACGCCTGGGCGATATCAACCTGGCCGGTATAGTCGTACTCACCCGTGCCCAGGCACTGCTTTTCATCAGCAGTGGGAAATTTGACCTTGCCGATGAGGTCCAGCATCAGGCCACCGTCACTGCCATCGAGCAGTGCATAGGCGGCGCTGGCTACCGTGTCGCCCAGCCCGCTCTCCACCGCATGGCAGCCACCGGGCAAGGGGTCCCCATTCGGGCCCACTTCAGGGTTGGTGATGCGTAGCCAGGGCACGGTGACTTTGTAAGTCATGGGGCCTGTTTCATACTTGCCGACCACGGGGACGTACCAGATCTCCGAAGTGGTTCCCGTGCCGTAGTCGCCACTCGAATAGTCCATGCCAATCGAGGCGCTAAAGGTATCGGCCAGAGCCGATGCACTGGCACAGGACAACAAACAAGCGAAAAGAGGGAGCGTGGGTCGCATCTGCACCTCAGTATTCGACGGGAAGTGTGATCAGACTTACCCAGCCTAGTTGCCTAATGCCCGGAACGCTCTGGATGCTCGACTTTTTCGACCTTCTCTACCGTTTCAGGCCTCTCGACCTTTTCGACTTTTTCTACCGTTTCAGGTTTTTCAACCCTTTCAACTTTTTCCACTTTCTCGACTTTTTCAGGCTTTTCGACCTTCTCTACTTTTTCAACCTTCTCGACCTTTTCAGGCCTTTCGGCTTTTTCCACCTTCTCGACTTTCTCGGGTTTTTCGACCTTCTCTACTTTTTCGACCTTTTCCACCTTCTCAACTTTTTCGAACTCTACTTTTTCAACCTCTTCGACCTTCTCCACCCGAACGGAGCTGCCACTGTTGCTGGTCTCGCGCTGCTCCACGCTGTCGACATGCCCGGACTTTCCTGACCTGCCCTCAGTTTCAACGCCGCCATGGTCAGCGGAACCACTACCCGAACTCCGTCCACTGTGATCATCACTGGCTTCGCTGCGGGTGCTGGAGGTACCACGCTCGCCCTGGCCACTGTTGTCCGAGTTTCCCGAGCCGCTTGGACCGTGCTCGCCATTGCGCCCCGAATGCCCCCTGTCCGAGTTGTCGAGGCGGTCGTCGTGGAACTCTATGCGGGATGCGCGCAACGCGTGCGTAGCACTGAACACCCCGCTTACCCGCACCCGTTGGTCAAGCGCAATCGCCGCAGGCTGCCTGCCAACAATCACGGTGTCCTGCCCCAGCGTCACATTGATGCCAGCCACCACCAGCTGGTGCGCCTGGGTGCGCTGTACCAGCCCCTCGATCACTGCGGTCTGCACGCGGCCGGCAAACGGCAGGCTCGGGTCTGGGCGGGTCTGCGCCACTTCCAACTGGCGCCCGGTCCATTGACCACGCACCAGCACTTCCCGCGCCGGTGCCACACGGTTCCCCAACTGCAGACCCTGAAGGCTACCGGGACGATCAACCGCACCGATGGCACTGGCCTCTCTGAGCCCAGGCGCCCGCTCGATTCGGCTAGCCACCACTTCCCCCGCAGCATCGCGCAGGCCGCTGACCCTGACCGGCTCGCCCGGCCGCAGCCCTTCAGCCACGCGCGCCCCGGCAGCAAGGCGCACGGGTTGCCCCATGACCCGCAGTGGCCCCGAAGCAGTGGGCAGCGCCGTCAACGGCCCTTCGTAAACGTTGAGGATCGCAATACGGCCGGCTTGCAGGCCGCGCTGCGTGCCATAGGCCTCCACCGCGACAACCTGGCCGATCGCCAGATGAGCACTGCTGGCAGGGACACCGTTCTCACTCACAGGCACATCCTTGCCGTAGTGCACCTCCTGGCCATTGACGCAGATCGAAGCGAACCCGGTGATGGTGCCGACGATCCCCGTGCCACCGGTACCACCTGGACGCTGGATCGGGGCGCCACTACCGCCCACGCCACCGTGACCGCGATCGATAAAGGTGCCGTCGACTCCCTCCGCCACCGCGCCGGTACCGCCAGTACCGCCTGGCCGCTGCTGGATCGGCGCACCCGTGCCGCCCACGCCGCCGTTCTCGCTGCGCACGCCAGTGCCGCCAACACCGCCGGTTCTGGCGCCGGTACCTCCGACACCTCCTGGGAACTGCATGCCCGCCGCGCCGGCCATACCCACTTCATCACGGCTGACACACACCGGCGCCGCTGCCACCTCGACAGGCGCCACCAGGTTCAGCCCGAAACCCAGGACGAGTGCGACGATACTGAGGCAGCGCGGGAGGAGAGTCATGAGTCGGCTGTCTTCGACGAGTCGGGATCAGTGGCTTCAGTGTAGAAATAAAGCCCGACAGTGATCCGCTGGCGTTGCTCATGGCCTGGCACGTCGGTGTTTTCCAGCTCAGCGGCCAGCCGGCTGAAAGCCAGCAGGGTTTGCATGCCATCCTTGGCAACCGCTTCGCGCAGCGTGTCGACGCTGGCCGAGGACAGGGCATCGTAGTGCACGCTGCGCTCAAAGAACGGCAGGCCTTCGCCGCTGAGGTTATGCACCGCTGCGCACGCGTGATCATGCAGGTTATGGCCAAAGTACGCGGCTTTCTCTTCGAAGCCCTTCTGCGGCACGAATGCCTGGGCCTCGAGGTGGACGCAATCCTGATCATCGAGGCGAACGATGCCAAGGCGCAGCCACTCATCCAGCACCACCCGCCCACGGATGTCCGTGCTGATCTTCGCCACCAGGGCATCGAACGAGCAATCGCCGCCAACGCTGGCGAGCCGTGGCAACGCCAATGCCTGGCCGGCCTCGGAGCAGAATGGCGGGCTACTGGTCCATACATTCACCAGTTGCGCACCTAAGGTGATGTTTTCCGGAAGCTCAGCGAGAGACGTGTCATTTTCACTTCGCAGCCGCCGGACATCCTTGCGATGCACGCCTGTAAGCAGGCTGATGCGGCTGTCGGTCGGCACCTTGCCGTCAAGGCGAAACTCTCGATGGGCCACATCGACGAACACCTCCTTGAGCACATCGGTGAACATCGTGTAAGTCACCCCTTTGCGCAACATCAGGCGCACCAGAGGGCGCATGACCCTGCGCAGTGCACTCAACATGGACGGGGGGATAGAGGGCGGTTGCATGGAGCGCATTCCTTGACGGTTGAACCCAGTATACGACGCGGGAAAACATCCCACACGAACTGTAACTACTTCCCACCGAGAATGAGAAAAAGCTGTCAGCGCTCACTGCAAACGCGTGATAGGGCTGCACTGCCCTGACCCGCTCATACAAAACCCGTCCGCTGGGTCTTGTATGGGCTGTTCACTGCCAATCAGCTCCTGCTGTTGTCATCCCCGACTTCGCCGGCGGCATGAGCACCGCGGTCATCACCCTGTTCGCGACCCACATGGTTGCCATGATCGTCACCAGGTTCACCACCAACGTGATTGCCATGATCGTCGCCAGGTTCACCGCCAACATGATTGCCATGATCGTCACCGGGCTCACCGCCAACATGATTGCCATGATCGTCACCGGGTTCACCGCCAACGTGATTGCCATGATCGTCACCGGGCTCACCGCCAACGTGATTGCCATGATCATCACCCGCTTCAGCATGATTGCTGCTGCGACCGGAGTTTGAATTGCCATCGTGACCCTGGCCTGCTTCACCATGGCCGCTACCACTGTTTCCGGCATGGCCGCCACTACCACTGCCACTTCCACCGTGGCCGCCACCGCTGCCGCTGCCGCCGCCACTTCCGCCGCCGCCACCGTGACCACCGCCGCCGCCGCCACTTCCGCCGCCGCCACCGTGTCCACCGCCGCCGCCGCCACTTCCGCCGCCGCCGCCACCATGACCACCGCCACCGCCGCCACTTCCGCCGCCGCCGCCACCGCCACCGTGACCACCGCCGCCACCGCCACCGCCACCGCCACCGCCATCCTTGGCATAGGCGCTAGAGCCATGAGAAATCGAGTCAGGAACCAATACGATGGCCGTCGACAGCACGCCTGCAACAGCGACTGCCAGTAAAGCCCTCTTGAACAGCATGTGGATTTGCATTTTCCGTCTCCAGGTCTTCGCCACGAGAACGCCAAATCAAGCCGGGAATCTGTTGTCAGTTTTACTTCTTCTTTGCGTGGGAATTTTTCCCACATCAAATTAATAGACCTCTGCGAGCCAGGCTTCAAGCGACGCACGCAAAAGCCGACCAGTGGTTGGCCTGCTATGTTTTCTCTATCGTCCAGGAGGAACACCTGCATGCATTCGGCTCTGACGCTGCATACCCCGCGCTACAGCGACTACGGTGAACTGGTGCAGCTTTGGGAAGACTCAGTGCGAGCGACCCATGACTTCCTTCCCGATGCCTACATCCTGTTGTTGCGCGAGCAGGTACTGCGCCGCTACCTCGACGCGGTGATGCTGATCTGCTGCCGGGATCGCCAACGCATCTGCGGCTTCGCCGGTGTCGCCAACGGCTACGTGCACATGCTGTTCGTCGCACCGGGCTACCGCGGCAAGGGGGTTGGCAAGCGCCTGCTGCGCTATGCGATCGACGAACTGAATGCCGAACGCCTGGACGTCAACGAGCAGAATCCGCAAGCCCTCGGCTTCTACTTGCATGAGGGCTTCGAAGTGTTCGGCCGCTCGGAAACGGACGGCTTGGGGCAGCCCTACCCCCTGCTGCACATGAGGCTGATTCCTACAGCGTCTTAAGGGGACGTCTGAATATGCCGTGGTCTGCGTCCAAAATGGCGCATCTGACACAGATTCCCATCATCAACCGCCTACAGGCAGGTACAATGTAGGTCTTTCCCTGCCTTGCGAATTACCCCATGTCTGAACCCGTGCGCCTGTCCAAACGCCTCATCGAGCAGCTTGGTTGCTCCCGCCGTGAGGCCGAGCTGTATATCGAAGGAGGCTGGGTCACGGTCGATGGCGTGGTGGTCGAGCAACCCCAGTTCAAGGTCGACGGCCAGCGAGTCGAACTGCTGCCGGGGGCACGCGCCGAGGCATTGGACCCGGTCACCCTGCTGATGCATCAAGCGGCTGGTGTCGACAGCGAAACCGCCCGCACCACTATCAACATGGGCAACCTCAGCGAGGCTCACCGCGAAGGCGTACGGCCGTTGCACGGGCATTTTGCCCGGTTGTCCTGCCTGGCTCCGCTGGAGCGTGGTGCCAGCGGCCTGCAGGTGTACACCCAGGACTGGCGGGTTACCCGCAAGATCGACGCCGACCTGCGCCGCATGGAGCAGGAATACATCATTGAAGTGCGCGGTGAAACCACGCCCCAGGCCTTGGAGCGCCTGGCGCGCGGTGCCACGCGCAACGACCGGGAGCTGCCAAAGGCCAAGGCCAGCTGGCAGAACGAGACCCACCTGCGCCTGGTCGTTAAAAACCCGCAACCCGGGCAGATCGCCGAGCTGTGCGCCTACCTGCGCCTGGAAGTGCTGGGCATGCGCCGCATTCGCCTGGGGGGGGTGTCGATGGGCAAGCTGCCCGTGGGGCAGTGGCGTTACCTGGCAGCCACCGAACGTTTCTAAGCAATGCGCCACGCACCGTCGTGGCTACTGAACAGGATTTTGCAGCAATGAACCACAACGATGTCCTGCGCAGCCTGCGCTACATGCTCAAGGTGAACGACGCCAAGATGGCCGAAATCATCGCGCTGTCCGGCCTCGAGGTTAACCCGATCGTGCTCGCTACCTACTTGAAGAAGGAAGACGAAGCCGGTTTCGTGCGCTGCCCGGAGCGGGTCATGGCGCACTTCCTGGACGGCTTGGTAATCCATCGCCGTGGCAAGGACGACAGCCGCCCACCGCAGCCGGTGGAGTTGCCGGTAACCAACAACACCATCCTGAAAAAGCTGCGGGTAGCCTTCGAACTCAAGGAGGAAGACCTGCACGCCATCCTCAAGGCGGTCAATTTCCCGGTGTCCAAGCCCGAGCTCAGCGCGCTGTTCCGCAAGGTCGGGCATGACAACTACCGCCCGTGCGGCGACCAGCTGCTGCGCAATTTCCTCAAGGGCCTGACCCTGCGCGTGCGCGGCTGAGTGGCCATGCAGCATACAGTTGCACCGGTCGGCATCGTCCGCTCCTGCTTCAAGGAAAAGTTCGCCATCCCGCGCCAGCCCCAGCTGGCGCCCGCCGCCCGCGGGGTGCTGGAGCTGCTGCCGCCGTTCGATCAGGGCGATGCGGTAGCCGGGCTGGAGCAGGTCAGCCATGTCTGGCTGCTGTTCCTGTTCCACCAGGCACTGGAAGACAAGCCACGCCTGAAAGTGCGCCCGCCGCGCCTGGGTGGCAACAAGAGCATGGGCGTGTTCGCCACCCGCGCCACCCACCGCCCCAACGGCATCGGCCAGTCGGTGGTGCGGCTGGAGGGCGTGGAGCCGGGGCGCCTGTTGCTGTCAGGGATCGACCTGCTGGACGGTACGCCGGTGCTGGATATCAAACCCTATGTGCCTTACGCCGACAGCGTGGCCGGGGCGAGCAACCTGATGGCCAGTGATGCACCGGTCGCGATTGCCGTTGGCTGGAGCGACACTGCCCTGCCCCAGGCCCATGAGCATGGGCTGCGGCTTGGCGAACCGTTGGTGGAGCTGATCGAGCAATGCCTGGCACAGGATCCGCGCCCGGCCTATCAGGTGCCACCGCCGGAGCGGGTGTACGGGGTGAAGTTCTGGGACGTGCAGGTCCGCTGGCACTACCCGCAACCGGATCAGATCCAGGTACTGGAAGTCGTTCGGGAAAATTGAACATTGCCACCTTGCAGGCATAAAAAAACGCAGACCCAGGTCTGCGTTTTTTCGTTGCCGTGTTCGTCTTACTTCTCGACGAAGGCACGCTCGATCAGGTAGTCACCCGGTTCGCGCATACGTGGGGAGACCTTCAGGCCGAAGCTGTCGAGTACTTCGCTGGTCTCGTCGAGCATGCTCGGGCTGCCGCAGATCATCGCGCGGTCGTCCTCTGGGTTGATCGGTGGCAAGCCGATATCGCTGAACAGCTTGCCACTGCGCATCAGGTCGGTCAGGCGGCCCTGGTTTTCGAACGGCTCGCGGGTCACGGTCGGGTAGTAGATCAGCTTGTCGCGGACCGACTCACCGAAAAACTCGTTCTGCGGCAGGTGCTCGGTGATGAACTCGCGGTAGGCCACTTCGTTGACGTAACGCACACCGTGAACCAGGATCACTTTTTCAAAGCGCTCGTAGGTTTCCGGGTCCTGGATGACGCTCATGAACGGCGCCAGGCCGGTGCCGGTGCTCAGCAGGTACAGGTGCTTGCCCGGCTTCAGGTCGTCGAGGACCAGGGTACCGGTTGGCTTCTTGCTGATGATGATCTCGTCGCCTTCCTTCAGGTGCTGCAGCTGCGAGGTCAGCGGGCCGTCCGGGACCTTGATGCTGAAGAACTCCAGGTGCTCTTCCCAGTTCGGCGAAGCGATGGAATAGGCGCGCATGAGCGGACGGCCGTTTTCCTGTTGCAGGCCGATCATCACGAACTGACCGTTCTCGAAGCGCAGGCCCGGGTCGCGGGTGCACTTGAAGCTGAACAGGGTGTCGTTCCAGTGGTGCACACTGAGGACACGTTCGTGGTTCATGTTGCTCATCTAAGGGGCTCCTGAAGAAAAACGCAGCGCGCAAGACGCGCAGTTGCGCGATAGTTTAGGGGCAGCCACAATATCTGTTAACTGAATTATCAAGATATGTGTTATCGGTTATATAGATATGCGATTTACACTTCGTCAGCTGCAGGTATTCGTCGCCGTGGCCCAGCACCAGAGTGTGTCGCGGGCGGCCAGCGTGCTCGCGCTTTCTCAATCGGCGGCGAGCACCTCCATAACCGAACTTGAGCGGCAATCGAGCTGCCAGCTGTTCGACCGCGCCGGCAAACGCCTGGCCCTCAATGCCTTGGGCCATCAGTTGCTGCCCCAGGCCGTTGCCCTGCTTGACCAGGCCAAGGAAATCGAAGACCTGCTCAATGGCAAGTCCGGTTTCGGCTCGCTGGCGGTCGGCGCAACGCTGACCATCGGTAACTACCTCGCCACCCTGCTGATCGGCAGCTTCATGCAGGTCCACCCGGAGAGCCAGGTGAAACTGCATGTGCAGAACACTGCGCATATCGTGCACCAGGTCGCGCAATACGAAATTGATCTAGGTCTGATCGAAGGTGACTGCAACCACCCGGACCTGGAAGTGCAGCCGTGGGTCGAAGACGAACTGGTGGTGTTCTGCGCCCCGCAACATCCACTGGCCAAGGCCGGTCGCGCCGATATCGAAGCCCTGTCGCAGGAAGCCTGGATCCTGCGCGAGCAGGGTTCTGGCACACGCCTGACCTTTGACCAGTCCATGCGTCATCACCGCACCAGCCTGAACATCCGCCTGGAGCTGGAACACACCGAGGCAATCAAGCGTGCCGTGGAGTCAGGCCTGGGTATCGGCTGCATTTCACGCCTGGCCCTGCGCGATGCCTTCCGCCGCGGCAGCCTGGTACCGGTCGAGACACCGGAGCTGGACCTGATGCGCCAGTTCTACTTCATCTGGCACAAGCAGAAATACCAGACCTCGGCGATGCGTGAGTTCCTGGAGTTGTGCCGCAACTTCACTGCGGGCTTTACCCGCAGTGATGAGATCGTCTTGCCGCCGATCGCTTAAAGCAGAATCACACCCCACACCAGCGCAACCATGGTCAGCGCCACCAGCTGCGCGGCGCTGCCCATGTCCTTGGCGTTCTTCGACAACGGGTGGCGCTCCAGCGAGATACGATCGATGGCCGCTTCCACTGCCGAGTTGAAGAGCTCGACGATCAGGCCAAGCAAGCACACGGCGATCATGATTGCCCGCTCCGCACGGCTGACCGGCAGCCAGAAAGAGATCGGGATCAGCAACACGTTGAGCAGTACCAGCTGGCGGAAGGCAGCCTCCCCCTTGAAGGCGGCGCGCAGACCGTCCAGCGAGTAGCCGGCAGCGTTAAAGATGCGTTTCAGGCCGGTCTGGCCTTTGAATGGCGATGGAGTCATGTGAGTCACTTCACAACAGAAAGGCCAGCAGACTAGTGCGGCACGGGTCAAAAAAGCGTGAATCCAGACGCCGTCAGCTACTGGCAACCGATTCAAGTTGTTGCAGCAACAGCGCGGCCTGGGTGCGGGTGCGTACGCCCAGCTTACGGAAGATAGCCGTTACGTGGGCCTTGATGGTCGCTTCAGACACACTCAGCTCATAGGCGATCTGCTTGTTCAGCAAACCCTCACAGACCATGGTCAGCACGCGGAACTGCTGTGGGGTGAGGCTGGCAAGCCCTTCGCTAGCGGCCTTGGCTTCGGCCGAGACATCGACCTTTTCGAAGGCTTGCGGTGGCCACCAGACGTCGCCATCGAGCACTTTCCTCACCGCATCCTGAATGACTTCAAGGCCGCTGGACTTCGGAATGAAGCCGCTGGCACCGAACTCGCGGGACTTGACCACCACTGCGGCCTCCTCCTGCGCCGAGACCATCACCACTGGAATCTGCGGGTACTGGCCGCGGAGCAGGACCAGACCGGAGAAGCCATAGGCGCCCGGCATGTTCAAGTCCAGGAGGACCAGGTCCCAGTCGGCTTTTTCGCTCAGGCGGGTTTCCAGTTCAGCGATGCTCGCCACTTCAACCAGGCGCACGTCGGCACCCAGGCCGAGGGTAACGGCCTGGCGCAGAGCGCTACGAAACAGCGGGTGGTCATCGGCAATCAGGATTTCGTATGTGGCCATCGATCTATGGATCCTGTTCAGTGCCAGGCGCATGCGGGGGGGTGAAGCGCCTGGCGGGGAATCGGCGCCAAGGATGCCGAGCACGGCCGCAGGTGGTCAAGCCAACTACCCTGCCGTCTCGCCCACCCTGGCTGCCAGCCCCGTCATTATGAACCAAAGTGAGACGTCTGCCCCTTGGACTATAGGAAGGTATGCAAACGCTGGTGGATGTCATCCTGATCATCCAGCGGCAGGCGACGCTTGCCGCTCAGATAATGCAGGCTGAACACGTCCAGATAGGCATCCAGCGCCTGGGACGCTTGATTGTCACCTGCCAGGTCCAGGCACATGGCAGCCACTTCGGCTGTGCAGAAATGGTCGTCGCGCTTGGACCGGCGAAGGCGATAGCGCGACATCTGCTCAGCTTGCAGGCTCAGCACCGGAAAGCGATCAAGATACGGGCTCTTGCGAAACATCTTGCGGGCTTCGGTCCAGGTGGCATCGAGCAGGATGAACAACGGGCGCTTGCCAGGTTCGCGCACGACCTCGCTGACCACCCGCTCCTGGGCGACGAATTCGCCGGGGAAGACGATATAAGGCTGCCACTGCGGGTCGTCGAGCAACGCCAGCAGGCGCTCGTCCACCGAGGTACGCAGCCAGCCAAAGGCGCAGGTGTCTTCGATCAGGTCGGCGATCAGCCAGCCGGTGTTGGTCGGTTTCAATGGCTCAGTGTCATGCATGATCAGACACACGCCGGAGTCGGCCTGCACCTTGGGCTTCCACGCACACAGGCAGTGGGTGGCGATCACCCGGCAATCGGGGCAACGCTCGGCGCGTGAACCACGGGCAATAAAAGGTTTGTTGCTACGCGCCAGGCGCTCGGCACGCAGGCGTGCTACCGCGTGGCTCATGCTGGCAAGCCTGTGGACGGGTTGTGACTGGACACTGCAGGGACTCGAAAGAAACAAAGCGCCAGTCTACCAGAGCAAGCGCCATTTGGCCGTGCAGCGAAGCCAGCCGGTCCCTTATAATCGGCGACATTGGCCACCGTGAATTTGTCTGCTATGCAGCGGCTTTCATGGAACGCCCGCCGCCGGCGCATGTCAAAGCGCCAGTTATCGAACCAGGAGAGATCCATGCTGCGTCTTATCGTCCCGACCCTGAGCCTGTTGCTCACCCTGCCACTGGCAGCCCAGGCTGCCTCCAAGCAGGAGTTCGAGCTGAACAAGCTGCTGCAGAAGGTCGCCACGGAAAGCAGTGTCGGCACCCCACGCGCCATCAACGAAGACATCCTCGATCAGGGCTATACCGTTGAAGGCAAGGCACTGGTCAACCACCTCAGCGTACGCGCCGAGCATGCTGCACGCATGCAGCAGAACCCGGCGCAAGTCCGCAGCCAACTGGGTGACAGCGTATGCCGCAACAGTGGTTACCGTAACCTGATGTCAAAAGGTGCGGTGATGGTCTATCGCTTCACCGTGTACAAGACCAACCAGCCGGTCATGGACCAGGCCTTCGATGCTGCCAGTTGCACCGCTGGCAACAAAAAGAAGTGACTAGATAACCCGCTCTCCCTCGGCGCGCCGCGGCTCTTCGTCGGCGCGCATCTCCGCCAGCAGCGCCTGCAGGTAGCGTGACTGGCACTCAAGTGCTGCCAGCCTGCGACGGCACTCCGCTTCCAGGCTCACATGGTGATCCTGGGCCGCATTTTCCAGCAGTTGATAGAGCTGCCGGTCTACCTCGATGACCAAGCGATGCATACGCCACCTCCTGCATCGACACGTTTCGCTTCTCCAGTTAACCAAACCCTCGCCAGGGCTGTTCGCAGGCCGACGAGTGGCCACGGAAATCGCGCCTGCACTATCCGGCGCAACGGTCTAGATTGATAGCGAAGACCCAAAAAACGACACACTGGACTGACACCCCTGCACCACGGCCTTAAAGGCCTACTGCAATGCTCGGGATGCACACTCGAGTCACGGCAGCCAGCGACACACGTAGTGTCGCGGCCGAGCCACACCATCGGCCCGGTCAGAGGATTTGCTGCAGAAGGAGACGTTGAATGCCTTACCAATCGAATGAACACCTGTTCAATCATTTCAAGGACCACGGCATCGACCTGAGCAAGATCGACCAGCAGTTGCAACTGGTCGCACCGAACAGCCCCAACCTGCCGCTTTACCGCGACATGATGCTCACGGTCTTGCGCATGGCCCATGACGACAGCGACCGCTGGAGCGCCAAGATCACCTTGCAAGCCTTGCGCGAACTGGACCACTCGTTCCGCATGCTCCAGCGCTACCGAGGGCGGCGCAAAGTCACGGTGTTCGGCTCGGCACGCACCCCCGTGGAACACCCGATGTACGCCCTGGCTCGCGAGCTGGGGGCGACCCTCGCCCGCTCCGAACTGATGGTCATTACCGGGGCCGGCGGCGGCATCATGGCGGCGGCCCATGAAGGCGCCGGCAGTGACCATAGCCTGGGTTTCAACATCACCCTGCCCTTCGAGCAGCATGCCAATGCCACGGTGGATGGCACCGACAAGCTGCTGCCCTTCCACTTCTTCTTCATTCGCAAGCTGTTCTTCGTCAAGGAAGCCGATGCACTGGTGCTCTGCCCCGGCGGCTTCGGCACCCTGGATGAGGCGCTTGAAGTACTGACGCTGATCCAGACCGGCAAGAGTCCACTGGTGCCGGTGGTACTGCTGGACTCACCCGGTGGCACGTTCTGGCGTGATTGCCTGGCGTTCATCAGCCGCCAGCTCGAAGAAAACCGCTACATCCTGCCCAGTGACCTGAAGCTGCTACGGCTGGTTTACAGCGCCGATGAGGCCGTGGAGGAAATCAACCAGTTCTACAGCAATTACCACTCCAGCCGCTGGCTGAAGAACCAGTTCGTGATCCGCATGCACCATCGGCTCAGCGAGGCCGCACTGCATGACATTCAGGAGGGGTTTGCCGACTTGCGCCTGAGTGGCCGGTATCACCAACACGCCGATAGCGGCGCCGAACATGAGGTGGGCAACTTCAGCCACCTGACGCGGCTGACGTTTGCCTTCAATGGCCGTGACCAGGGGCGCCTGCGGGAACTGGTCGATTTCATCAACTTGCCAGAAAACTGGGCCAAGCCGGAGCCTATGCATACCACCCAGCGGGCGCGGGAGGCGCTGAAGGTCAGCTGAATGGCAAATTTCGCAGTAACGCAAATGGCCTCATCGCCGGCGTGCCGGCGATGAGGCCATTTGACTAGTAATCATCCAGATCCCGGCCACTGAGCAGCCGGCCGATCATGTCCATGGGGAAACCGCGGTAGGCAAGGAACCGTGTCTGCTGGGCTCGACTACGTGGATCCTGGGGGCGTTGCCCAGCGAATTTACGCTGCCAGGTATCCCGTAGCAGTGCTGCCCAATCCACGTCGCTTTCACGCAGGGCCTGCTCGATGTCACTTCGGTTCAGCCCGCGCTGGCCAAGTTCCTCGCGAATACGCGCAGGACCATAGCCGGCACCGGAACGATATCGGATGAAACTCTCGAGATAACGGGCTTCGCTAAGCAGCCCTTCTTCGGCGAGCCGATCGAGCGCAGGCTCGATCAGTTCATCCGGGGCACCGCGCTGACGCAACTTGCGCGTCAGCTCGACGCGACCATGCTCGCGTCGTGCGAGCAGGTCCATGGCTGTCCGCCTGACGGCGACGGGGGTGTCGAGTACGGCGGACATACCAACAGCTATCAATAACCGGCGTCGGCGTCAGCCATGTCGTCGGCATCGGCTTCAGCGGCAGCAGCCTTGCCAGCTTCGGCAACGGCACCGGCCTTGAGCAGCTTCTCGCGAATCTGCTTCTCGATCTCGGCACCAATAGCCGGATTCTCTTGCAGGTACTTGGCTGCGTTGGCCTTGCCTTGGCCGATCTTGTTGCCTTGGTAGGCGTACCAGGCGCCGGACTTCTCCACCAGGCCTTGGGAAACACCCAGGTCAATGATTTCGCCGTTACGGTAGATACCCTTGCCGTAAAGGATCTGGAACTCGGCCTGACGGAACGGAGGCGAGACCTTGTTCTTGACGATCTTGACGCGGGTTTCGCTGCCGACCACTTCGTCGCCCTCCTTGACCGCGCCGGTACGGCGGATGTCCAGGCGCACCGAGGCGTAGAACTTCAGGGCGTTACCACCAGTGGTGGTTTCCGGGCTGCCGAACATCACGCCGATCTTCATACGGATCTGGTTGATGAAGATGACCAGGCAGTTGGCGTTCTTGATGTTACCGGTGATCTTGCGCAGCGCCTGGGACATCAGACGGGCCTGCAGGCCGACGTGCATGTCGCCCATTTCGCCTTCGATCTCAGCCTTTGGCACCAGTGCCGCCACGGAGTCGACAATGATCACGTCGACGGCGTTGGAGCGCACCAGCATATCGGTGATTTCCAGGGCCTGTTCGCCGGTGTCCGGCTGCGAGACCAGCAGGTCGTCGACGTTGACGCCCAGCTTGCCGGCGTATTCAGGATCGAGGGCGTGTTCGGCGTCGACGAAGGCGCAGGTTGCGCCGTTTTTCTGGGCTTCGGCGATGACCGACAGGGTCAGCGTGGTTTTACCCGAGGATTCCGGGCCGTAGATTTCGACGATACGGCCTTTTGGCAGACCGCCGATGCCGAGCGCGATGTCCAGGCCCAGGGAGCCGGTGGAAATAGCCGGGATACCTTGGCGCTCGTGGTCGCCCATGCGCATGACCGCGCCTTTGCCGAATTGGCGTTCGATTTGACCCAGGGCCGCAGCCAAGGCGCGCTTCTTGTTGTCGTCCATTGAAATCCTCACGTGTTCGACTTGGCCCTGACGGCCGGAATACCTGTATAAGTAGCCAGTATTATTCCACAGGCAAGCGCCCGAGCAAACCCCTGTCGTCGATTTACTCGGCACCAAGCTGTAACAAGCCGTCTAACGCGGCGATCACCGTCTGTCGGCGCACCGCTTCGCGGTCACCGTCGAAGTGCCGGCGCTCACTGCTGACGTGGCGGCCATCGGCCCAGGCCAGCCACACGGTCCCCACCGGTTTGGCCGGCGAACCGCCGTCCGGCCCGGCCACGCCACTGACGGCCACGGCAAAGCGTGCACCACTGGCGGCCTGGGCACCACGGACCATGGCTTCGACCACCTCCTGGCTGACCGCGCCAACCTCGGCGAACAGCGCCTCGGGGACGTTCAGCTGGCGAGTTTTCTGGGCATTGGAATAGGTGACGTAACCGGCCTCGAACCAGGCCGAGCTACCGGGCACACGGGTAATAGCCTCGGCGATGCCACCGCCGGTGCACGATTCTGCGGTGGTCACCTGGGCGTTCAAGCGGCGCAGGTGTTCGCCTAGACGGGTGGAGAGAATGGTGATCGGGTCCATGGCGAGCTCCTTGAAGATTGCACAGTACCCTACCACCCTGATTCCACCAGGCAAGGGATCAAGGCCGTGACGCGCGCACATAATCCTGGCACGCACGCAGCGCTATCAGCCCTCGGTCCCCTTCATCGGTAATGGCGATAATTCGTCGAGCATGCGCCGGCTCAAGTCTGGCGTGTACGGTTGCATGATCCACGCCGCCGGCAGCGGCGGTGGCTGGCATTGCGCTGCAGACGGCGTCGCGCTCGACCAGGACCGACAGGCGCAGATCGGCAGTAGCAAGACGATCACGCAGGCGAGCCTGAGATTGTTGGACATCGGCAAGTTCCTTGAAATGACGGGTTTCACTTTCTTCCAGCTGCTGTTCGAGCGCCTGGCGCTGCCCACGCTCGGCAAGCAGCCGGGCAGCCTCGGCATCGGCCTGGGCTTGCGCCTGCTGCGCCAGTTGCCGCCCGTAGCGCCAGCCCTGCACCTGCCAGGCCAGCACTACGGACAGCATCAACAACAATGCGCCAATACCAAGTTGCAATCGGCTCAACACAACACCTCACGCGCCCGCGCCCAGAGTTTGAGACGGTCCTCCAAGCCATTGAGCCCCCCATTGATATGGCGCGTGATGCGGTTGAACTCGCCGCGGTCCGCCAGGGCGTTAAGCCCACGCGAATGCCAGAACCACGCCGCCGATTCGCAGGCCCAGCGCGGCTGCTCGAGCAGCTGTGGCTGCGCCAGCAGGCGCTCGTCGCCGAACAGTGCGCGGCTACAGGCCTGGTAGTTGTTGCGCCCGGTCACCTGGATCAGGCCGCGCCCGCAGTACAACTGGCCATCGCCATCGGCCTGCGGTGTATTGCCCAGGCGCAAGGCCAGGCTGCCGGTGTCGTAGCGCGCCAGGTAGCGCTCATTGCCCAGCTCCTTCACGTAGCGGAACTGGCCGGACTCATGGCCGACCTGGGCGATGAACGCCGCCACCCGCTTGGGGTTGTCGATTTCCCAGCGCGGCAGGGTGGCATTCAGTGCCGAAAGAAAAACGCCCGCAACGGGGCGGGCGTTCGGCAGAATTTGTAGCAATTGCGTTTCAGTGAGCATGTCTGCACTCCTTCCCTGTATCGTCCTTCAAGCCTTGATCGCGGCCTGTCGACGGGGCGCTGCCCCCTTGGCCTGTACCTTGCCCGCCTTGCCGCCATTACCCTGCACCGTGGTGCGCCAGCCCGAGGCGGTGAACACCTGCTCCACCGAATCGATCTGGTACTGCCCGTCGAGGCCATCGACAAAGCCCTGCAGGTCGATGCTGCGTTCGGCGAACAGGTCGGTACGCCCCGGCAGGTCCAGGCGCACTTGGGCAGTATCGCGGTTGAAACTGGCCAGGCGCGCCTTGGCCGCCTGCTCGGCAGCTGCGCGGTTGGGGTAGAGGTGACGGTCGGTATGCACTGGCCGCTGGCCTTCAACAGCCTCATCGTTGACCAACTCGACGGTCTTCGACTCACCACCGGCAGCGTCTTGATAACGGGTGCGCACGGCTTTGCGCGCCGCTTTGTCATCCAGGCGGAAATGCCACTGGCTGACCTCGTTGCGGGCGATGCCGACCATGCCCAGGGGTTTGCCGCTGGCGCTCTGCCCGGCCTGGCGCGGCAGCACCAGCAATTGCCCATCGGCGAGCTTGGCGGTGCAGTCGTACTGGCGGGCCAGGCGCGTGATGAAATTGAAATCCGATTCGTTGTACTGATCGACCCGCGGCACCTGCACAAGCACCGGGCAGGCCATCTGCCAGCCATTACGCGCGCCGATTTCGGCGACGATGCGCTGCAGCGGCACAGCCTCCCAGCTGCCACTGCGAATGGTCCTGCCACTGCCGCGCAGGTCACTGGCCTTGCCGCGAATTACCAAGGTATCGGGCGGACCGGACAGTTCGACCTCATCGACGGTATAACGCCCCAGCCGGGTCAGCGGCTGGCCGGCGTATCCCAGATGCACCTCGATCAGCGCACCGCGCGCCGGCAACGCCACAACGCCGTCGCGGGCGTCGATGCGCAGCTCGAAATCATCCGACTCCATGCCTGGTTTGTCGGTAGTGCGCAGCAGCAACAGGCGGTCATTGATCAGCGCAGTAATATCCTGGCCATCGGCCTGTATGCGAAATACGGGTTGCATGGCATCAGTCCCACAGCTGCACGACGCTGACCGCCGCCAGCGCCAGCGTCGGAAGGCGGATGGTCACACCACTGCGAAACGGCTGGGCCTCCTCGGCCAGCCCCTGGTTGGCTTGCAACACCGCCTCGACGCTGCCGTCGAGGTGCCCGTAATAGTGGTGGCAGAGGGTATCGAGCAGGTCGCCCTCAGACGTTTTGCAGGTCTTGTCCATAGCTGACGAACTCCAGTGAAAAACCTTGTTTGCGGGGAATACCACCGGCCAGCAAGGCGCCCTGCTCTTCCTCGATGCTGGTCAGGCACCAGGTGCCGAGCACTTCGCCATAACCGGTGGTCAGCGACAGCGGCAGCAACTGGCGACCAATGCCTCGTAGCGCCTGCAACTGGCCCAATCCGCCCTTGAAGCCAGGGAAGATCGCACCACGAATGCTGATGCTTTCTTCGCCCAGGCTCACCGCCTGCTGGGCGTTCTCGCGGCTCAGGCGATCCTGCCCGGCCCAGCGGAAACGCGTTTGCCGGCGCAACTGGTCGAAGGCGGCGGTGTCGAGGTTGAAGTAGTACGGCGCAGCGTTGGCCTTGAGTGGCTGCAGTACCAGCAGGTGCGGGAATGGCTTGATCGCCTCTGCCGCCGGGGTAACCTGCGGCGCGAAGCCGAAGGTCGAAAGCACACCGTTGGCGACCGAGCGCACATCCCCGATCACCCGGCGAATGGCCGCCCCGGCCTTGCCCAGGTGCTCAGCAAAGGCATCGACACGGTCTCGCACCTTGCGCACCACATCGAGGGTCTGGTCGTACTTGGCGATCACCTTGTCGACACGCTGCTTGGCCGAGTCGATGGCGCGCATCGTGCGCTGCAGGCGCCTGCCGATCTCCGGGCCGATCCAGGGCAGGGCTTCTAGTTCGCTGGCCGCCTCCCTGGCATGGCCGACCGCCTGGTTCATCGGGTCGAGCATGGCGTCGGCACGCCGACGCCCCTCCTCGCCCGCCTTGACCAGTGCATGCAGGCCACCTTGCAACTGCTCCAGGTAAGTCATGGGTCCTCCTCATGGCTGTGGTTGATCGGCCATCTGCACCGAACGCGCCTGGCGCATCAGGTCGTCGAGCACGCGGCGGGCGATGGTTTCCAGTTGTTGCAGGGTGGTCGGGTCGTCGAAGCTGTTGTTGAAGGTCACCGGCATGTTGGCGGTGAAGGTAAATTGCTGGTTGATGGTGGAAGGAGGGGCAGACTGCCATGATTGCTCAGGGGCAGAAGGCAGCAGCGAAGGCAGGTCTGCGCGCGCCTGCGGCACGTTCAGTGGAGTCGCAGGCCGACTGCTTGAGCCAGGCTCATCGTTTCCAGTGATGGATGCCACCGTACGTCCCAACCAGCCCCCCGCAGATTCACCGCCCATACCGCCCAGCACACCGCCGATCAAACCACCGATCGCAGTGCCGATGACCGGCACCACCGAGCCGAGCGCAGCGCCCGCTGCCGCGCCTGCCAGCGTGCCGCCCAGGCCTCCGGCAGCGCTGCCGTAGCCCTCCAGCTTCTGGGCGGGCGCGTCATCGCTGTTATAGGTTTCCACCATCTGCAAGGACGCATCCAGCAGCGCGGCACCGGGTACCTTCTTGAACAGAGTGCCAATCCCAGGCAGCCCAAAACCTGTGCCTTTCTTCAGCAGCGGGAGCGAGCTCCAGGCCCCAGGCGCCCCTGTTTCAGCCCCCTGCCCAATGGATTCTGGCGTTGCCGCTTCATCCCCTTGCTTCAAGACTGCTGGCGCCTCCTGAGACTGCGGCTGTGCCTGCGCTTTCGGCTCAAGCAAGCCGCTTGCAGCCCGTTCGCCAGCAGGGCCGGGCGTTACGCTCGCACTCGGTTCGGCCTTGGCATCCTGAGTTACCCAGTCATACAGCTTGCCTCCGACCAGCTTGCCGAAAGCGTCGCCCAGATAGGCACCGGCATCGGCGCCGTGCTTTCTGGCCAACCGACTTGTGGTCAGCCTGGCAAGCACAGCCCCCAGCACACGGCCGCCCACCTCGCCGACCGCAGCACCAACACCCAGCGCCTTTTCCTCGCCACTCTCGCCCTCTACCAACGCCTTGCCGACCTTGCCAATGGCATCCACTCGGTGCTCTTGCCATTCCTGGCCGGCAACCCTGGCGATCCTGCGCCGGGTGTTACGGGGTTGGCGCTGCAAGACTGCGCGAGCACCACGACGGCCAGCCAGCGCAGTCAACCCAAGCCCTGCAGCGACCACCGCAGCTCTGACCACGGCCATTTGCGATGGCTCCTGCTGCAACGTCTCAGGCGACGCATCTGCCGCTTGCGCAGCAGTACCGGCAGGCGTTGCGTCCGTTTCCGGCTGAGCGTTGACATCCTCGGTAGCCCAGGCATACAGCGTTCCAGCGACCCGTTTGCCAAACGCTTCGCCCAGATAGGCACCCGCTTCGCCGCCATGCTTTCTGGCCAACCGACTTGTGGTCAGCCTGGCAAGCACAGCCCCCAGCACACGGCCGCCCACCTCGCCAACCGCAGCACCAACACCCTGCGCCTTTTCCTCGCCACTCTCGCCCTCTACAAACGCCTTGCCGACCTTGCCAATGGCATCCACTCGGTGCTCTTGCCATTCCTGGCCGGCAACTCTGGCGACCCTTTGCTGTGTGTTTCGGGGGTGGCGCCGCATGACTGCGCGAGCACCACGACGGCTAGCCAGCGCAGTCATTCCAAGCCCCGCAGCGACCAACGCACCTCTGGCCAGGACCACCTTGAACTCAGGGGAAGCCACTTTAGCCGGCACTGCAGCCTCTGAAAGCTGGCCAGTTGAAGTGCTCATCGCCTCTCGTGTCACAGAGAACGAAGAGCGGAACGTACTGGTGAGCAAGCTCGCCCTGAATGGTTTCAAGCGGGCCAACCCGGCGATTATCCGGTCCAGCATCAGGTAGTGCTGACGCAAACGCTCGACGGCTTCGACCTCATCGCCCAGCCGGGCAATCTGGTCTTCATGTTGCTGCTCCTGATCCAACGCCAGCTGGCGTTCGGCCTGGCGTACTTTGCCGAGCTCCAACCCCAGGCGAATCACCTCGCCGATGAGGCGGCCAAGCCGGGTGCCGTCCGCCTGCCTGCGCAGGCGTTCGACATCCCGGTGCAGATGCTCTATGGCAAGGCCCAGGGGGTTGACGACGGTGACGCTGAGCCCGAGGGGGAACACCTGTGTGTTCGCCATAGGTTCCTCCTAGTCACGGCGCGAGCCACCAGACCATGTCGCCGTACGACATGGTCATGATTTCGCTCGCGGAAAAGTTCAGCTCCTTGGCCAGCCGCTTTGCTGCGGCCTTCTGCCGGACCGGGTCAAAGTTCGTCGTCCTGCACCAGGCGAAAATAGCCGCTTTGCAGGCGGCCATAATCCTTCAGGGCAAGGCCTTCGAGATCCTTGATGCCGACCTCGGCCAGCGACGCGAACAGGTTCAGCTCGCGCTGCTCGTCATCGGCCGCACCACCGGCCTGCGCGTTGCGGATATCGCGCACGGTCGGTGCTCGCAGCGACAGGCTGTCGACCTGCACGCCGTTGGCTTCGCAAGGGCGCGACAGGCGCACGGTGACGCGGTCGTCGCTCAGGGTCAGCCATTGCGGCTGCTTTTTCGCGTGAGCCATGATCGCCTCCTTACAGGCCAAGCGCAGCGCGCTGTGCGGCCAGCTGGTCGACACCATCGATCACGCGCTTCATGCCCAGCGCGTCGATCTCGTAGATCAGGCGGCCATCGACTTCGAGCTTGTAGTAGGTCAGGCCGACGCTGTGCTTGATCTCGGCCTTGTCGCCGGACTTCCAGTCACCCATGTCGATTTCCTTCAGGGTGCCACGCAGGGTCACCACCACCGGATTGATCTTGCCCTTGAGGCCTTTGAAGGCGCCGCGGAAGGTGCCGTTGAAACCACTGCCATCGGTCAGGCCGAAGAACTTCAGCGCTTCACGGCGCACGCCAGTGGTGGTGAAGGCCGCTTCCTGCTTCTCCATGCCCAGGTCCATCTCGACCGGCATGTCCATGCCGCCGGGGCGGTGCTCTTCCATCTTCAGGGTGAGTTTGGGCAGGGTCAGACTGGGTACATCGCCCTGGAAGCTGACGCCATCGACGAACAGGTTCAGGTTGGCCAGGGTTTCGGGAATCATTGCCATGTAGATGCGCTCCTCAAGCGGCGGAATCGAGAACTTCGGTCAGCCACTGGTTAGTGACTTCAACGCGGAAATTGGGGTTTTCGGCAGGCGGCACGTCGGTGAAGCGGATGTTCCAGTACACCTTGCCCTGCTCCAGCTGGCTGGCAGTGTTCAGCTCCGGGTCGGCGAAGACTTCGAAGTTGATGATCGCGCCCTGGTTCTTCAGGTCGCGCATGAAGGCCTGCAGGCCTTCGGTGACGTCCTTGACGTAGGTGGCGGTGATGGCGCGGTCGACCGCCCACTTGTGGCCATAGAGAATCGCGTCCATGACGATGTCCATGGTCCGCACGCGGGTGACGAACGCCCATTTCGGGTCGCTGGACAGGGTGCGGTTGCCCCACAGGCGGAAGCCGTCATCGCGGATGATGGTGGCGATGTTGGCGTTGTTCAGCAGGTTGGCACGGCAGCTGTCGTCGCCATCGAGGAACTCCACCGGGCGGCTGGTACCGGTGATGCCGACGAATTCCTTGTTCGACGGCGAGGCCCAGAAGCCGTATTCGCTGTCGGTCCAGGCGAACAGGCCGGCGACCCAGGCCGATCCCGGCGCATCGACGGTGGCTTGCGCGCCGTTGTCCCAGTACTGCACGCCCGGGTCGACCAGGAAGGCGCGCTTGGCGCCGAAGTTCTCGGCATAGTCGATGGCCGCTTCGTCGGTGGTGTTGGGGCCGTCGATGATGGCGATGCCGCGCAGCTTGTCGGCCAGGGCTACCAATGCGGTGCCGACCGCCTGGGTGGCGCTGTGGCGTGGCGCGGCCAGCAGGCGCGGCTGGGCATTGAAACGGCTCTTGCCGTCGAGCAGCGCCTGCAGGCCGGTGCGCTTGCCGTCGGCCTGCACGCTGCCGATGATCGCTGCGGTCTGCTCGGCGGCATCGTCCAGCTTGGCTACGCCACAGGCGACGATCACTGCCTTGGCGCGGCTGTAGATGGCCCGGCAGGCCTTGGTGATGGCGGCGTTTTCGCCGAAGGCCGCGACCGCTTCACGCTCGCTGGTGATCAGCACCAGGTCGTTGGCCTTGGCCGTGGCGCCAGCGCCTTCGGTGAAGGTGTCGACCAGGCCGATGATCGAGGAAGAAGGCAGCGCGATGCTGCGGGCACCGGTGTCGACGTTGGTCACGGTGACGCCGTGGAAGAATCCAGTCATGTTTACTCCATATATACAAAGGCCCTGCAGTGCAGGGCCAAGGTGGTACAGCAGGAAAGAAAACGCCCCGTCGGTGCGGGGCGTCATTGGTCAGTGAGTCGGGCCGTGCTCAAAGTCAAACCAGCACGCCTTGCTCACCCTCATCCGCGTAAGCGGCAATGGCATCAATCTCGGCAACGAGCTGCATATACAGTTCGGACCGTGGCTCATCATCAAGGTCAGCCAGCTGAAACTTACGCATGCGTAGAGCGCCAATGTCCTCTTGCGCCTGGCGCAGAGTGGCCGCCTGTTCGAGAATTCGGTTGGCGGCGACCTTACTGCTCAAATCAGCCGCCTGCGCGAACGACGAAACCCAGTTGCCAGGATCACCTTCGTAACCTGAATTTTTGTAGGCTTGCGCAGCCTTCTCGCGCAAAGTGTATTCAGGCTCAAAGCGTGCCCATGTGGCGTAGACTTCCGCTACACGAGCGTCGATCTTTGCTGCCAACTCTTTGGTTGTTGGCCACACTACCTCCCGATCTCGCAAGCAAGGCGGGTTAGTGGTCCAGTCGATCATTTTACCTTTAGATTGTTTATCCAGAATCTCCTGATACTGTTCAAAGGTGATCTCTTCAGCGTCTTCCGGTAAATCTTTTGCCTGAAAAACGTCGGATGGAAAGAAACCTTGGCGTGAAGCGGATGAATAGTATCTGATCATACTCTGTACCTTTAATAACCGATGCAGAACCAGCAAACGGAACCTGCGGACGCTGTGTAGTTGTTTTGAACCCTAATTTGAGAGTTCGAGACGATGATTGTCCCCGGAGCTTGAGCGTCATTTGTAGACATGGTGACAAAATTCATTGTGGCAAATGCCCGTAATGGCGCACCTGGGAACGTGAGCGGCATCGTTACCAGCGCTGTAGGGCCGACCGAACCGACAGCATTTGATGCTTGTGGAACCTCCACAACGCCCCATTGAATAATTATTCCACCAGGGGTGCGCGCATATCCGTTAGCCGTAGAATCGTATCTATTCCACTGTAACTTTAGACGATCGATACCAGTACCATCGAGTGCCCAAGTGCTTTCACCATACCAGTAAGCATCCACATAGGTATCTGGTGGGATAGATAGGGTGGTGACAGTCCCGGCTGAGGCACTGGCCTGCATGACATTTGTACCTTGAACTCCCAAAGTTATCGAATTCGTACTCCAGTTGTGCACTCGAACAACCGCGCCCAGCGGGAGCCCCAAGGAGTTGGCATCGGGCAATGTATAGCCCATAACGTACGCCCCCCAGAAGTGGACAATCGAACCTACGTGGGCCAAGACGCCAGCAACAGTACCGTTACCAGTAAATTTGTATATATTGCCGAATTGATTGCCTCTACTGAGAACAAATGCAGTAGTAGCAAGCTGGGTGGTGTTATCGAACCGTCCCGGGGTTGGCCCCTTGGGGATACCGGTAAAAGTTGGAGAATTGATTGCGGCACTTTCTATCCAGGGCGACCAAGTATTGTAGAACGCCCGCACCCAAGTTTTACCCGTATTGTACTGGGTGAAAGTCTGTGTAGTAATAGTGGTGCTCGCTGCCTGAACTAAAAGCGTTCCGGCTGTGGCAACTGGATAGTTGAGCGCCAGTGTGGCGTTGGCGCTCAACGGCTGCCCATACGATCCTGGCACGCGGATGGCATTGAGGTCGACACCGGCACCGAGGTTGGCTCGCACTTGGCCATCTTGACCCCAACCTGCCATGCCCTGCGTCTTCTGCACAAATGACGTGGTGGCGATCCGGGTGGTGCTGTCACCATCCGCTCCGTTAGGTGCAGTCGGAGTACCCGTGAAGTCAGGACTCGCCAGTGGCGCCTTGAGACCGAGCTGGGTGGACATGGTGGACGCAAAATTCGGGTCGTTGCCCAGCGCGTCTGCCAGCTCCTTTAAGGTGTCCAGCGCACTCGGTGAAGAGGCTACCAGTGCAGCGATTGCGGCCTGTACGAATTCTGTAGTCGCTAAACGAGTAGTGTTGTTACCAGTTAACTGAGTGGGCGCTGTTGGGTTCCCAGTGAATGCAGGGCTCGCCAAAGGCGCCCTAAGAGTCAGCGCAGAGTCAACCTGAGTTTTGGTATAGACATCGGTGAGCCCATAGCCCGCCACTGTGGACGGGTTGGTCGCAGCAGCGACCCGACCATATGCATCCACCGAGACGCTACGATAGGTTCCAGTAACTACGCCAGTTCGCCCAAAAGCCATTTCGTATGCCAGAGTAGTGACGCCCAGACTGATGGGTGAATCGGTCACAAGTTGCCATGCGCTATCCCCGTTGACGGTCCCTCGCTCAACCAGTACCAGCATGCCCGGTGTCACTTTGGAACTGGTATCCGCATCAGTGCAGCGGGTCCATGCGCCGCCCGCCGCCACTTGATACAACCCATTGTCCTTGGCCGCCGTCTGATTCTTGACCAGCACCCGTGCGCCAGCAGCAAGCGCTACACCATCAACCGTCTGCAACCCGCTCAAGGCGATGTTCGCCGTGGTCGCCACCAGCACCGAATGTTTGAAATCCTGCCGAGCCAATTCCTCGGTTACCCACTCCCGGGTAGCCAGCACCACCGCCGGATCAATCTTGAGCTGCACATTACTGGCACTGCTCACCACCAGATTCATCCGCACCACCTGGGTACGTCCAGACCCTTGGCTGAGCAACGGTTTGTAGGTCGGCGCGCAGTTGGCCACGGCAACCATGTCGCCATCGGCATCGTAAAGCGCAATCTCGCGGATCCACTTGCCGCCGACATCAGCCGGGATGACCTGCTCGGCGATGATGATCGCGCTGTTGTTGTCGTCCACCTTCAGCTGGTTCAACGGCGCGCGGCGCCACTCGTTGATCAGGCTGGTCTGGGTGGCGTTGGGGGTGGGGTCGGTGCCGTTGGCGTCGCCGACACCCATCTGGGTGATTTTCCAGGCAATGCCCAAGGCATCGGCATTGGCCTGTTTCGCCGCGCCCACATTGGTGAGGATGGCGTAGAACTGAGAAGTCTGGTCAACCATGTGCAATGTCCAAGGTATCGATTGTATGTTCGCGGCCGCCACGCCCGATGGCGCCGATGACTTCGATGTCACGGGGCGCCAGCGGGTAGATGTCCAGTTCGTCGCCGTCCTGGATCGCGCAGCCGACATGAATGGCGCCACGGCTTTCGAGGCTGATGACCAGGCCGGTCAGGTGGCGGCTGACCGGTCGGGCGTCGTCGATCAGCGATGACAGTTCCTGATAGGTGCTCTCGCTGATGCCCGCGTCGGAAACCCCGATCTTCAGTGCGAAGGTGCCCGCCTGCGCGGGAGGTGTGGCCTGCCACCACTCCTGCACCTCGATCAGGTAGCCGAATGGCTCGACCACGCGCCGGAGCGCTCCGAGGGTGCCTTTGTGGGCATGGACGAAAAACGCGGCGCGGATCACCGAACGCTTGATCTCATCGCTCCAGCTGTCTTCCCAGCGGTCCACCGACCAGGCCCAGGCCAAGTGATAAAGCAGATGCGCGGGGCAACTTTCGGGGTTGTAGAGCAGGCGCAGGCTGACCTTGAGGTCCTCATCGGCCGCCACTTCGATGGCCCGCTCCAGCGCAGATCGGTTGAGGGGCAACAGGCTCTGCATGTCAGCCACCCCGCTTCAAGGTGAAGCCGCTGCACCAGGCTGCCTGGGCCTTGCTCGGGCGAACGTCGGCCCAGCCATTGAGCTCGACCCGACTGACGCCGTCGATGTGCAACTGCGCATCGATGCCCGAACGGGCCACCTCCACGCCCAGCCGCCGCCGCGGGTTGATCCAGGCCTCAAGGCGGCGCTGGCACTCGGCGAGGATCGCTTCGTACTCAGGGCCGCTGTCGGCCAGGTAAAGCACGGCATCGATGCGATAGGGCAAGATCTCGGCACTGCGCACATTGACCCGGTCGGCGACCGGCCGTATGTCGTCATCGTTGAGATATGCCGCCACCTGCGCCAGCAGCTCGGCACTGGCCTCGCCGTTGCCTTCCAGGCCCAGCACGGTCACATCCACCACCGCCGGCGACGGGCTTTCGGCGGTGGCGTCAGCCACCTGCCCCGAAGCGTTGCGGGCATGCAGGATGTAACTGTTGCGAGGGCCTGCGGTTGTCAGGCCTTCATAGACCAGCTGCACCCGCTCACGCAGGGCATCATCCGACTCCAGCAAGGCTTCGACGGGCGGCACGCTGGCCAGGTCCTCGGCCTCGATCACCAGCCGCTGCAGGCCAACATTGGCGGCCAGCTGGTCCAGGTCGGTGCCCTGGGCGTAGGCCAGCAGCAGCGCCTTGGCGGCATCGTTGATGCGCGCCCGGTTGAGCAGCTTGCGGTAGGCGCCGACCTCAAGCAGCTTGGTGACCGGGTCACTCTCCAGGTTGGCGGTCCAGGCGTCGCCCAGGTATTCGCGGAAGGTTTCCAGATCGGCCTGATAGAGGGCTTCGTAGTCGAGGTCTTCCAACAGCTGCGGGGCAGGCAGTTTCGACAGATCGACCTGGCTCATACACTCACCTCCAGCAACGCTTCGTCGCCCAGATAGCGGCCACTCAACGCCAGGCTGACCTGGCCGTCGAGCACCGCAACGACCTTGACCCGCTGCAACTGCAGGCGTGGCTCCCAACGCCCCAATGCGCGGGCCACTTCGGCTTGCACGGCGCTTTTCCAGCCCTCGTTGACCGGCAGGTCGACGAAGCGCCGCAACTGGCTGCCGTACTCCGGGCGCATGCGGCGGCTGCCCAGCGGCGTGGTGAGGATGTCCTCGATCGACTGGCGCACATGATCGATGCCGGCCAGTGGCTGGCCGCTGCGGCGGTCCATGCCGATCATGGTGCACCGCCCTGTTCATGGGTATGCATGGCACTCTCCTGGTATGAAAAAGCCCGCATGGGCGGGCTTGAGTCAGTGTTTGTGATTGGCCGTGTTGCCGGCGGTATCGATGATCCGCCCACCGCCCTTGATATCGCCGCTGACCTGCAGCGCGCCGTTGACGGTGACAGTGCCAGAGAGGTTGATCGCTGGCGCCTGAAGGCTGATCGCCCCGTCGTTGACTTGCACGGTGCTGGCGCCGACCTGGATGGTCACGCTGCCGCCAGGCAACTGGATGTCGTAGTGGCTGGCCTGCCAGTCGTAGCTGAGTGAACCACCATCGGCGAAACGCCAGACCTCGGCATGCGCGCGGTTATCCGCCGCACTGCCGGCATTGCCATAAAGGCCGGGCAGGAACGTGCCTTGGGCCGGCTCGCCGCTAGGGCTGAGCAGTACACCTTGCTCGCCCAGGCTCGGCGCCCGCCAATGCCGGGCCTGGCCGGCTGCCTGGGCGTGCCAGCGCAGCCAGGCGCTGGTCCAGCCACTGCCGTCGGACACCCGCACCCGAGCGGCAGCAAGGTCCACCGCGACCACCCGGCAAGGAATGACCATGCACGCCAGCATGCGGTCATGCATGGCGCTGACGTAACTCATGACAGGTCCTCTGGCGCGCTGTAATGCGCCTCGTTGGCCAAACCGATATCTGGCGCAAAACCCAGCAGCAGGCTGCCGGGAGGCTGGTCTGGCCAGCTCCAGCGTGCTTCGCCAAGCAATACCGGCTGGTCCCAGCGCACGGTCCAGGCGCTGCCCTCGAACTGCGCCTGCACGTTGCGGCTGGCCTCGACGAAGTCCAGTGCCCAATGCTGCTGGCGCAGCAGATCCATCAACTGTGCGGCCAACAAGCTGCCCTGCAGCCGCGCTTCGGGGTTGGCGCTGTCGGCGGTGATGTCCGCCTCGAAGGTGGCGATCAGCACCGAGCGGCCATCACGCGGTGCTGCATCTGCCGTCATTTGCACGATGCCGTGGCGTAGCGCCGGTCGCTCAGGGGCATTTCCTACAGAGGTATAGGCATCGACCGACGCCAACTCCGGCATCGCCTCTCGAATGGTTGCGGTCACTGCCGCGTGCAAAGTGGCCAGTTCACTCATGCATATTCTCCTTATCGCTCGTCGGCTTGCGTGCTGTCGCGCAGGCCCAGGCGCCGGATCGCCCAGCGTTCATACAGCCGCATGGCGACATCGGCGCCGCCGACCGCGGTCATGCAGCCAAATGCACTGGCCGCCCAGATCGACAGGCCGCCGGCATACAGCAGCATTACCGTCGACACGCCGCAGACCATGCAGGCCCCAGAGCGCAGCGCCAGCCGTCGCAGCAGTGACCAGCCGGTGGCACCGGCCTTGTCGGCCCGCCACATTTCGCCGCTCAGGCCGCCCAGCAATGCCAGGACGATTACCAGCCAGAGCGGCATCTCCAGTAACGCTTGTTGCTCGTTCGTCACTGTCCTGTCTCCTGTGTAATGCCTGTCGACGGGAGCCAACAGGCGGGTTGTGGGTACTCTGCGTATTTCAAAAACCTCGGCATTCCAAAAAGCCCGGCTCGCCGGGCTTTTCAGTAATGCGTTGGCGAACCGCCGACCACGACTGGTGACGCCGCACGGTTCCGCTACAAATTGGTGACTCCGACCGCGGCCACCTGCCCGCCGGATAACTGTTCGTGGTGCTTTACGCTGCACACCCGGGCCAGTTGCCAACCCTCTGGACAGTTGAGGCCTGTCCATCGCTGCCTGTGTAACAACCGGTTTCCGTCCGGCTTGAGATACAGGCTATGCATTCGTGCATATGCAGTCAATGCATTTCTTCACATTTCCATGCACTAAATTTTGCTGATGTGCATGCAGGCCATGCACGGCCTGGCGTGTAGGGATTTTCTGCAGGCGAAAAAAAACCCGCCGAAGCGGGTTTCTTGGAAGCGGGGCCGTCAGCGCGCGTACATACCCCACCAGAACACATGCCCGAGCAGGCTGATCTGCTCGTCCTGCATCTGCTGGAAGCTGTAGTCCTCGTCGGGGTGTTCGTCACGGTTGAAGCTGCGCAGGCGGATGCCGGTAGGCAGGCGGTAGACCTGCTTCACCCGCAGCTGGCCGTTATGGTTGATGGCGTAGAGGTCGCCATCGATGATATCGCCGATCGAGCATTTGCCGGTGTTCACGCCAACCGTCGCGCCATCGCGCAATACCGGCAGCATGCTGTTGCCACGCACGGTCACGCACTTGGCCTGGTCGAACTGCACACCGTTGTGCCGCAGGCTGCGCTTGCCGAAACGCAGCCGCGCACGCTCGCTCTCTTCGATGACGAATCTTCCTGATCCTGCTGCCAATTCGACCTCGCGAAGGAAAGGTACCGACACCTCGTCATCCTCGACGGGGGTTTCATCGTCCCACAGGCTGATGTCGCTGAGGTCCGCATGGCCGTGGGCCGGCAGCGCAGTTTCGCGCGGCTCGCCGAGCTCGGCGCGGCCGCGCAACTGCTCGGTGCTCACG
The DNA here is from genome assembly GCF_044749325.1 of Pseudomonas sp. NPDC089428. Taxonomy (NCBI): domain Bacteria; kingdom Pseudomonadati; phylum Pseudomonadota; class Gammaproteobacteria; order Pseudomonadales; family Pseudomonadaceae; genus Pseudomonas; species Pseudomonas sp. NPDC089428. The sequence goes on from NZ_JBIVHT010000006.1 coordinate 298,572, forward strand.
CCGAAGTAGTCGGCGATTTTCGACACGTGCTTGTCGGAAGGATCGACGATCTTGCCGCCGAGAATTCGCGACAAGGTGGATTGAGGGACGCCCGTGCGCCGGTACAGCTCCGTCGGGGACAGGCCGTGGCGGTCGAGCAGTTCTCTGAGTACGGTGGCTACGTTGCGTTTTTGCATAGCGTGCATAATGCAGGCATGCGCCGGCAAATGCAATGCACCTTGGTGCGCGCGCATGCCCCATGGCCCGCGCCTGCATCTGCTTGAAAAAGCCTGTACCATTGCCGGTTTCACAATCGCCAACCAGATCACCCGCTGTAAGGCCCTGAATGTCTGATCTTTCCGCACACACACCAATGATGCAGCAGTACTGGAAGCTGAAAAACCAGCACCCGGACCAGCTGATGTTCTACCGCATGGGCGACTTCTACGAAATCTTCTACGAAGATGCGAAGAAAGCCGCGAAACTGCTGGACATCACTCTGACCGCGCGCGGTCAGTCGGCCGGCCAGTCGATCCCCATGTGCGGGATTCCGTTCCATTCGCTGGAGGGCTACCTGGCCAAGCTGGTCAAGCTTGGCGAATCGGTGGTGATCTGCGAGCAGATCGGCGACCCGGCCACCAGCAAGGGCCCGGTGGAACGCCAGGTGGTGCGCATCATCACCCCCGGCACGGTCAGTGACGAGGCCCTGCTCGACGAGCGCCGCGACAACCTGATCGCCGCCCTGCTCGGTGACGAACGCCTGTTCGGCCTGGCGGTGCTGGACATCACCAGCGGCAACTTCAGCGTGCAGGAAATCAAGGGCTGGGAAAACCTGCTGGCCGAACTCGAACGCCTGAACCCGGTAGAGCTGCTGATCCCCGACGACTGGCCACGCGACCTGCCCGCCGAAAAGCGCCCGGGCGCCCGTCGCCGCGCGCCGTGGGACTTTGACCGCGATTCGGCGCGCAAGGCCCTGTGCCAGCAATTCGCGACCAAAGACCTGAAAGGCTTTGGCTGTGACAAGCTGACCCTGGCCATCGGCGCCGCCGGCTGCCTGCTGACCTACGCCAAGGAAACCCAGCGCACGGCCCTGCCGCACCTGCGCAGCCTGCGCCACGAGCGCCTCGACGACACGGTCATTCTGGATGGCGCCAGCCGCCGCAACCTGGAACTGGACGTCAACCTGGCCGGCGGGCGCGACAACACCCTGCAATCGGTGATCGACCGCTGTCAGACCGCGATGGCCAGCCGCCTGCTGACCCGCTGGCTGAACCGCCCGCTGCGCGACCTGAAGGTGCTGCAGGCGCGCCAGGATTCGATCCGCTGCCTGCTGGACGGCTACCGCTTCGAAAAGCTGCAGCCACAACTCAAGGAAATCGGTGATATCGAGCGGATACTCGCCCGTATCGGCCTGCGCAATGCCCGCCCGCGCGACCTGGCGCGCCTGCGCGATGCCCTCGGCGCCCTGCCCGAGCTGCAGAACGCCATGAGCGAGCTGGAGGCTCCGCACCTGGCGCGCCTGGCTGCCATCACCGGGACCTACCCGGAGCTGGCCAGCCTGCTGGAGCGTGCAATCATCGACAACCCGCCAGCGGTGATTCGAGATGGCGGTGTGCTCAAGGCCGGCTACGACAGCGAGCTGGACGAGCTGCTGGCAATCAGCGAGAACGCCGGCCAGTTCCTGATCGACCTCGAAACCCGCGAAAAGGCCCGCACGGGCCTTGCCAACCTCAAGGTCGGCTACAACCGTGTGCATGGCTACTTCATCGAGTTGCCAACCAAGCAGGCCGAGCAGGCGCCGGGCGACTACATCCGCCGCCAGACCCTCAAGGGCGCCGAGCGTTTCATCACGCCCGAGCTCAAGGCCTTCGAGGACAAGGCGCTGTCGGCCAAGAGCCGCGCCCTGGCACGCGAGAAGATGCTCTACGACGCACTGCTGGAAACCCTCATCAGCCACCTGGCACCGCTGCAGGACAGCGCCGCCGCGCTGGCCGAGATCGACGTGCTGAGCAACCTTGCCGAGCGTGCGCTGAACCTCGACCTGAACTGCCCGCGCTTCACTGACGAGCCATGCCTGCGCATCGAGCAAGGCCGCCACCCGGTGGTCGAGCAGGTACTGACCACGCCGTTCGTGGCCAACGACCTGGGCCTGGACAACAGCACGCGCATGCTGATCATCACCGGCCCGAACATGGGCGGTAAGTCCACCTACATGCGCCAGACCGCCCTGATCGTGCTGATGGCACACATCGGCAGCTTCGTTCCGGCAGCCAGTTGCGAGCTGTCGCTGGTCGACCGCATCTTCACCCGTATCGGCTCCAGCGACGACCTGGCCGGCGGGCGCTCGACCTTCATGGTCGAGATGAGCGAAACCGCCAATATCCTGCACAACGCCACCGACCGCAGCCTGGTGCTGATGGACGAAGTTGGCCGCGGCACCAGCACCTTCGACGGCCTGTCGCTGGCCTGGGCCGCCGCCGAGCGCCTGGCCCAGCTACGAGCCTACACCCTGTTCGCCACCCACTACTTCGAGCTGACCGTGCTGCCGGAGAGTGAACCGCTGGTGGCCAACGTGCACCTGAACGCTACCGAGCACAACGAGCGTATTGTCTTCCTGCACCATGTGCTGCCAGGCCCGGCCAGCCAGAGCTACGGCCTGGCCGTGGCGCAACTGGCGGGCGTGCCGGCGCCAGTGATCCTGCGCGCGCGCGAGCACCTGGGCCGGCTGGAAACCACCAGCCTGCCCCATGAAACACCGGTCACGAAGAAGGCCAAGGACGAGCCACACGTCCCGCACCAGAGCGACCTGTTCGCCAGCCTGCCACACCCGGCCATCGAGAAGCTGGGCAAGCTGGACCTGGATGAGATGACCCCGCGTCAAGCTATCGAAACGCTATATCAACTAAAGAACCTGTTATAACGGCGCCCACTACAAGCTGGTAGAATCCGCCGCGGTTTGCTGGTGCTGCAGGTTATTAGCCTGGCCTGCAGCCACATGCCCGTAAACCGCGCGGCCCTGAGAGGAAGGGCCGCCGCCGTCGCCTGAGGAGAGAACTAGAAATGACCTTCGTCGTCACCGACAACTGCATCAAATGCAAATACACCGACTGCGTGGAAGTCTGTCCGGTGGACTGCTTCTACGAAGGCCCGAACTTCCTGGTGATTCACCCGGACGAGTGCATCGACTGTGCACTGTGCGAGCCTGAGTGCCCGGCCCAGGCGATCTTCTCGGAAGACGAGATCCCCGCAGGCATGGAAAACTTCATCGAGCTCAACGCCGAGCTGGCGGAAATCTGGCCGAACATCACCGAGCGTAAAGACGCCCTGCCCGACGCTGAAGAGTGGGACGGCAAGACCGGCAAGATCGCCGACCTGGAGCGCTAAGCGCCCAGACACGAAAAAGGCCCGCAACGGGCCTTTTTCATTTTCTACGGGCAAAAAAAAGGGGCGGTATGACCCGCCCACATTTTTTCCGTAGTCCCTGCTTGTCCCAAACATCGTCCTGATGAAATCGCTTCTTGCGATGTCCTTGGCCTTCTCCCTGAAAGCCTGTGCATGTCCGTGTGCACAGTTCGAATACTAGCGAGTTCCCTGAGCCAGGCAACTGCGAGATCTCTCAGAATGTTACTGGGGACACATTTCCACACAGCCAAAAAATACATACATTTCAGATGCTTACGAATAAACCAGATCTGAAAACGGCTTTGATTTACTGGTAGCTACACAGATGGCTTACATAAAGAGTAAGCAAAGGCTTACACGTCATGCATCAGGGGTAGCGCCTTACACAGTTGTCGACTTCTGATTTCCAACCACCTGTACCGGCCTCTTCGCGGGCAAGCCCACTCCCCCAGGGTCTGGACAGTTTTAAGTCTTGCACTTCCCTTGTGGGAGCGGGCTTGCCCGCGAAGAGGCCCGTTCACCGAAATCCTGGAAACAAAAACGCCCCGAGGTCATCGGGGCGCTTTGGATACCGTGAAGCAAGGTTTACTGGAACAGCGACTCGCTGGAAAGCCCGTTCTTCTCGAGGATTTCGCGCAGGCGCTTGAGGCCCTCCACCTGGATCTGCCGCACGCGTTCACGGGTCAGGCCGATCTCCAGGCCAACATCTTCCAGCGTGCTGCTTTCGTGCCCGCGCAGGCCAAAGCGGCGCACCACCACCTCGCGCTGCTTGTCGGTCAGTTCACCCAGCCACTGGTCGATGCTCTGCGAGAGGTCGTCATCCTGCAGCAGTTCGCACGGATCGGTCGGGCGATCATCGGTCAGCGTGTCGAGCAGGGTCTTGTCCGAATCCGGGCCGAGCGACACGTCCACCGAAGATACACGCTCGTTCAGGCCCAGCATGCGCTTGACCTCGGCGACCGGTTTTTCCAGCAGCGTGGCGATTTCCTCCGGCGACGGTTCGTGGTCGAGCTTCTGGGTCAGTTCCCGCGCAGCCCGCAGGTAGACGTTGAGCTCCTTGACCACGTGGATCGGCAGGCGAATGGTGCGGGTCTGATTCATGATCGCCCGCTCGATGGTCTGGCGGATCCACCAGGTCGCGTAAGTAGAGAAGCGGAAACCGCGCTCCGGGTCGAATTTTTCCACCGCGCGGATCAACCCCAGGTTGCCCTCCTCGATCAGGTCGAGCAGCGAAAGGCCACGGTTGACGTAACGACGGGCAATTTTCACAACCAGGCGCAGGTTGCTTTCGATCATGCGTTTGCGGCCGGCAGGATCACCCTTTTGCGACAGGCGCGCAAAATGGACTTCCTCTTCCGGCGAAAGCAGAGGCGAGAATCCGATCTCGTTGAGATACAGCTGGGTAGCATCGAGCGCCCGGCTGTAATCGATGTACTTGTGCTGCTTGAGCGAAGAGCCTGATTTGGCCCTGGTCCGAACCGAAGGTACAGCAGGTTCGTCTGACACCACATCCGTTTCCAAAACGATGCCCGTCTCCATGAGGAGGACGTCATCGTCGATGTCAAACTCCGGCGCTTCTTTACTGAGAGCCATTGTTATAGTCCTTTGCTGAGTTCGAACTCAGACTCGTGCGGCGCCTGTCTCCTTGGCAACGCAGGAGCCTGTCCCCTCTACATCACAGGAACAGGCCGGGTACAACGATCAACGACGTGGCAGGAACTGGAGCGGATCGACGGGTTTGCCCTGGCGGCGAATCTCGAAATGCAGCTTCACCCGATCAGTGCCCGTGGACCCCATTTCAGCAATCGACTGCCCTGCCTTGACCTGCTGCCCCTCCCGAACCAACAGCCTGCGGTTGTGACCGTAGGCACTGACGTAGGTGTCGCTGTGCTTGATGATGATCAGTTCGCCGTAGCCCCTCAAGCCACTCCCGGCGTAGACCACCGCACCATCAGACGCAGCAAAAACAGGCTGTCCCAAATCACCGGCGATATCAATGCCTTTATTCAAACTACCGTTTGAAGCAAATTTACCAATCAGCACGCCATTGGCTGGCCACGTCCAGCCGCCCACCGCCCGCTCTGCAGCGGGCACCGTGGTAACCACCGTGGCAGGCGTTGCGGGCGTTGTTGGCGTCGATTTTCCGCCATTTTGAGGCGGGGTTATAGGCGTTCCAGCAGGGCGACGAATGACCGTTGTCCTGCTCGAGGAAGAAGGGCTGGAGACCACCGTGGTGCTGCTGCTGGACCCGCTGTTGAAACGGATCGCCTGGCCCGGGCGGATGGTGTACGGGGCGGCAATGCCGTTACGCGCGGCCAGTTCCTTGTAGTCCCAACCGTAGCGGAATGCGATGGAGAAGAGCGTATCGCCAGGCTTGACGACGTACTGCCCGGAGGTCACTGCAGGTCGCTTGGGCGCAGCCGTGTTGCGGTCGACCACGCGCGCACCGCTGGAGCCTGTGCTGGAGCAACCTGTCAGCAGGGTGCCCATGGCCAGTGCAATCACCAGAAGCTTGAAACCCGACCGATCCTTGCGCTGCCGAATGACTGTGTGCCCCACCCGCGCTCCCCTCATGGTGCCGAAAAACGATAATACGATATGAAATGCAATATTGTTGCAATTATAACCAAGCCAGACGGCATTGGCAGAGCCCAGGCCCCGCCAGATAGACAGGGCCGTGCCGCAAGAATTCGTTGCTGCTGCAAATATTCCTGGCTGCTCAGGCCAGCGGACCGTTGAGCAGCGGCACGAAACGCACTGCCCCCAGTACCCGACGAGAGAAGCCGTGCTCTTCGCGCACGATCAGCATCAGCTGTTGCACCTCGCCGGCCGGGCCCACCGGTATCACCATCCGCCCTCCCGGTGCCAGCTGGTCGAGCAGCGCTTGCGGCACTTCAGGGGCCACCGCGGTGACGATGATGCCGTTGTAGGGCGCCAGCGCCTGCCAGCCGTCACAGCCGTCGCCCCAGCGGAACACTACATTGCGCAGGTTGAGCTCGACCAGGCGCTCCTTGGCCCGATCCTGCAGCACCTTGATCCGTTCCACCGAAAACACCCGCTCGACCAGCTGTGCCAGGATCGCGGTCTGGTAGCCGGAACCGGTGCCGATCTCCAGTACCTTGTCCAGCGGCCCCGCCTCCAGCAGCAGCTCGCTCATGTGCGCCACCATGAACGGCTGGGAGATGGTCTGGTTGTGCCCGATCGGCAGTGCCGTGTCTTCGTATGCCCGGTGCGCCAGCGCCTCATCGACGAACAGGTGGCGCGGGGTACGGCGAATCACGTCAAGCACCTTGGCGTTCGACACGCCTTCCTCATAGAGACGCTGGATCAGCCGCTCGCGGGTCCGCTGCGAAGTCATGCCGATACCGCCCCGGCGCTGCAGATCGTCCTGTTCACGCATCAGAGCAGGCCCTCCAGCCAGCCGTCGAGCTGTTCGAAGGCATCGTTGAACGTACGGTCCAGCTGCAACGGGGTGATCGACACGTAGCCTTGCATGACGGCATGGAAGTCGGTGCCCGGCCCGCCATCCTCGGCATCGCCGGCTACGGCGATCCAGTAGCCTTCCTTGCCGCGCGGGTTGACCACCTTGGTTGGCGCCGCCGCCCGCGCCCGGTGACCGAGGCGGGTGAGCTGGATGCCACGGATGTGCTCCAGCGGCAGGTTGGGGATATTGACGTTGAGCACGGTCCGCGGTGGCAGTTGCAGGCGCGGCAGCGCCTCCACCAGACGGCGTGCGATGTGGGCGGCGGTCGGCAGGTTGTCGGGCATCCGCGACAACAGCGAAAACGCCAGCGAGGTGCCGCCCAGGAAGCGGCCCTCCAGCGCAGCGGCGACCGTGCCGGAATAGATCACGTCATCACCCAGGTTAGCCCCCAGGTTGATGCCCGAGACGACCAGATCCACAGGCTCTGGCAACAGGCCGTTGAGCCCCAGGTGCACGCAATCGGTAGGCGTGCCGTTGAGGCTGATGAAGCCGTTGGCCAGGGTTTGCGGGTGCAGCGGCCGGTCCAGCGTCAGCGAACTGCCGGCGCCGCTCTTGTCTTGGTCCGGGGCGATCACCACGCACTCGGCATAATCCGCCAGCGCACCGTGTAGCGCGGCGAGGCCCGGTGCCGTAACACCGTCGTCATTCGAAATCAGAATACGCATGGGCTGTCCGTCTGCCCTGCCGGCACCAGATCGACGAGTTCGCGCACCACCACGGTGGCGAAGCATCCGGCCGGAAGGACGAATTCCAGTTGCAGGATATCAGGCTCGGGATAATGCCACGTCAGGCCGCCAATAGGGAGCCGCAGGATGCGCCGTTCGTGACTCATGCCCGCATACGCGAGCCATTGGCAAAGTGCCAGGTGCCGCTCGCCGACCGCCGTCTCCAGTTCGAAGGTAGCGCCGGCCGCGGGAGAAGGGCCTTCTCCCCACATCGGGCCGGTCGGATGCAGGTCAAGAATTCCCAGGCGAGGATCAGAACATTCCTGCTCGCCCGCTGGAAAGAAACTACGGCTGTCGGTGAACGCCAGCAGATCCCCGACCTGGGCGCGCTGCCAGCTGCCATCGGCGACACGCGCCGCCAGCACCTGGTTGAACACATAGCTGCGCGCCGCCGAAAGCAGGCGCGAACGTACGTTGCGCTGTTCCGGCAGGGCCTTGCGCGCGGCCCAGTCCTGAGCGTCGTGGACGTTGCCACCGCCGTGGCCGAACCGCTGGCTACCGAAATAGTTCGGCACGCCCTGCTGCTTGAGCTGCTCCAGGCGCGCATCTAGGGCTTGGCGGTCGGCCGCGAGGGCGGTCAGGCGCAGGGTGAAGCCGTTCGCCGAATGGGCGCCGCGTTGCAGCTTGCGCTGGTGGCGCACCTGCTTCAGCACGCGCAGGGTGCCGTCTTCGGCACGCGACAGGTCAGGGTCGGCCTTGCCCGGCAAGTGCAGGCTGAACCACTGGCGGGTCAGGGCCTGGCGATCCTTGAGGCCGGCGTAGCTGATGGCGCGCACCGGCACACCCGCAGCACGGGCCAGGCGGCGGGCGGCTTCTTCGGTGTTGAGGTCACGCTTCTCGACCCACAGCCACAGGTGCTCGCCCTGGCCGGACAACGGAATGTCCAGCACCTCGTCGACCTGGAAGTCTTCAGCCACGGCCTTGAGCACTGCGCTGCCCAACGACTCACCCGACGCGCGCGGGCCCAGCAGGTCCAGTTCGGTCATGCTGGCAGCAGCAGGGCAACCGCATGCACGGCAATGCCCTCCTCGCGGCCTGTGAAGCCGAGCTTCTCGGTGGTGGTGGCCTTGACGTTGACCTGGTCGAGTTCGACCTGCAGGTCTTGGGCAATCAGTTGGCGCATGGTTTCGATATGCGGGGCCATTTTCGGGGCCTGGGCAACGATAGTGGCGTCGACATTGCCGACCTGCCAGCCCTTGGCCTTGACGATAGCGACCACATGACGCAGCAGCACGCGGCTGTCGGCGCCCTTGAACTGCGGGTCGGTGTCGGGGAAATGCTTGCCGATGTCCCCCAGCGCCGCAGCGCCGAGCAAGGCATCGCTCAGGGCGTGCAGCAGCACGTCACCGTCGGAATGGGCCAGGAGGCCGTATTTGTGGGGGATACGCACCCCACCCAGGGTAATGAAATCACCGTCGCAGAAACGGTGCACATCGTAGCCGTGGCCAATACGCATAGAAAAACGCCCTGATTGAGTCAGGGCGTGATTCTACCTGCTTTGCAGGAGGTTGGGCGGCTTTTGGACCAGGCTGTTACACCCGCCCCAATGCCATCGCATGATGGCGCAGGTGCTCGTCGATGAAGCTGGCGATGAAGTAGTAGCTGTGGTCATAGCCGGGCTGCAGGCGCAGGGTCAGTTGATGCCCGCCTTTGCGTGCGGCCTGTTCCAGTGCTTCAGGCTTGAGCTGCTTCTCGAGGAAGTCATCACGATCGCCCTGATCCACCAGCAGCGGCGGGCACTCGCCTGCTGGCGTTTCCGCCAGCAGCACACTGGCATCCCATTCGCGCCAGCGCGCGCGGTCCTCACCCAGGTAGCGGCTGAAGGCCTTCTCACCCCACGGGCAATCCATCGGGTTGCTGATCGGCGAGAACGCCGACACCGAGCGGTAGCGCCCCGGGTTGCGCAAGGCGCACACCAGCGCGCCGTGCCCGCCCATGGAGTGGCCGCTGATGCTGCGCTGGCCGGACGCCGGGAAGTGCGCCTCGATCAGTGCCGGCAGCTCGTGCACCACATAGTCGTGCATACGGTAGTGCTGCGCCCAAGGCTGCTGGGTGGCGTTGAGGTAGAACCCGGCGCCAAGGCCGAAGTCCCAGGCGCCGTCAGGGTCGCCCGGCACCTGCTCGCCACGCGGGCTGGTGTCGGGGGCGACAATGATCAGCCCAAGCTCGGCGGCCAGGCGCTGGGCGCCTGCCTTCTGCATGAAGTTCTCGTCGGTGCAGGTGAGGCCGCTGAGCCAGTACAGCACTGGCAGCTTCTCACCCTGCTCGGCCTGCGGTGGCAGGTAGACAGCAAACACCATGTCGCAGCCCAGCACCTTCGAGTGATGCCGGTAACGCTTGTGCCAGCCGCCGAAGCTCTTCTGGCAGGAGATGTTATCCAGGCTCATGGCTGACCTCAGAAGTGGATCACGCTGCGAATGCTCTTGCCTTCGTGCATCAGATCGAAGGCCTTGTTGATGTCCTCCAGGCCCATGGTGTGGGTGATGAAGGTATCCAGCGGGATCTCGCCCTTCTCGGCCATGTCCACGTAGCTTGGCAGCTCGCTGCGGCCACGCACGCCGCCGAACGCCGAACCGCGCCAGACGCGGCCGGTTACCAGCTGGAACGGGCGGGTGGCGATTTCCTGGCCGGCACCGGCGACACCGATGATCACCGACTCGCCCCAACCTTTGTGGCAGCATTCCAGGGCCGCGCGCATCAGTTGCACGTTGCCGATGCACTCGAAGGAGAAGTCCACGCCACCGTCGGTGAGGTCGACGATCACTTCCTGGATCGGGCGGTCGTAGTCTTTCGGGTTGATGCAGTCGGTGGCGCCCAGTTGGCGGGCGATCTCGAACTTGGCCGGGTTGATGTCGATGGCAATGATGCGCGAGGCCTTGGCCTTGACTGCACCGATGACTGCCGACAGGCCGATGCCGCCGAGGCCGAAGATGGCCACGGTGTCACCCGACTTGACCTTGGCGGTGTTGAGCACCGCGCCGATACCGGTGGTGACGCCGCAACCGAGCAGGCAGACCTTCTCCAGCGGTGCTTCCTTCTGGATCTTGGCCACAGAGATTTCCGGCAACACGGTGTACTCCGAGAACGTCGAAGTGCCCATGTAGTGGAACAGCTGCTGGCCCTTGTACGAGAAGCGGGTGGTGCCGTCGGGCATCAGGCCCTTGCCCTGGGTGGCGCGGATGGCCTGGCACAGGTTGGTCTTGCCCGAGAGGCAGAACTTGCACTTGCCGCATTCGGGGGTATACAGCGGGATCACGTGATCGCCCACCGCCACCGAGGTCACGCCCTCGCCCACGGCTTCGACGATCGCACCACCTTCATGGCCGAGGATCGACGGGAAGATGCCTTCCGGGTCGGCGCCGGACAGGGTGTAGGCGTCGGTGTGGCAGACGCCGCTGGCGACCACCCGCAGCAGCACCTCGCCAGCCTTGGGCATGGCCACGTCGACTTCGACGATTTCCAGGGGTTTCTTGGCCTCGAAGGCAACGGCAGCACGGGACTTGATCATCACAGGGTCTCCAGACAGTGGATCGATTCAGTCCAACAGTGTAATCCAGTTGCTTTTGAGGAATAATCCGGCCAAAGCCAAAACATTATTGCCATACAGGGATAATCCATGAGCAGCCGCTGGGAAGGCATCGACGAATTCGTCGCCGTGGCCGAGTCTGGCCAGTTCACGGCTGCGGCCGAGCGCCTGGGCGTATCTTCTTCACACATCAGCCGGCAGATCGCCCGCCTGGAAGAACGCCTGCAGACCCGCTTGCTGTACCGCAGCACCCGCCGGGTAACCTTGAGTGAAGCCGGGCAGACCTTCCTGCAGCACTGCCAGCGCTTGCAGGACGGCCGCGAGGAAGCACTGCGCGCCATGGGTGACCTGGCCAGCGAGCCCAAAGGCCTGCTGCGCATGACCTGTGCGGTGGCCTATGGCGAGCGCTTCATCGTGCCGCTGGTGACGCGCTTCATGGCGCTGTATCCGCAATTGCGGGTCGAGGTGGAACTGAGCAACCGTACCCTCGACCTGCTGCACGAAGGCATGGACCTGGCGATCCGCCTGGGCCGGCTGGCCGACTCGCGGCTTGTGGCCACGCGGCTGGCGCCGCGGCGCATGTACCTGTGCGCCTCACCTGCATACCTTGAGCGCTACGGGCGGCCCCACAGCCTGTCGGAACTGGCCCGGCACAATTGCCTGATCGGCAGCTCGGACCTGTGGGCGTTGCAGCAGGATGGCCGCGAGATCAGCCAGCGGGTGCAGGGCAACTGGCGCTGCAACAGCGGCCAGGCGGTGCTGGATGCGGCGTTGCTGGGGATGGGATTGTGCCAGTTGCCGGACTATTACGTGCTCGAACACTTGAACAGTGGCGCGCTGGTGTCATTGCTGGAGGGGCATCAGCCGCCGAATACGGCGGTGTGGGCGTTGTATCCGCAGCAACGGCACCTGTCGCCGAAGGTAAGGCGGCTGGTGGATTACTTGAAGGAAGGGTTGGCCGGTCTGCCGGAGTATCGGCAGAGCTGATGCATTGGCCTTACTGGCCTCTTCGCGGGGCAAGTCGGGGCGCCGAACCGCCGCTCCCACAGGATAGTCATCGCACCTGAAGCCGGTGCCATTCCTGTGGGAGCGGGCTTGTCCCGCGAAGAGGCCGGAGCAGGAGTAAGACGATCAGCGCCTGCCGGCCCAACGCTGGCGCAGCCACTCCAGGTCTTCCGGCCGGGTCACCTTGATGTTGTCGCTGCGCCCTTCGACCAGCCGCGGCGCCTGCCCCGACCATTCGATGGCCGACGCCTCATCGGTCACCACCACATCGGAAACCAGGCTCTCGGCCAGGGCCCGATGCAGCGCGCCCAGGCGGAACATCTGCGGCGTATAGGCCTGCCAGATGGTGCTGCGGTCCACCGTCGCACTCACCCGGCCATTGGCATCGGCCCGCTTGAGGGTGTCACGTGCCGGCACCGCCAGCAGCCCGCCGACCGGATCTTCAGCCAGCTCCGACAGCAGCTTGTCCAGGTCACTACGCGCCAGGTTCGGCCGCGCGGCATCGTGCACCAGCACCCAGTCGTCGTCCGCAGCCCCTTGGGCATGCAGCAGCAACAAGGCATTGAGCACCGAGTCGGCACGCTCGCGCCCACCGGCCGCGCGCTGGATGCGCGCATCACTGGCGCAGCGCAAGACCGGCCAGTACGGATCGTCTTCGGCAATACTGACCACCACGCCCTTGAGCGCGGGGTGATCGAGAAAACAGTCGAGGCTGTGCTCGAGGATGGTCTGCCCGGCCAGCTCCAGGTATTGCTTGGGGCGGTCGGCAGCCATGCGGGCACCGACGCCCGCAGCAGGAATCACGGCCCAGAAGGCCGGTAGTGGTTCAATCATTTTTGCGGCAGCTGGAAGAGGGTTTCGCCCTCTTTGACCATTCCCAGTTCATGACGAGCCCGTTCTTCGACGGTCTCCATACCTTTCTTCAACTCCAGCACCTCGGCATCGAGCACGCGGTTACGCTCCAGCAGCCGCTCGTTCTCGGCATGCTGTTCGTCGATCTGCTGCTTGAGCTCGGCCACTTGCGCCAGGCTGCCGTTACCCACCCAAAGGCGGTACTGCAGGCCACCAAGCAGCAGGAGCAGGACAAGGAACAACCAATAGGGACTGCGCATCAAGGTATCCAGGTTAAAGACCGCCGCACACGGGCGTCATATAGCACGAAGCCTGGCCGAGGCCAGGCTTCGTTGACAGAAACCCGCATGAAGCGTCAGAAATTTCAGTATGAAACTTCCGACAGCCTCGGCTGCTGTCTTTTTACCATCTCTTGCTTAGCCGCGAAACTCGGCACGACCACGGTAAACCGCTTTGGCGCCCAGTTGCTCTTCGATGCGCAGCAGCTGGTTGTACTTCGAGACGCGGTCGGAGCGGCACAGCGAGCCAGTCTTGATCTGGCCAGCAGCGGTACCCACGGCCAGGTCGGCGATGGTCGAGTCTTCGGTTTCACCGGAACGGTGCGAGATCACCGCGGTGTAGCCGGCGGCCTTGGCCATCTGGATGGCTTCCAGGGTCTCGGTCAGCGAGCCGATCTGGTTGAACTTGATCAGGATCGAGTTACCGATGCCCTTCTCGATGCCTTCCTTGAGGATCTTGGTGTTGGTCACGAACAGGTCGTCGCCGACCAGCTGTACCTTGGCACCGATCTTGTCGGTCAGGATCTTCCAGCCAGCCCAGTCGGACTCGTCCAGGCCATCTTCGATCGAGATGATCGGGAAGCGCTCGGTCAGGCCTTTGAGGTACTCGGCGAAACCTTCGGCGTCGAACGACTTGCCTTCACCGGACAGGTTGTACTTGCCGTCTTCGTAGAATTCGGAAGCCGCGCAATCCAGGGCCAGGGTCACGTCGGTGCCCAGCTTGTAGCCGGCTTTTTCGACCGCTTCGGCGATAGCGCCCAGAGCGTCTTCGTTGGAAGCCAGGTTCGGGGCGAAACCACCTTCGTCACCCACGGCAGTGTTCAGGCCACGGGCCTTCAGCACGGCTTTGAGGTGGTGGAAGATCTCGGTGCCCATGCGCAGGCCGTCGGAGAAGGTCTTGGCGCCAACCGGCTGAACCATGAACTCCTGGATGTCGACGTTGTTGTCGGCGTGCTCGCCACCGTTGATGATGTTCATCATCGGAACCGGCATCGAGTACTGGCCTGGGGTGCCGTTCAGGTTGGCGATGTGCGCGTACAGCGGCAGGTCCTGATCCTGTGCGGCGGCCTTGGCGGCAGCCAGCGACACGGCCAGGATGGCGTTGGCGCCCAGCTTGGCCTTGTTCTCGGTACCGTCCAGTTCGATCATGGCGCGGTCCAGGGCCTTCTGGTCAGAAGGATCCTTGCCCAGCAGCAGGTCACGGATCGGGCCGTTGATGTTGGCGACGGCCTTCAGCACGCCCTTGCCCAGGTAACGGCTCTTGTCGCCATCACGCAGCTCCAGCGCTTCGCGCGAGCCGGTGGAAGCACCGGACGGCGCGCAAGCGCTGCCGATGATGCCGTTGTCGAGCAGTACATCGGCTTCTACGGTGGGGTTGCCACGCGAATCGAGAACTTCACGACCTTTGATGTCGACGATTTTTGCCATTGTTGTAAGCACTCCAGAATTGACGAAAACAACGCAACTTTAGGGAATTCTTGCCTTGCACCAGGCGGGGACGCAGCAGGCAGGCCTGGCAGAAGCAACCCCTGACCGAGCGGTCAGGGGTAGATCGGGGCGTACTTTACCCGAGAAATGAGCCTTGCGCGGCTTTAACCGTCGGAAAACTCATCAAAGACCTGAAAAAATCAGGCCTTGTTCTTCTGGGCCAGGGCCGCCTTGACGAAGCCGCTGAACAGCGGGTGACCGTCACGCGGGGTGGAGGTGAACTCCGGGTGGAACTGGCAGGCCACGAACCATGGGTGGTCCTTGGACTCGACGACTTCGACCAGCGCGCCGTCTTCGGAACGACCGGAAACCACCAGGCCAGCTTCAACCAGCTGCGGCAGCAGGTTGTTGTTGACTTCGTAACGGTGACGGTGACGCTCGGTGATCACGTCCTTGCCGTAGCAGTCGTGCACCTTGGAACCAGCAGCCAGCTGGCAGTCCTGCGCGCCCAGGCGCATGGTGCCACCCAGGTCGGACGCTTCGGTACGGGTCTCGACGGCACCGGTGGCATCTGCCCACTCGGTGATCAGGCCGACTACCGGGTGGCCGCTGTTGCGGTCGAACTCGGTGGAGTTGGCGTCTTTCCAGCCCATCACGTTACGAGCGAACTCGATCACGGCCACTTGCATCCCCAGGCAGATGCCCAGGTACGGGACCTTGTTCTCACGGGCGTACTGCACCGCAGTGATCTTGCCTTCCACGCCACGCAGGCCGAAACCGCCCGGCACCAGAATGGCGTCGGCGCCTTCGAGCAGGCTGGTGCCCTGGTTCTCGATGTCTTCGGAATCGATGTAACGCAGGTTGACCTTGGTACGGTTGGTGATGCCGGCGTGGCTCATCGCTTCGATCAGCGACTTGTACGCGTCCAGCAGTTCCATGTACTTGCCGACCATGGCGATGGTCACTTCCTGCTCAGGGTTGAGCTTGGCATCGACCACCTTGTCCCACTCGGACAGGTCAGCGCTGTTGCACTGCAGGCCGAAGCGCTCGACGACGAAGTCGTCCAGGCCCTGGGCGTGCAGCACGCCTGGGATCTTGTAGATGGTGTCGACGTCTTCCAGCGAAATCACCGCACGCTCTTCGACGTTGGTGAACAGCGCGATCTTGCGGCGCGACGAGGCGTCGACCGGGTGGTCGGAACGGCAGATCAGCACGTCAGGCTGCAGGCCGATGGAGCGCAGCTCCTTGACCGAGTGCTGGGTCGGCTTGGTCTTGGTCTCGCCAGCGGTAGCGATGTACGGCACCAGAGTCAGGTGCATCAGCATGGCGCGCTTGGAGCCGACTTCGACGCGCAGCTGGCGGATGGCCTCGAGGAACGGCTGCGACTCGATGTCACCCACGGTACCGCCGATTTCCACCAGGGCCACGTCGGCATCGCCAGCGCCCTTGATGATGCGACGCTTGATCTCGTCGGTGATGTGCGGGATGACCTGGATGGTCGCACCCAGGTAGTCACCACGGCGTTCCTTACGCAGCACGTGCTCGTAGATACGGCCGGTGGTGAAGTTGTTGTTCTGGGTCATGGTGGTGCGGATGAACCGCTCGTAGTGGCCCAGGTCGAGGTCGGTTTCGGCGCCATCGTGGGTGACGAACACTTCACCATGCTGGAACGGGCTCATGGTGCCCGGATCGACGTTGATGTACGGATCCAGCTTGAGCATGGTGACCTTCAGGCCCCGCGCTTCCAGGATGGCCGCCAGGGAAGCCGAGGCAATGCCTTTCCCCAATGAAGAAACAACACCGCCCGTGACGAATATGTAGCGCGTCATGAAAAACCCTAGAAGTCTGCGTTAAGGCGGCCAGCGCCGCCGGAGAAAGCGAAGGAAGGCCGAAGCCCCCGATCACCTGCGTCAATCACAGTGCATCTCGAAAAACTGCCGCGTCTGTACAGACCAGGGGTATCCCCGGCATGGAGCTCGCTCGTCATTTCCAGAATCAGCCCAGCAAAAAACTGCTTGGTAATCGGCAACCGCTGTGTTTCCGGGGAAGCCACAGAAGTTGTATCAAGAAGGGAGGGTAGTCTACCGGAATGTACCCTTCAGCTCAAACCTTGCGCGTTCGTCGGCAGCTGCCAGTGAAGCTGGCAATCGGCCTGCGCCAGCGAAGGCAGATTGGCCACCGCCAGCAAGCGCTCGCCGCAATATAGCAACGGCAGCCGCGGGCGCACGAAGTGCGGGACCTGCAGCTCATTGAGCAGGCGCTTGAGGTCGCGCCGACCACGGCCGGGGAGGTCCAGCACTTCGCCACCCTGGCGATAGGCGATACGCAGTTCGCCCTGCGGCGCGGCGCCTTCAAGGCGCACACTGCCATTGCCCGGCAGTGCCAGAGCCGCCCCGGGGTCGGCCCAGATGCACTCAGCCGTGGGTTGCTGCAGCCAATCGCCACTCAACCACCAGATGCGGCCATGACTGCGCAGCAACCGACCATCGGCAAGCCGCCAGATCGGCTGCGCATCTTCCGCAGCATCGCGCAGATCCGCCCAGCCTGCCCAATGGCGGGTATCAGGCAAGCGGGTTCGCTGGCTCAGCCAATACTGCAGGGCATTGCGCTGCCGGGCAGGTGACAAGCAGGTGAGCGCTGCCAGATCGAGCGACGGCATGGCCGCCCAGGCTGGCGCTGCGCCCTCCCCGGCCGTGGCCAGATCGCCCTGCGCCAGTTCGTCGAGCAGGCCCAGCGCCTCCCCCACATGCTCTGCACAACGGGCGATGTTCTGGCTGGCCTGCGGCCAACGCTGCTGCAATGGCGGGAACACCTCTGCGCGCAGATAGTTACGGTCGAAGGTGGTATCAACGTTCGTCGGGTCTTCGATCCACACCAGCCGATTGGCCTGGGCGTAGTCATGCAACTGCTGACGCGAAGTGGCCAGCAATGGCCGAACCAGGCTGCCCTGCCCCAACGGTCGCTGCGCAGGCATTGCCGCCAGGCCACGCAAGCCGGCGCCGCGCAGCAGGCGAAAGAGCAAGGTTTCAGCCTGGTCGTCGCGGTGCTGGGCGGTGAACAGGATTTCGCCGGGACCAAGGATCTGCTTGAAGGCGGCATAACGGGCGTCGCGGGCGGCCTGTTCGAGGCTGGCGCCGGGGGAGACCTGGACGTGGAGGACCTGGAGTTCGATGCCGAGCTGGTCGCAGATGGCTTGACAGTGGGCGGGCCAGGCGTCGGCGGCGGATTGCAGGCCGTGGTGGATGTGCAGGGCGCGCAGCGGCGGGGTTGCATGGCTGCGGGCGTGGTCGGCCAGAAGGTGCAGGAGGACGGTGGAGTCAAGGCCGCCAGAGAAGGCGATGTACCAGGTAGGGGCGTTCAGCCAGGGGGTGAGGTTAATCATTGAGGCCTCACTTGGCTTGAGATTGCCGGGGGTGCTTTGCACCCCATTCGCGGGGCAAGCCCGCTCCCACAGGAGATTGCGAAACCTTGTGGGAGCGGGCTTGCCCCGCGAATGGGCCGCAGAGCGGCCCCGGCGTTCTATCAGAGGCCGTAGCTCATCAGGCGGTCGTAACGACGGGCCAGCAGCGCGTCGTGGTCGAGCTTGCCGAGCATGTCCAGCTGCTGCACCAGGTCGGCACGGATGCTTTCGGACATTTTCGCCGGGTCGCGGTGGGCGCCGCCCAGCGGTTCCTGGATGACCTTGTCGACGATGTTCAGGCTCTTCAGGCGCTCGGCGGTGATGCCCATGGCTTCAGCGGCGTCGGCAGCCTTGTCGGCAGTCTTCCACAGGATCGAGGCGCAGCCTTCCGGCGAGATTACCGAGTAGGTGGAGTACTGCAGCATGTTCAACTGGTCGCACACGCCGATGGCCAGCGCACCGCCGGAACCACCCTCACCGATCACGGTGGCGATGATCGGGGTCTTCAGGCGCGCCATGACGCGCAGGTTCCAGGCGATTGCCTCGCTCTGGTTGCGCTCTTCGGCATCGATGCCCGGGTAGGCGCCCGGAGTGTCGATGAAGGTCAGGATCGGCATCTTGAAGCGCTCGGCCATTTCCATCAGGCGGCAGGCCTTGCGGTAGCCTTCAGGGCGCGGCATGCCGAAGTTGCGGCGTACCTTCTCACGCACTTCACGGCCCTTCTGGTGGCCGATGACCATCACTGGCTTGCCGTCCAGGCGGGCGGTACCACCGACGATGGCAGCGTCATCGGAGAAGTGGCGGTCGCCATGCAGTTCTTCGAACTCGGTGAAGATGTGCTCCAGGTAGTCCAGGGTGTATGGACGACGTGGGTGACGGGCCAGGCGGGCGATCTGCCAGCTGGTCAGGTTGCCGAAGATGCTTTCGGTGAGGGTGTTGCTCTTGTCTTGCAGACGGGCAATTTCATCGCTGATGTTCAGCGAGTTGTCGTTGCCTACCAGGCGCAGGCCTTCGATCTTGGCTTGCAGGTCGGCAATCGGCTGTTCGAAATCGAGAAAATTCGGGTTCATAGTCATCCGTCTTGGGTCTACGGCCAGGCGGCCGGCCGGTTGATCCGTTTGGCGCCCTACCTTAAGGGATCAGGCGCATATAGGTCGAGATTAAATTTCGTCGATTCAACGATATTGCAGGAAGACGTTCTCACGCCCGAACTGGTCACGCAGTGCCTGAATCAGGCCGTCGGCCGGGTCGATCGACCACTGCTCACCGAACTGCAACATGGCCTTGGCATCGCTGCCGGTGTACTCCAGGGTGATCGGGCAGGCACCACGATGGCGGGTGATCAGCTCGCCCAGCCACTTGAGGCGATCACCCTTGAGCGCCTCGTGTGCCACCTTGAGGCGCAGGCTCTCGGCCAGCTTGGTGCGCGCGTCCTCCATGGTCATCACCTGCTTCACCCGCAGGCGCAGGCCACCGGAGAAGTCATCGTTACTGACTTCGCCTTCGACCACCACCATGGCGTCAGTCTGCAGCAAGGATTGTGCCGCCATGAAGGCATCGGCAAACAATGACGCTTCGATACGCCCGGATCGGTCGTCCAGGGTGACGAAGCCCATCTTGTCGCCCTTCTTGTTCTTCATCACCCGCAGGGCAATGATCATCCCGGCAATGGTCTGGGTCTCGCGCGACGGCTTGAGGTCTATGATGCGCTGACGGGCGAAACGGCGGATCTCGGCTTCATATTCATCGATCGGGTGACCGGTGAGATACAGGCCCAAGGTGTCCTTCTCGCCCTTCAGGCGCTCCTTGAGGGTCAGTTCGCGAACCTTGCGGTGGTTGGCGTAGACGTCGACATCCGGCGCGTCGAACATGCCGCCGAACAGGTCGACGTGGCCACTGTCAGCGGTATGCGCCGCCTGTTCGGCGGCCTTGATGGCCTCGCCCAGCGCCGACAGCAAGGTGGCACGGTTGAGGTCGATGTTGGCGTGGTAAGCCTTGATCTCATCATGGAAGTGCGGGCCCAGGCGGTCCAGCGCACCACTGCGGATCAAGGCATCGAGGGTACGCTTGTTGACCCGTTTCAGGTCGATGCGCTCGCAGAAGTCGAACAGGTCCTTGAACGGGCCACCTTGGGCACGCGCCTCGACGATGGCCTCCACCGGGCCCTCACCGACGCCCTTGATCGCACCCAGGCCGTAGACGATGCGGCCGTCGTTGTTGACGGTGAACTTGAAGTCGGAGAAGTTCACGTCCGGCGCATCGAGGCGCAGCTTCATGCTGCGCACTTCCTCGACCAGCACCACCACCTTGTCGGTGTTGTGCATGTCCGCCGAGAGTACGGCCGCCATGAACGCCGCCGGGTGGTGGGTCTTCAGCCAGGCCGTCTGGTACGACACCAGGCCATAGGCGGCGGAGTGGGATTTGTTGAAGCCGTAGCCGGCGAACTTTTCCACCAGGTCGAAGATGTTACCGGCCAGGTCCGCATCGATATTGTTGTTGGCACAACCCTCGATGAAACCACCGCGTTGCTTGGCCATCTCCTCGGGCTTTTTCTTACCCATCGCACGGCGCAACATGTCGGCGCCGCCGAGGGTGTAACCTGCCATCACCTGGGCAATCTGCATCACCTGTTCCTGGTACAGGATGATGCCGTAGGTGGGTGCCAGTACCGGCTTCAGGCCTTCGTACTGGTAGTCCGGGTGCGGGTACGCCAGCTCGGCGCGGCCGTGCTTGCGGTTGATGAAGTCGTCCACCATGCCCGATTGCAGCGGGCCTGGGCGGAACAGCGCCACCAGTGCGATAAGGTCTTCCAGGCAGTCTGGCTTGAGCTTCTTGATCAGCTCTTTCATGCCCCGCGATTCAAGCTGGAACACCGCCGTGGTTTCAGCCTTCTGCAACAGCTCGTAAGTCTTGCGATCGTCCAGCGGGATGAAGTCGATGTTGACGTCGGGCAGGTTCTTCTTGGCCTGCTCGCGGTTGATGATCTCCATTGCCCACTTGATGATGGTCAGGGTGCGCAGGCCGAGGAAGTCGAACTTAACCAGGCCGGCAGCCTCGACGTCATCCTTGTCGAACTGGGTTACCAAGCCGCCGCCCTCTTCGTCACAGGCGATCGGCGAGAAGTCGGTGAGCTTGGTCGGGGCGATGACCACACCACCGGCGTGCTTGCCGGTACCGCGCGTCACGCCCTCGAGCTTCAGGGCCATGTCCCAGATTTCGCGGGCGTCTTCGTCACCCTTGAGGAAGTCACGCAGGATTTCTTCCTGCTCGTAGGCCTTCTCCAGGGTCATGCCCACTTCGAACGGGATCATCTTCGACAGGCGGTCAGCCAGGCCGTAGGACTTGCCCTGTACCCGCGCCACGTCTCGGACCACCGCCTTCGCCGCCATGGTGCCGAAGGTGATGATCTGGCTGACCGCGTTACGGCCATAGGCTTCGGCCACGTAATCGATCACCCGGTCACGGCCATCCATGCAGAAGTCGACGTCGAAGTCGGGCATGGAAATACGTTCCGGGTTGAGGAAGCGCTCGAACAGCAGGTCGTAGGCCAACGGGTCGAGGTCGGTGATCTTCAGCACGTAGGCCACCAGCGAGCCGGCACCCGAACCCCGGCCCGGGCCGACCGGCACGCCGTTATTCTTGGCCCACTTGATGAAGTCCATAACGATCAGGAAGTAACCGGGGAAACCCATCTGGATGATGATGTCCAGCTCGAACTTCAGTCGGTCCAGGTAGACCTGGCGCTTCTCTTCGTAATTGGGCGTGGTCTCTTTTGGCCAAAGCACCGCCAGGCGCTCTTCCAGGCCCTCATGGGACACATGCCGCAAATAGTCATCGATGCCCATGCCATTGGGCGTAGGGAAGTCAGGCAGGAAGTATTTGCCCAACTGCACCTGGATGTTGCAACGCTTGGCGATCTCGACGGTGTTGGCAATGGCGTCGGGCAGGTCGCTGAACAGCTCGGCCATTTCCTCGGCCGACTTCAGGTACTGCTGGTCGCTATAGCAACGCGGCCGGCGTGGATCGTCGAGTGTCCAGCCCTCACCGATGCAGACGCGGGTTTCATGGGCGTCGAAGTCGGACTGCTTGATGAAGCGCACGTCGTTGGTGGCCACCAGCGGCGCACCAAGCTGGTCGGCCAGGGCCACGGCGGCGTGCACATATTCCTCGTCACCGGCGCGGTTGGTGCGCTGCACTTCGACATAGAAACGTTCCGGGAACATGCCCATCCAGTCGCGCAGCAGGTGCTCAGCTTCTTCCTGCCGACCGTTCATCAGGGCCATGCCGATATCGCCTTCCTTGCCGGCGGACAGGGCAATCAGCCCTTCGCTGGCGGGAGCGATCCACTCGCGCTGGAGGATCACCAGGCCGTTGCGCTGGCCATCGGTCCAGCCACGGGAGATCAACTCGGTGAGGTTGCGATAGCCCTTGGGGTTCATGGCCAGGAAGCAGATGCGCGACAGCGGTGCTTCCGGATCGGCACCGGCCAGCCACAGGTCGGCACCGCAGATCGGCTTGATACCCGCGCCCATGGCAGTCTTGTAGAACTTGACCAGCGAGCACATGTTGCTCTGGTCGGTGATCGCCACCGCCGGCATGTTCATTCCCGCCAGCGCCTTGGCCAGCGGCTTGATCCGCACCAGGCCGTCTACCAGCGAGAATTCGGAGTGGACGCGCAGGTGAACGAAGGGAACCGACATGGAAAGTCCTGTAGCAGTGCTGAACGACAAGGGCGGGATTGTAGCGTAATTGCGAGGGGGATTTGCGGCTGCTTCGCAACACGATCTCTGTAGGAGCGGCTTTAGCCGCGAACCAGACGCCGCGGTGCATGGCACCGGCTGCGCCGGTGTTCGCGGCTAAAGCCGCTCCTACACGGGCGAGCGGGCCGCGAGACGGCCCTTGTGCGTCAGATCAGGGAATCGGTGACGCTTTCGCGGGCTTCCCAGGCGGCCCGCACCGGGGCGAAGGAACGCCGATGAATGGGCGTTGGCCCAAGACGCGCCAGGGCTTCGAGGTGCACCGGCGTCGGGTAGCCCTTGTGCCCGCCTATCCCGTACCCGGGGTAGATCAGCTCGAACGCGCTCATCTCCCGGTCACGGGTCACCTTGGCCAGGATCGATGCTGCGGCAATTGCGGGCACCTGGCTATCGCCCTTGACCACTGGCGCAGCTGGCACCGCCAGTTTAGGGCAACGGTTACCGTCGATCAGTGCCAGCTTTGGGGTCACGTGCAGCCCCTCCACCGCTCGCTGCATGGCCAGCATGGTGGCCTGCAGGATGTTCAGCCGGTCGATTTCCTCGACTTCGGCGCGGGCGATGCAGAAGCTCAGGGCTTTTTCGCAGATCTCGTCGAACAGCGCTTCGCGCTTGGCTTCGGTAAGTTTCTTCGAATCGTTCAGGCCGAGAATCGGCCGAGCCGGGTCGAGGATCACCGCCGCCGTGACCACCGCACCGCACAGCGGGCCGCGGCCGACTTCGTCAACGCCGGCGACCAGGTCTTCTACCAGGTTGAAGTCCAGTCCAATCTGCATGTCAGCGGTCCTTGAGCAAGGCCAGCACCGCGTCGGCCGCCTGGTTGGAGGCGTCGCGGCGCAGCGTACGGTGAATCTCGTCGAAGCGTTCGGTCTGCTGGGCACCGTCGGTGACCAGCGGCGCCAGGGTCTGTGCCAGGGCTTCGCTGGTCGCGGCATCCTGCAGCAGCTCAGGCACCAGCTCGCGCTGTGCCAGCAGATTGGGCAGCGACACGTAGGGGCTTTTCACCAGACGCTTGAGAATCCAGTAGGTCAATGGCGCCAGGCGATAGGCCACGACCATCGGGCGCTTGTACAGCAGAGCCTCCAGCGTGGCGGTGCCGGAAGCGATCAGCACCGCGTCACAGGCTGCCAACGCCCTGTGCGATTGGCCATCGAGCATGGTCAACGGCAGATCGCGGCCTTCGAGCATCTGCTCGACCTGGGCACGACGCGCCGCGTTGGCGCACGGCAACACAAAACGCACGCCGGGCACCAGCTCACACAGGCGCTGGGCGGCGTCGAGGAACAGCGCCCCAAGGCGCCCCACCTCACCACCTCGGCTACCCGGCATCAACGCAACCACCGGGCCATCAGCCAGGCCCAGCTCGATGCGCGCTGCCTGACGGTCTGCCGCCAACGGAATGGTATCGGCCAACGGGTGGCCGACGAACCGCACCGGTACGCCCTGCTCTTCATAGAAACGGGCTTCGAACGGCAACAGCGTAAGCATCAGGTCGCAGCCTTCGCGGATCTTCAGCACGCGCTTCTGCCGCCACGCCCAGACCGACGGGCTGACGTAATGTACGGTCTTGATCCCAGCCTGACGCAGTTTCAGCTCGATATTGAGGGTGAAATCGGGGGCGTCGATGCCGATGAACACATCGGGCTTTTCGCCGATCAGGGTCTGGATCAGCGCCTTGCGCCGCTTGAGCAGCTCACGCAGGCGCCCCAGCACTTCGACCAGGCCCATGACCGCGAGGCGCTCCATGGGGAAGTACGACTGCAGGCCTTCGGCCTCCATCAGCGGGCCACCCACACCGATGAAACGCACATCGGGATGACGCGCCTTGAGGGCGCGCATCAGACCGGAACCGAGAATATCGCCGCTGGCCTCACCCGCTACCAGGGCTACGCAAAGCTGCGCCATGTCAGCGGGTAATGCCGCGAGCGGAGTTCACGATCGACTGGCGGAACAGCTCGACCTGCTCGTGCTTGGCGGCCAGCTCGTCCAGTTCCTTGATCGCCTCTTCCACCGTCAGGCCCTGGCGATAGACGATCTTGTAGGAACGGCGCAGCGCATGGATGACCTCGTCACTGAAGCCACGGCGGCGCATGCCTTCGAAGTTCATGCTGCGGGCTTCGGCAGGGCTGCCGAATACCGTGACGAAGGCCGGCACGTCCTTGCCGATCGCCGTGCCCATGCCAGAGAACGCATGGGCGCCGATATGGCAGTACTGATGCACCAGGGTGAAACCGGACAGGATCGCCCAGTCGCCCACGTGCACATGCCCGGCCAGGGCGGTGTTGTTGACCAGGATGCAATGGTTGCCGATGACGCTGTCGTGGCCGATGTGGGCATAGGCCATGATCAGGTTGTGATCACCCAGGGTGGTTTCCGCGCGGTCCTGGACCGTGCCACGGTGAATGGTCACACCTTCGCGGATCACGTTGTGGTCACCGATCACCAGGCGCGTCGGCTCACCCTTGTACTTGAGGTCAGGGGTGTCTTCGCCAATCGAGGAAAACTGGTAGATGCGGTTGTGCTTGCCAATCCGGGTCGGCCCCTTGAGCACCACGTGCGGGCCAATCACAGTGCCTTCGCCGATTTCGACATCAGGGCCGACGATCGACCACGGGCCAACCTCGACGCCATCGGCCAGCTTGGCCGACGGATCGATGATCGCCCGCGGATCAATCGAACTCATAGGGAGCGTTCCGCGCAGGTGATTTCAGCCGAGCAGACCGGTTTGCCATCGACCAGGGCACGGCACTCGAACTTCCAGATCATGCTCTTGCGGCTGAGGAACTTGGCTTCCAGCACCAGCTGATCACCTGGCAGAACAGGCTGGCGGAAGCGCAGTTTGTCGGAACCGACGAAGTAGTACAGGGTGCCATCGGCCGGCTTGGCATCGAGCATCTTGAAACCAAGGATACCGGCCGCCTGGGCCATGGCTTCGATGATCAGGACGCCCGGCATGATCGGGTGCGCCGGGAAATGGCCATTGAAGAACGGCTCGTTGATGCTGACATTCTTGTAGGCACGAATGCTCTGGGCCTCGAAGTCCAGATCCGTCACGCGATCTACCAGCAGGAACGGGTAGCGGTGAGGCAGGTATTCGCGAATCTCGTTGATGTCCATCATTTCGGGGGGAAGCCTGTAATAAGAATAGGGAGCGCAGGTGCTGACCACACGCTCCTTTTGCAATCCAAAGAGGAGCCAGCTAGCGACTGTTCACTCTTGCTCAGGAAATGGTATCAGCCTTCTGATGTCGGCTGGCCACCTGAGGTCACGGTATCGACACGTTTTTCCAGCTGCTGGAGACGCTTGGCCATGTCATCGAGCTGGCGGATACGCGCCGCGCTCTTGCGCCAGTCAGCCAGGGGCTGCATGGCCGTGCCGGATGAATAGGAACCTGGCTCGGTGATCGAACGGGTCACCATGGTCATCCCGGAGACGAATACGTTATCGCAGATATCGATATGCCCCACCAGGCCAACGCCACCCGCCAGCATGCAATGCTTGCCGATGCGCGCACTGCCCGAGATCCCGACACAGGCGGCCATGGCCGTGTGATCACCGATCTGCACGTTGTGGGCGATCTGGATCTGGTTGTCGAGTTTGACCCCATCACCAATACGGGTATCAGACAGCGCGCCACGGTCAACGGCAGTGTTGACGCCGATTTCCACGTCATCGCCAATGGTGACGCCGCCAATCTGGGCAATCTTGCGCCAGATGCCCTTCTCGTTGGCGAAACCGAAGCCCTCGCCACCGATCACGGCACCCGACTGGATGACCACACGCTTGCCAATGGTCACGTCGTGATACAGCGTGACTCGCGGTGCCAGCCAGCCGCCTTCACCGACCACGCAACGGGCACCGATGAAGCAATGTGCGCCGATGCTGACATTGGCGTCGATGCGTGCACCGCTTTCGATGACCGCGAACGGCCCGATACTGGCACTGGCATCTACCTGGGCATCATCCGCCACCACGGCGCTGGGATGAATACCCGCCACAGCCTTGGGTTTGGGGTCGAACAGGTGGGAAATGCGCGCATAAGCCAGGTACGGGTCGGCCACGATCAGGGCATTGCCGGCAAAGCCTTCGGCGTCCGCAGCCTTGAGCAGCACCGCAGCGGCCTGGCAGTTGTCCAGGTATTTGCGGTACTGCGGGTTGGCGAGGAAGCTCAATTGACCGGGGCCGGCCTCTTGCAAGGTAGCCAGCCCGGTAATCTGCAGCGCCTCAGGGCCTTTGAGTGTGGCCCCGAGGGCCTCGGCCAGCTGGCCGAGCGTCATGGTCACGGTCATATCAACGCGCTTGGTTCATGCGCTCGATGACTTGGCGGGTGATGTCGTACTGAGGTTTGACATCGATGACCGCGCCGCGCTCGAGAACCAGGTCGTAGCCGCCCTTCTTGATCACTTCCTCGACAGCGCCGTCCAGCTTCGGCTTGAGCTGCTTGAGCATGTCGCGGTCAGCAACAGCCTTGGCCTCGTTCAGCTCCTTGGACTGGAACTGGAAGTCACGGGCTTTTTGCTTGAACTCGAGCTCCAGGCGCTCACGCTCCTGCTGCTGCATCTTGTCGCCGCCCTTGATCAGACGGTCCTGGATGCCCTTGGCGCTGCTTTCCAGGCTTTTCAGCTTGGTCAGTTGCGGGCCGAACTTCTTCTCGGCATCGACCGCGTACTTCTTGGCGGCATCGGATTCGAGCAGGGCCATCTGATAGTTCAGCACGGCAACCTTCATTTCGGCGAAAGCCGGGGTGGCGACCAGCGCCGCGGCCACTACGGCCAGTTGAGCCAATTTACGCACGATGCACTCCTGGAAAAACCGTTGTCGTTAAGCAAGGGCCGACCTTAGAAGGTCTGGCCCAGAGAGAATTGGAACACCTGGGTATCGGCATCGCTCGGCTTCTTGACCGGCATCGCCAGGCTGAAGCTCAACGGGCCCAAGGCAGTAATCCAGGTCACACCCAGGCCGACCGAACTGGCCATGCCCGAGAACCCGACCTTTTCGCAATCCGGTTTGCTGCCGCAATTGGTGTCGAACACGTTACCCACATCCCAGAACACGGAGGTACGCAGCGAACGCTGGTCCTTGACGAACGGCAGCGGGAACAGCAATTCAACACCACCTTGCACCAGCACGTTACCGCCGAACGGCAACGGATCCTGATCCGGGTCGGCAATGGTACCCGGGTTCTTGCCGGTACTTGGTGTACTGCGTGGGCCCAGGCTGCTGTCCTTGAAGCCACGGACAGAGTTGAAACCACCCGCGTAGTAGTTCTCGTAGAACGGCAGGCCCGAAGTGCTACCGAAACCATCACCATAGCCCAGTTCGGTGTGCAGGCGCAGGGTGTAGTCGTTGGTGATCGGCTTGAACAGCTGGCCGCGGTAGTCGAGCTTGTAGAACGACAGGTCGCTGCCCGGAATGGTGCTCTCGAGCGTCAGGCTCTGGGAGTGACCGCGGGTCGCCAGTACACCTTTGTTCAGGGTCGACTCGGACCAGCCGATCGAGGCCTTGAAGTTGGTGAAGCTGTCGCCTTCCTGCTTGAGGAAGTCGAAGATCTCGTCAACGGTGTACTTACCGGTCTTGATCTTGTCCTGCTGAACGCTCAGGCCATAGGTCAGGCGCGATGTTTCGCTGATCGGGTAGCCGAGGCTGACACCGGCACCCAGGCTGTCTACGGCATAGCTGGCCACGTCGACGTCAAGGTCGCTGTAGTCGGTGCTGCGGTAGAAGGCGTTGTAGCCCAGGCTCACGCCGTCGGCCGTGAAGTAGGGGTCAACGAAGCCGAAGTTGTAACGGGTCTGGTATTGCGAACGGGTCAGGCCGATGGACACCTTGTTGCCGGTACCGAGGAAGTTGCTCTGGCTGATCGAACCGCCCAGGATCAGGCCGGCGCTCTGGGCAAAGCCGACGCTGGCGGTGATCGAGCCGGAGGCTTGCTCCTCAACGCTGTAGTTGACGTCGACCTGGTCGTCGGTGCCTGGCACTGCCGGGGTTTCGACGTTGACTTCCTTGAAGAAGCCCAGGCGCTCCAGACGGGTCTTGGACTGGTCGATCAGGTAGGTCGACGCCCAGCCACCTTCCATCTGGCGCATTTCACGGCGCAGCACTTCGTCTTCGGT
>NZ_JBIVHT010000007.1:0-308107 GCF_044749325.1 Pseudomonas sp. NPDC089428
CCTTTCAGCACCTTCCGAATCGTCTAACTCGTTGAATCTCAAGGAGTTTGTCGTTCCGTTGTCGCTGGAAGTGGGGCGCATTATAAGGGGATTCGGATGGGCGTCAACCTTTAATTTCAAGAAATTGAAATATGAGAGGGAAAAGACCGTTTCAAGGCCACCAGGCGCCTGCCACACACCCTTCGGCGCCTGGGGGATCGAGGCCAGAAGACTAAAGGCAGGCACATCTCGAATCCAACTCAATTACATGACAGCCCCCCAACAGTCCCTCAAACCACCCTCCCCTGCCTCCGAGCAAGCTTGGGAAGCACCCGCGAAACCACAGGAACCCGCAACGCCATTAACACAACACCAATAAAGGCATAAACAGCCCACTCCCTCAGATCCGAGCGAACGATCCACAGGAAGTGCAGCAGCCCCAGACCAAGCACCCCATACACCAGCCTGTGCAGCTTCTTCCACCGCGCCCCCAACCGCCGCTGGCTATACCGATTCGAGGTAACCGCCAGCACCAGCAACCCAAGAAACCCCAGCGCCCCCACAATAATGTAAGGCCGCTTGCGCAACTCCACCGCCAACTGCCCCCAATCCAGCCCAAGGATAAAGAACAGATAAGCCAGGATGTGCAGCACGATATAGGCAAACACCCACAACCCCAGCTGCCGCCTTACCACGATCCAGCCCGACCACCCCGTCAGCTTCTGCAATGGTGTCATGCCTAGCGTTACCAGCAAGAACGTCAGCGCGCCGAGCCCAAGCCGATCCATCATGATCTTCCCGGGATCCGGCCCAAGCAGACTCATCGCCGCCTCGTACAACCACAATGCGGGGAACAGACACCCCACTACAAAGATGGCAAGACGAAACCAGGGATAGCGCATCAATAGTTCTTCCGCAGATCGAGCCCGGTATACAGCGACGCCACTTCATCGGCATAGCCATTGAACATCTGTGTTTGTCGCACATTCGGACTAAACAGCCCGCTAGGCAGGCGCCGTTCGCGCGCTTGAGTCCAACGCGGATGATCAACGGTCGGATTCACATTGGCATAGAAGCCATACTCATCCGGTGCCAGCCCCTGCCAGGTAGTCCCAGGCTGCTCGGCCACCAGACTGATTCGCACGATCGATTTGATACTCTTGAAGCCGTACTTCCACGGCACCACCAGGCGTAACGGTGCACCGTTCTGGTTGGGCAGCTCCCGGCCATACATCCCCACCGCAAGAATTGCCAGTGGATGCATCGCCTCATCCAGGCGCAAGCCTTCTCTATAGGGCCAGTCGATCAAGGCAAAGCCGGAACGCTGCCCGGGCATATGCTGCGGATCCTTCAGCGTCTCGAAACGCACATAGCGCGCCTTCGAAGTCGGTTCGACCTGTTTGAGCACCTGCGCCAATGGAAAGCCCAGCCAGGGAATGACCATCGACCACGCCTCGACGCAACGCAGCCGGTAAATGCGCTCTTCGAGCTGGTAGGGTTTGACGAAGTCTTCCAGCGCATAGCGCCCCGGCTTGCCCACCTCGCCATCCACCACTACCGACCAGGGCTCGGTCTTCAAGCTGCCGCCATTGGCGGCCGGGTCGCCCTTGTCGGGCCCGAACTCATAAAAGTTGTTGTAGTGGGTGGCATCTTTGAACGGCGTGATCGCCTCGTCCTTGACTGTCACCGCTTGCCAGTGTGCAGCAGCGAGCTTGTCGGTGAACCAGCCTGGCGCAGTACCAGGCGCCACATCGGCATAGCGCGACACATCAGCCGCACTCGCGCCACCGGGCAATGCGCCCAGAGCCAAGCCTGCCAACGAGCCACCGAGCAGGGTACGACGGGAAAGGTAGATGCCTTCAGGGGTGATCTCCGTTGCCTTGCAATCGGAAGACCTGGGAAGCTTGATGAGCATGGTCGGCTCCACAGCACTGGATAACGGATGTACCAGTATGACTATGGAGCCGGAGGGTTATTCCAACGTTAAGCGATTTTCACGCTTTGCGCCGGCGAGCCCGCAGCAGGAACTGGATCGGCCCCGATGCCGCATAGGCGAGGAAGATCAGCAGCAGGATGCGCGGTGGGTCGCTGAACACAACGGCAAACACCAGCACCACCGCGAGGATTGCCACGAACGGCACACGCCCCTTGAGGTCCAGCTCCTTGAAGCTGTTGTACTTGATGTTGCTGACCATCAGCATGCCGGCAGCGGCTACCAGCAGCGCCACCAGGAACGACAGCTTGGAGCCCTGGATGCCGTAGTCGCTGAACGCCCACACGGTACCGGCGACCACACCGGCGGCGGCCGGGCTGGCCAGGCCGATGAAGTAGCGTTTATCGGCAGTGCCCACCTGGGTATTGAAACGCGCCAGACGCAGGGCTGCACCGGCCACATAGATGAAGGCGACCATCCAGCCGACCTTGCCCATGTCACCCAGCGCCCAGCCAAAGGCCAGCAAGGCCGGGGCCACGCCGAAGGCGACCATGTCCGACAGCGAGTCGTACTCGGCACCGAAGGCGCTCTGGGTATTGGTCATGCGCGCCACACGACCATCAAGGCCGTCGAGCACCATGGCCACGAAGATCGCAATGGCGGCGAAGGCGAAATACTTGCTCGCCTCGCGTGGGTCGCCAGCGCTCTGCGCACTCATCGAGCTGATGATGGAATAGAAACCGGCAAACAGGTTGGCGGTGGTGAACAGGTTGGGCAGCAGATAGATGCCACGATGGCGCACCTTGCGCCCTTCGGCATCATGCCCTTCTTCAACGTGCTCATCGACAGGTAGCAGGCTTTCGGCGTCGGAGGGCTTGTTCGGCTCTTCGGGACGTTCGCTCATGGAGGGTACCTTGCAACAGGATGGAAAATGTTCGACACGGGCCCGCGAAACAGGTTCTGACGGCGGGCCACTGGTCTGCTTTATACCAGAAGCTGACTGCCAGAACGAAAAAACGCGGCCGAAGCCGCGTTTTTCATCTTTCGATAAGACTCAGTTCTTGGTCTTGTCGACGATTTTGTTAGCCGAGATCCACGGCATCATCGAACGCAGTTGCTCGCCGATGATTTCGATGCCGTGAGCGGCGTTGTTGCGGCGCTTGGCGGTCATCGATGGGTAGTTGGTAGCACCTTCGGAGATGAACATCTTCGCGTACTCACCGTCCTGGATGCGCTTCAGAGCATTGCGCATGGCCTTGCGGGATTCTTCGTTGATGACTTCCGGACCGGTGACGTACTCACCGTACTCGGCGTTGTTGGAGATCGAGTAGTTCATGTTGGCGATGCCGCCTTCGTACATGAGGTCAACGATCAGCTTCAGCTCGTGCAGGCACTCGAAGTAGGCCATTTCCGGCGCGTAGCCAGCTTCGACCAGGGTTTCGAAACCGGCTTTGACCAGCTCTACGGTACCGCCGCACAGAACAGCCTGCTCACCGAACAGGTCGGTTTCGGTCTCGTCCTTGAAGGTGGTTTCGATGATGCCGGTACGGCCGCCACCCACACCCGAAGCGTAGGACAGGGCGACGTTCTTGGCGTTGCCCGAAGCGTCCTGGTAGATAGCGATCAGGTCAGGGATGCCGCCGCCTTTGACGAACTCGGAGCGAACGGTGTGGCCTGGGGCTTTCGGCGCGATCATGATCACGTCGAGGTCGGCACGCGGAACGACCTGGTTGTAATGGATCGCGAAGCCGTGGGAGAAGGCCAGGGTAGCGCCCTTCTTGATGTTCGGCTCGATTTCCTGCTTGTACAGCTGGCCCTGGAATTCGTCCGGGGTCAGGATCATGACCAGGTCGGCAGCAGCGACGGCAGAGGCAACGTCGGTCACTTTCAGGCCGTGGGCTTCTGCCTTGGCAACGGTGGCCGAACCTTTACGCAGACCGATGGTGACATCTACACCGGAGTCCTTCAGGTTGCACGCCTGAGCGTGACCCTGGGAGCCGTAACCGATGATGGCGACTTTCTTACCCTGGATGATGGAAAGGTCGCAGTCTTTATCGTAGAAAACTTTCATGAAAATACCCCTGGTTATATCTCGGCCCCTGCGGAGCCATCGCTAATTTTTGAATTTAGATGCTGAGCACTTTGTCGCCACGGGCAATGCCGGTAACGCCGCTGCGCACGGTTTCGAGAATCGATGCGGTGCCAATCGCCTGGATGAAGCTGTCCAGTTTGTCGCTGGTGCCACTCAGCTGCACGGTGTACACGCTGGCGGTCACATCGACGATCTGGCCACGGAAGATATCCGTGGTGCGCTTGATCTCGGCGCGCTGGGCACCGGTGGCCTTGACCTTGACCAGCATCAGTTCACGCTCGATGTGAGCGCTTTCCGACAGGTCGACGAGTTTCACCACTTCGACCAGTTTGTTCAGGTTCTTGGTGATCTGTTCGATCACTTCGTCATGGCCAACGGTGGTCAGCGTCAGACGCGACAGGGTCGGGTCTTCGGTCGGCGCCACGGTCAGGCTTTCAATGTTGTAGTTGCGCTGGGAGAACAGGCCGACCACACGGGACAGAGCACCAGGTTCGTTTTCCAGCAGCAGGGAAATGATGTGCCGCATATCAGGTACGCTCCGTCTTGCTCAGCCACATGTCACGCATCGAGCCATCCTTGATCTGCATCGGATAGACGTGCTCGCTGCGGTCGACCGCGATGTCGATGAACACCAGGCGGTCCTTCATCGCAAACGCTTCTTCCAGCTTCGGCTTGAGGTCCTTCAGGCTGGTGATGCGGATGCCCACATGACCATAGGCCTCGGCCAGCTTGATGAAGTCAGGCAGCGACTCGACGTACGAGTGCGAGTGACGACCGTTGTAGGCCATGTCCTGCCATTGGCGGACCATGCCCAGCACACCGTTGTTCAGGTTGACGATCTTCACCGGCAGGCCGTACTGCATGCAGGTAGACAGCTCCTGAATGTTCATCTGGATGCTGCCTTCGCCGGTCACACAGGCCACGTCCTGGTCCGGGAAGTTGAGCTTGACGCCCATCGCCGCCGGGAAACCGAAGCCCATGGTGCCCAGGCCACCGGAGTTGATCCAGCGGTTCGGCTTGTTGAAGCGGTAGTACTGCGCCGCGAACATCTGGTGCTGGCCAACGTCGGAGGTGACGAAGGCATCGCCATTGGTCACTTCGCACAGCGTCTCGATGACTTTCTGCGGTTTGATGACGTTGCCGTCGCCCTTGTCATAAGGGAACAGCTCGCCATTGCCACGCCACTCGTCGATCTGCTTCCACCAGGCATCCAGCGCCGCCTTGTCAGGCTGCTCGCCGATTTCCTTGAGGATGCCGAGCATTTCGCTGAGCACGCTGTCGACCGGGCCGACGATCGGCACATCGGCCTTGATCATCTTGGAGATCGACGCCGGGTCGATGTCGACATGGATGATCTTGGCGTTCGGGCAGAACTTGGCCGGGCCATTGACCACGCGGTCGTCGAAACGCGCACCGACAGCGAAGATCACGTCGGCATTGTGCATGGCCATGTTGGCAGTGAAGCTGCCGTGCATGCCGAGCATGCCGAGGAACTGGCGGTCGGTACCCGGGAAGCCACCCAGACCCATCAGGGTGTTGGTGACTGGCAGGTTCAGCGACTTGGCGATTTCGGTCAGTGCTTCGGAGCCACCACCGAGAATCACACCGCCACCGGCGTAGACGATCGGGCGCTTGGCGGCCAGGAGCATCTCGGCTGCCTTGCGGATCTGGCCGGAGTGACCACGTACAGCCGGGCTGTACGAACGCAGCTTGACCTTCTTCGGATAGACGTACTCGAACTTCTCGGCCGGATTGGTCATATCTTTTGGAATGTCGACCACGACCGGGCCTGGGCGACCGGATTGCGCCAGGTAGAAAGCTTTCTTGAGTACTTCAGGGATCTCGGTCGGGTTCTTGATCATGAAGCTGTGCTTCACGATCGGCCGCGAGATACCGATCATGTCGGTTTCCTGGAAGGCATCGGTACCTACCATGGTGCTAGGCACCTGGCCGGACAGGATGACCATTGGAATCGAGTCCATGTAGGCGGTGGCAATGCCGGTGATGGCATTGGTCGCGCCCGGGCCGGAGGTTACCAGCACCACACCGGCCTTGCCGGTGGCGCGGGCGTAGCCGTCCGCCATATGGGTTGCCGCCTGCTCGTGACGAACCAGGATGTGTTCCACTTCCGGTTCTTTGAACAGTGCGTCGTAAACATGAAGGAGAGCACCACCAGGGTACCCGTAGATGTGCTTAACGCCTTCGTCACGCAAGAAGCGGACGACCATCTCAGCGCCAGATAAAAGCTCCACGTTGTTCACCTCTAAAACGCCAGAATACCGTCCCTAGTGGACGGGTCTTAATAGGTTTACTGCCAAGCAGAGCATGAGCGAACGTTCAGCACTGACTGAGCAAGTATTGGGAGCTCCCCAGAGTGTTGCGGGGTTTTCCCACCCAGCGCGAGGTAACGCGTTGCGGGGTGTAACAGGCGGCGCGGGTGTGCGCCTCATGATCTGCTTAGCGGGTCTGCTTCTGGCAGTCCCTCTACAGCGGAATCTGGATTCTTGTGATTTGGCGCCTACAAGTCAAGAAAAATTATTGCCAGTTTTTCCCCAAGATGAATTCCTGCCACCACTAAAAACCGAGTCAGCAGCAGAAAAAATAAGATTTCCATAAAAAAGGGCCACAATCTGCGGCCCTAGAAGGAAAAACTGAAGAAATCAGGCGGAAGGAGCGATCAATTGATCGAATGCTGCCAACAGTCGGCGCAGCTCGCGGCTTTGTTCCGGACGATCGGTGAACACGGTTTCCGCCATCACCAGGATGCTCGAGGCATTAGGCAGCGGATGCCCGAGCTCGATGATGATCTTCATGCGGGGCAGGAAGATCCATTGCAGCCACTGCTCGAAGCTGAGCGTATCGACCGCGAACGGCACGGTACTGGCCAGCGCTTCATCGCTGGGCGGCTCCTCATCCCACCAGCCCTGCACCTGCAGCTCACGCTCGATGAGCAGCAGGTGGTCGGCGATATCGAGAATGCGTTGCTCGACCATCACGAGTTGACCCGCGCTTTCTGCCGCGCCAGGGCGGCACCGGCGCTGTCACCCTGCTTTTCACGGGCCAGGGCGATGGTGTTCCACAGCTCGGCCTGCAGGTCGGGGCGACCGTTGGCATAGGTCAGAGCACGGCGGGCCAGTTGCTCGGCCTGTGGCGCGTCGCCTTGCGACAGGCGCACCTGGGCCAGGCGGAACAGTACCTGCGGCTCGCGCGGGGCGATGCGCTGGGCACGCTCCAGGCTCGACGCGGCACCATTGTAGTCACCGCTGCCCTGCTGCGACTGGGCGGTGGTCAGCAATGCCAGCACCGGGCCGTCGAGCTGCTCATCGGCCGACAGGCCACCGGAAGCCGCGTTGCTGCGCGGAATGCCAGTCGGTGCGCTGGAAGCAGCCGGCGTGCTGTTCATCGAGGCGATATCGAACGGTTCGTCGGCGATCGGGTTGGGGTTGGTAGTCATCGGCGCCGAAGTAACCGGGCCCGGAGTGATCGGGCCGGTGCTGATCGGTGCCGCACCGCTGCCGGCCGGGAAGGTCTGGATGCCGGCAGCACCGGCACCTTGCGGGATCATCACGGTCACGCCGGAGTCCTCGGGCAGCGACTGCGCCTGCGCGGTGCCGTTGCTCATGCCCGCGGCCGAACGGTGGGCCTGGACGCGCTCACTGTTGGACACCCGGGTGCTCGAGTCCACTACCGGGATGTTGCCACGCTGCACGCTGGAGCAACCCTGGAGCACCACCAGCGCCGTCACGGCAGGAAACAGCCACTTATTCAATTTACACCTCATCAATGCTGCGCAGGGCTCAGTTCATCCAGCCCTTGACCCAGTCCATGACCGACTCTACGGGATTCTGCTCACCGCCGCAGGTTGCACCGGCAGGCGGTTCACTGCCGCGAATATACGGCATCTGCACGGCTCCCGGACAGCTTCTGTCGGAGCCATGGCCACTGTACGGATCGATCCATGCCTGGACCACGTTGTCGGGTTGCGGCATGTCCAGCGGCAGCGGGTCGGCCTTCTTCATGAAGCTGGTCCAGACCTGCAAGGCGCCGGTGGCACCGGTAAATGGCGTTTTGCCGTTATCGTCACGCCCCATCCATACCACCGCCAGCAGATCCTGGCTGAAGCCGGAGAACCAGCTGTCGCGCGAATCGTTACTGGTACCCGTCTTGCCCGCCAGGGTCAGCGAACTTGGCAGCACGTTGTATACCGAGCGGCCGGTACCCTCACGCATCACCCGCTGCATGGCGTTCTGCACCAGGTAGATGGAACCCGGGTCGAAGGTCTGCTGGATCTGGAACGGGTAGCGCTTGAGCGGCTCGCCTTCGGCGGTCAGCACGCTGCGGATGCCGCGCATCGGCGTATTGAAGCCACCGTTGGCGATGGTCTGGTACATGGTCGCGACCTGCATCGGCGACATGCCGCCAGCACCCAGCAGCATCGCCGGGAAGGCCGGCCAGTCGACGTTGACGCCGAGGCGGCCGATGGTTTTGATCACGTTCGGCACACCCACTTCCAGGCCGAGTTTCGCGGTCGACAGGTTCAGCGAGTTGGCCAGGCCCTGGTACAGGTAGATCGTACCGTGCGAGCGCCGGTCATAGTTCTGTGGGCGCCACACTTGGCCGTCGGCCCCCTTGACCGAGAACGGCTCGTCCTGCACCCAGCTGGTCAGGGTGTACTTGCTTGGCTGTTCCAGTGCAGTCAGATAGACCGCCGGCTTGACCAGCGAGCCAATCGGACGCACGGCGTCGATGGCACGGTTGAAGCCAGCAAAGCCGGACTGGCGGCTGCCGATCAGTGCCTGAACTTCGCCGGTTTCCGGGTTGGTCACGACCATCGCCGATTCCACCTCGTCGGCACCTTTGCGCCCGGCCAGGCGCTTGAAGGTTTCGGCCATGGAAGTTTCGGCCTTCATCTGCAGGATCGGGTCGAAACTGGTGAAGATGCGCAAGCCTTCTTCGGTCAAGTCTTCGTCGCGGTAGTCCTGGCGCAGCTGACGCTTGACCAGGTCAAGGAAGGCCGGGAAGGAGCTGTCGGCGAGGCTGCCGCGCTTGGTCACGCCCAGCGGCATCTTCTTCGCCGCATCGACTTCCGCCTGGCTGGCCACGCCCTGCTCGGCCACCAGGTCGAGGACCAGGTTACGTCGCGCCAGCGCACGGTCAGGATAACGCCGCGGGTTGTAGTAAGAAGGGCCCTTGACCATGCCGACCAGCAAGGCGATCTGGTGCAGTTTCAGCTCCGACAGCGGCTGGCTGAAGAAGAACTGACTGGCCAGGCCGAAGCCATGCACCGCGCGCTGACCATCCTGGCCGACGAACACTTCGTTGAGGTAGGCCTCGAGGATTTCGCGCTTGTCGTAGTGCATTTCCAGCAGCACGGCCATCATCGCTTCAGTCAGCTTGCGGCTGAGGCTACGCTCGCTGGTCAGGTAGAAGTTCTTCACCAACTGCTGGGTCAGGGTACTGCCGCCCTGGCGCATCGAGCCGGCCGAGGTGTTGACCCACATGGCACGGGCGATGGACTTGGGCGATACACCGAAGTGGCTGTAGAAGTCCCTGTCCTCGGTGGCGACCAGGGTCTCGAGCAGGTACGGCGGCACCTGGTCGATCTTGATCAGGATGCGGTCTTCGAGGTTCTTCGGGTAGATACCACCGATCATCAGCGGCTCGAGACGTACCACGTCGAGCTTCTTGCCATTGGCACCGGCGAGGTCTGCCACGTAGTCACCGGAGAAGCGCACCCGCACGAATTGCGCAGGCTCCATGCCCTCGTAGAACTGGAAGCCACGGGTGTTGAGGTCGACGGTATTGCCGTTGACCGCCGCCGCGCCCGGGCCGTTGGCCGCGCTTTCACGCCGGTAACCGAGGGCATCGAGCTCGGTGAGGAAGTCGTTCTTGCTCAGTTTCTGGCCGGAGAACAGCTCCAACGGCCGGGCATACACCTTGGCCGGGATGGTCCAGCGCTTGCCGGAGAACTTCTCCTGAACGATGGCATCGAGGTAAACCGCGAAGCCGGCAACGATCACCAGGCCGACCAGGCTGAGCTTCAAAGCCCAGCCCAGCCAGGCGCGCGAGCGGCCGGTCGGGCGTTTCTGAGGGGTACGAGGATTTCGGGTTCGAGTCATGGCGGCGGATTATACGCACTTTATAAAGGGTAGGCAGGCGCCCTCTGGCGGTAGGCAGGGACGGCACCATTGACCATAATGGCGCTTTCGAATTCCCTGCCCCCGGAAGGATTTCCCGTGAGCCAAGCCTTGATCACCGCGTTGCAGAACCCTGCCCTGTACCCTCACCCCGTGGACGGGTTCCAACTCATCG
The DNA here is from genome assembly GCF_044749325.1 of Pseudomonas sp. NPDC089428. Classification (NCBI taxonomy): domain Bacteria; kingdom Pseudomonadati; phylum Pseudomonadota; class Gammaproteobacteria; order Pseudomonadales; family Pseudomonadaceae; genus Pseudomonas; species Pseudomonas sp. NPDC089428. Next base: position 10,317 of record NZ_JBIVHT010000007.1, read on the forward strand.
AGACGCACATCTCCTGGGTCCTGCTCACCGGCGAGTACGCCTACAAGATCAAGAAGCCGATGAACTTCGGCTTCCTCGACTTCACCAGCCTGGCCCAGCGCCAGCATTTCTGTAACGAAGAGTTGCGCCTGAACCAGCGCCTGACCGAGGGTCTGTACCTTGAAGTCCTGCCGATCACCGGCAGTGCCGAAGCGCCACAGATCGGCGGTGAAGGCGAAGCGATCGAATATGTGCTGAAGATGCGCCAGTTCCCCCAGGGCCAGATGCTCAATACCCTGCAGGCCAATGGCGAGCTGAATACCAGCCACATCGACCAGATGGCCCGGCAGATTGCCGAGTTCCACCTGCAGGCACCAAAAGTGTCGCCGGAGCACCCGCTGGGTACCCCGGAAAGCGTGATGGCCCCGGTCGAGCAGAACTTCGAGCAGATCCGCCCGTTCCTCAGCGAAAAAGCCGACCTGCAGCAGCTGGACAACCTCCAGGCCTGGGCGCGCAGCAGCTTCGAGCGCCTGCATGGCTTGCTGCAGGCGCGCAAGGCCAATGGTTTCATCCGTGAATGCCACGGTGACATTCACCTGGGCAACGCCACCCTGATCGACGGCAAGGTGGTGATTTTCGACTGCATCGAGTTCAACGAGCCGTTCCGCCTGACCGACGTCTACGCCGACGTCGGCTTCCTCGCCATGGACCTGGAAGACCGTGGCCTCAAGTGCCTGGCACGACGCTTCGTCAGCCAGTATCTGGAGCTGACCGGCGACTACGAAGGCCTGGAACTGCTCAACTTCTACAAGGCCTACCGTGCACTGGTACGGGCCAAGGTCGCCCTGTTCAGCATGCCGGCCAATGCCGACGGCGTGCAGCGTGCCACCACCCTGCGCACATACCGCAACTACGCCAACCTGGCGGAGAGTTACAGCGCCATCCCTTCCCGCCTGCTTGCCATCACCCATGGTGTGTCGGCGGTGGGCAAGAGCCATGTGTCCATGCGCCTGGTCGAGGCGCTGGGCGCGGTTCGCGTGCGCTCGGACGTGGAGCGCAAGCGCCTGTTCGGTGAACAACCGCAACAGAATGTGGGTCAGCTCGCTGCAGGCATCTATGACCAGGACGCCAGCGTGGCGACCTACCAGCGTCTGCATGAACTGGCGGCGACGATCTTGCGTGCTGGCTTTCCGGTCGTGCTCGATGCCACCTACCTCAAGGCAGAACAGCGCCAGGCCGCTGCGGCCGTGGCCAGCGAGACGGGCGTGCCTTTCCTGATCCTCGACTGCCATGCACCGGAGGCGGTGATCGCCAGCTGGTTGAAACAGCGCCAGGCCGAGAACAGCGACCCGTCGGATGCCACCCTGGAGGTCATCAAGGCACAGCAGGCCAGCCGTGAGCCACTGGATGCCCAGGAGCTGCTACACAGCACCCGCATCGATACCCAGGAAGCCAGCGGCATGGACCAGGTGATCGAGCAGATTCGCCAGCGCCTGCCAGGCCTGTAAGTTCGCTTTACGCCTGTTCCGGCCCGTTGCCGGGACAGGCTCCTCCCCCAGGCCAGGACAGCTCGTCGTCCCCGATGGCAAAAGGCCGCGCATTTCCCAACCCCCGCTACACTCCTTTCTGACCTGCTCGCGATTTATCCCCTAGACCCGTTCAGCCATCGCAAGGAGGCTCGATGAACGATGAATTGCAGCATCTGAAGAATCTTGGCAAGACCTCTGCGCAGTGGTTGCATGCGGCCGGTATCCACAGTGCATCGGACTTGCGCCGGCTGGGCGCCGTGGGTGCTTACCAGGCGGTGAAAACACGAGGATTCCGGGCGTCGAAGGTGCTGTTGTACGCCATTGAAGGTGCATTGCTGGACATGCACTGGAACGATTTGCCGGCCGAACGCAAGGAAGCGCTCAATCAACAACTCGATGCGAAATGCCCCATGCAAAAAAATATGAAATAAACGCACGAAGGGGATTGACGCTGTAATGAGAATCGTTATGATTATCACAACTGGTCGCGAGACTGGTTGGATAACCTAAGAGCCCCTGGTTCGGACTCTCAGATTATCTCCTCATCAGGCTAATCACGGTTATTGACCCGGCATTTTGCCGGGTCTTTTTTTGCCCGCAGGTTTCCGCTTGAATGCCGAGCACGCCTTTGTAGGAGCGGCCTTGCCGGGGCGCTCCTACCTCAGTTGGGCGCAGTAGTCCTGCTCAGGCATCGCTGCCGTGTACCAGACATAGTCGGCCACCCCAGGCCCGACCTGTTCGCCCGCCTCCACCAGCAGCACTACCTTGCTCACGCCCTTCGCGCCCAGATCGGCGAGATGCAAAGGCACCCCCAAGTCCTTGCGCGCGTGGTACGCACCGGCGAACAGCAAGGCCGGCTGTGGCGCTGCCAGCAGCCGTTCGGCCATACGCCGATCCCGCTGTTGCTGCACGGCCAGCATCGCTGGCAACTGGCTTTCCGGCAGCAGGCCACAATGCCCCTGTTTCACCTGTTCCAGCAGTGCCGCCCTGACCGCCGGCGCATTTGACCGGGTTCCCGGTAGAACCAACGGGTGCCGATAGGCCTGGCGCATTTCTGCGGGTGACAGGTTGGCCGCCAGCAGCGGCACAGCATGTTGCAAGGCTTCCCGCACGATAGGGCCATAAAGCTGCCAGTCCCAGCCATCCTCCCAGGCCAGCACCTTGGGCAGGTCCTGCGGCAATTGCGCCTGCCCCGCGAGCGCATCGACGCGGGGCTGCTGCTCGGGTTGCAGCATTTCCAGCAGCAAGCTGCCCTGCGCCCGGCGTTGCTGCAGTGCACGCAGCAACCACAGCTGCAAGGCGTGATGGTCCGGGTTGTCATGTTTCTCACCGACCAATACCCGCGGCGCATCAGCCAAGCCCTCGATCAGCTTTTCAGGACTGATCACCTGGCCACTGGCCAGATCGAGGATCTGCCCCAGCTCGGCGTTATCCCGCCCTTCGCTGCTCTGCCAGGCAGGCAGCGGCGGCAGGCTGGCCTGGCAGCCACCCAGCGCCAGCGCCAGGCACAGTAATGAACCGCACAGCAAAGGATGAGCCATGGGAGTGCCTCCTAGCGGGCAATGATCAGCGGGTGGCCCCGCTCCGGGTGCGCCTGCACCAGCACATCAATACCGAATACAGCCTTGAGTGACACAGGCGTCAATACCTCCTGCGGCGTGGCCAAGGCATGGCAGCGCCCGCTTTCGAGCAGCAGGATACGGTCACAGTAACGCGCGGCCAGGTTCAGGTCATGCAGGATCACCAGCACAGCGGCGCCACAGTCGGCAAAACGGCGCACGGCTTCCAGGGTCGTGTGCTGATGCAGAGGGTCGAGCATCGACGTCGGCTCATCCAGCAGCAGCGTGGTGCCCTCCTCGCCAGGCCAAAGCTGAGCCAGCACGCGGGCCAGATGCACCCTTTGCCGCTCGCCGCCCGACAAGGCCAGGTAACTGCGACCTACCAGATGCGCGGCATCGGCTGCCTGCAGAGCCCCTTCGATGATCTCGGTATCACGCAGTTGCCCGCTGTCGTGGGGCATGCGCCCCATGGCCACCACTTCCTCGACCTTGAACGAGAATCCCAGGCTGGACACCTGCGGCAGCACCGCCAGGCGCCTGGCGCGCGCCTGCCCAGCCCAGTCGGTCAGCGGCCGGCCTTGCAGCGTCACATGCCCGCGATCCGGCGCCAGCTCGCCCGACAAAACACCCAGCAGGCTGCTCTTGCCGGCGCCATTGGGGCCGAGAACGCCTACGACCTGCCCTGGGCTCAACTGCAGATCAATACCGTGCAACACGTCGTTGCTGCCCCGCCTCAAGTGCAGCCCTTCGACTTGCAACATCAACTGCGCCCTCGTATCAGCAGAATCAGGAAGAACGGCGCACCGATAAAGGCAGTGACGATACCGATGGGCAGCTCGGCGGGTGCCAGCAGCAGCCGTGCCGCAAGGTCGGCGAACAGCATGAGTATGCCGCCGGCCAGCAACGATGCAGGCAGTACCACGCGGTGATCGGGACCTGCCAGCAAGCGCACCAGGTGAGGTACAACCAGGCCAATGAACCCGATCAACCCCGCCGCCGCCACCGCTGCGCCCACACCCAACGCCGTGCAGAACACCAGTTCGCGCTTGAGCCGCTCCACGTCGACGCCCAGGTGCCGTGCCTCCGACTCTCCCAGCAACAATGCATTCAACGCCTTTGCGCGGCGCGGCAACCACATCGCCACACCGCCTGCGATCAGCAGCAAAGGCCAAAGGCGTTCATAGCTGGCACCGTTCAGGCTTCCCAGGTTCCAGAAGGTCAACGTCCTCAAGGTGGCATCATCGGCCAGGTAGGAAAGCAAGCCTACGGCAGCACCGCCCAACGCAGTCATGGCCACACCAGCCAGCAACATCGTGGCGACATTGGTCTGGCCGTCGCGACGCCCCAGGCGATAGACCAGCGCGGTCACGCCCAGCCCACCGATGAAGGCACACAGCGACAGCAGGTAGGGGGCAAGGGCCTCCGGCATCCCCCCAAGCCAGCTGCCTCCCACGATGGCCACCGCCGCGCCCATCGCCGCCCCAGCGGCAACCCCCACCAGACCAGGGTCGGCCAGCGGGTTACGAAACAGCCCCTGCATGGCCACACCCGACAATGCCAGTACCGCGCCCACTGCCAACCCCAGCAATGTGCGCGGCAGACGGATCTGCCCGAGGATCATCTCCGCCTGCTGCAGGCCGTCTGCGGCAAGTGGCAAACCCAACAGGCGCAGGCCCGCTCGCAGGGTATCGACCAGCGGCAGGCTGACCGGCCCCAAGGCCAGCGACAGCCAGATCGCCAGCAAGCACAGCAGTGTCAGGCAAACAAACAGCGTTCGCGGCTGGATCCGTTGTTTCATTTGGCAGCGCTTGCCGGGTAGAACGCAGTCGCCAAATTCTGCAAAGCGGTTGGCAGGCGCGGGCCAAGGCCACCCACCAGCAAGGTCGGATCGATCGACACCAGGCGCTTGTCACGTACTGCACGGGAAGCAGCCAGCGCCGGGTTTTCTTTGAGTAGCGCCTGCAAGGCCTGCTCGCCGCTCAGCGCACGGTCAGAGAACACCACTACATCCGGGTCGAGCGCTGCCAGCGCCTCATTGGAAAAATTCTTGTAGCCCGGATGCTCAGCCAGGTTGCGCGCCCCCGCCTGGCGTAACACCCAGTCCCCTGCCGTACCTTGCCCGGCAATCAGCGGTTTGGCGCCGGCATGGCCAACCAGCAGTAACACACCTGGCGCCTTGTGATGCTGCTGAGCCTGCTTGACCTGAAATTGCAGCGCTTCGAGTTGCTGGTGATAGTTGGCCGTCAACTGTGCAGCTTTCTCCTCGACGCCCAGCAAAGCGCCCAGATGCTTGAGGTTCTCGTCCACGGCAGCCAGCTCGGCCTGACTGGAGAACAGTTCGACACGCACGCCCGCCTTGCGCACCTGCGCCAGCACGGGCGGCGGCCCCATTTCTTCGGTGCCGACCAGAACATCCGGGCGCAGGCTGAGAATGCCCTCGGCCGACAACTGCCGCTGATAACCGATACTTGGCAAAGCCTTCAGCGACGCGGGGTGCTGGCTGGTGGTATCGACGCCCACCAGCCGTGGCTCGCCGCCCAGTTCACTGATCCACTCGCTGAGCGCCCCACCCGCACTGACCCAGCGCTGCGGCAGTTCGGCGGCCAAGGCCTGGGTGGCAACAACAAGCGCTGCGCACAGGGCGAGCAAGCCAGCGGGACGGCGCATCATCGAATTCCTTCTGAAGGCGGGCCGCACGCCTTGTGGCGGGCGGCATAACTGCGCACCATAGGCGGCTGACGCAGCGAATGCGGGCAATTTGATAATTATTCGCATTGAAGCGTCAAGCCATCACTTTGTTTCACGAGCCTTCCCAGCAATGCACTTTCTCTGTCCTTCCGCGGCCCTGGCCGAGGGCCACAGCCGCGCCTTCAGCGTAGACGGCATCGACCTGTTCGGCGTGCGCCGCCACGGTCTGGTGCATCTCTACCGCAACCGCTGCCCACATCGCGGCATCCCACTGAACTGGGCGCAAGACGCCTTTCTTGATGACAGCGCCAGCCTGATCCACTGCGCCCATCATGGCGCGCTGTTTCTGATCGACAATGGCGAGTGCGTGGCAGGCCCCTGTGATGGCGAGATGCTGCAGGCCCTGGACTGTCATGAAGACAGCCAGGGCATCTGGCTCAAGGGTTGAGCAACACCGGTAGCGGGCGGTCGATGACGAGTTGCTCGCTATCCAGGCGCACACCGTAGGCCAGCACCTCGACCCCGTCCGCCACCGCAGCACGCAAGGCGCTGGCATAGGCGTAGTCGATCTCCTCGGCGGGGCGCACGGCCTCGATACCCGTAAGGTTCACACAGTACAGCTGCACGGCACGAATACCCTGGCGGGCCAAGGCCGCCAGCTCGCGCAGGTGCTTGGCGCCACGCTGGGTCACGGCATCCGGGAACGCCGCCACGGCAGTATCCGGATAACCCAGGGTCACGCTCTTGACCTCGACATAGGCCGGCCCGTGGGCGAACTCCAGGCGAAAATCCACCCGGCTGCGTTCTTCGCCATAGGCGACCTCACGTTTAAGCGCGGTAAAACCGGCCAGTTCATGGATCACGCCGGCGCGCAGTGCCTCTTCAACCAACCCATTGGCCCGCGCGGTATTGATGCAGGCCAGCCGGCCCTGGGGCGTTTCGCTGATTTCCCAGGTACCTGGCAGCTTGCGCTTGGGGTCATTGGAGCGGCTGAACCACACCTGCCCGCCCTCGCGCATGCAATTGAGCATGGAGCCGGTGTTCGGGCAGTGGATGGTCAGTTGCTCGCCATTGGCCAGCTCGATGTCGGCCAGAAAGCGCTTGTAGCGGCTCAGCAGGCGCCCCTGTTCCAGTTGAGGAAAGAACACCCTTTACCCCTGCCAGCTGCGCAGCCCGCGGGCGATGCGTTCGACCGCCTGCTCCAGGCGCGGCAGGCTCTGGGTGTAGGCAAACCGCACATGGTGGCCGGCCAGGTGGCGGCCGAAGTCCAGGCCCGGGGTAAAGGCCAGATGTTCGGTTTCGAGGAAATGCTGGCAGAAGGCAAAAGCATCGCCACCGAACGCACTGATGTCGGCATACAGGTAGAACGCCCCCTGCGGCTCGACGGCGATGCGGAAGCCCAGTACACGCAGGGCCGGCAACAGATAGTCGCGGCGACGGGCAAACTCGGCACGGCGCTCTTCGAAAATCGCCTGCGTTTCCGGCTGGAAACAAGCCAGTGCCGCATGCTGGGCCATGCTCGGTGCACTGATGTAGAGGTTCTGCGCCAGCTTCTCCAGGTCGGCCACGGCATTGGGCGGTGCCACCAGCCAACCGAGCCGCCAACCGGTCATGCCGAAATACTTGGAAAAACTATTAAGGACAAACGCTGAGTCATCCACTTCCAGCACACTCGGCGCATCCATGCCGTAGGTCAGGCCGTGGTAGATCTCGTCCACCACCAGGTGGCCATGGCGCTCACGGGTGGCCTTGGACAGGCTGGCCAGGTCGTCGCGGCCCAGTACGGTGCCGGTCGGGTTGGCAGGCGAAGCGACCAGGGCGCCGACACTGTCCTTGTCCCAGTAGCGCTCGACCAGGTCGGCGGTCAGCTGATAGTTGACCTCAGGCCCCACCGGCACCAGTTGCGCGCCGCCTTCGACCAGGCGCAGGAAATGGCGGTTGCACGGGTAGCCCGGGTCGGCCAGCAGCCAGTGCTTGCCGGGGTCGACCAGCAGGCTGCTGGCCAGCAGCAATGCACCGGAACCGCCCGGTGTGACCAGAATCCGTTCTGGGTCGACTTGCAGGCCATAGCGCTGGCCATAGAAGCCGGCGATGGCTTCGCGCAGCGCTGGCAGCCCGCGGGCGGCGGTATAGCGGGTATGCCCGGCGGCCAACGCGGCCTGGCCTGCCGCGACGATCGGTGCGGCGGTGGTGAAATCCGGCTCGCCGATTTCCAGATGGATCACATCATGACCGGCCGCTTGCAGCTCGTTGGCCCGCGCCAGCAACGCCATGACGTGGAAGGGTTCGATGGCGCGGCTGCGCGCACTATAGGGGTGGGCCATGACCTTCTCTCAATTGGGTCTAAACTGTTGATTCTACCTTTGCACGGCAGCGAACGTGAGCCGCGTACCGCTGTCAACTGCTAGGGTCGGGCGGGGTAGCGCACCCCCGATCTATCTGGTAAGTTCGGCGGCTCGCAGTCGCAGGGCCGGCGGGTGCCGGAGATGGAGCAGCCTGCGCATTGGATCAGATGAGTGAGAGGCGGTCTATTCATGTCCACCGTAGAAAAGCAAAAAACCGGTCAGACCATGTACGGTGTCGAGCCCTATAAAGAGACCAAGGGCGAAGATTACATGGGCGAGCCCATGAAGAAGCACTTCACCAAGCTTCTCGGGGCCTGGAAGCAAGAGCTCATGACCAGTGTGGACCGCACTGTGGACCACATGAAGGACGAGGCAGCCAACTTCCCCGACCCGGCCGACCGCGCCAGCCAGGAAGAAGAATTCGCCCTCGAGCTGCGCAACCGCGATCGTGAGCGCAAGCTGATCAAAAAGATCGACAAGACCCTGCAGAAGATCCAGGACAACGATTACGGCTGGTGTGAGTCCTGCGGTATCGAGATCGGCCTGCGCCGCCTGGAAGCCCGCCCGACCGCCGACCTGTGCTTCGACTGCAAGGAAATCTCGGAGAAAAAGGAAAAGACCGTCGGCAAAGGCTGACCCTTATCCCATCCGAACGGGGCGCATCTGGCGCCCCGTTTCATTTATATGCCCGGCAACGCCATGAAAGACTCCCGTTACATCGGACGCTTCGCCCCTACCCCGAGCGGTTTCCTGCACTTCGGCTCGCTGGTCGCCGCTCTTGCATCCTGGCTTGACGCCCGCGCTGTGGGCGGTCGCTGGCTGCTACGCATGGAAGACACCGACCCGCCCCGGGAAATGCCCGGGGCCCGTGATGCGATCCTGCAGACCCTCGAGCGCTACGGCCTGGAGTGGGACGGCGAAGTGGTGTACCAGAGTCAGCGCCACGACGCCTACGCCGCAGTGGTCGACCGGCTGTTCAGCATGGGCCTGGCCTACGCCTGCACCTGCTCACGCAAGCAGCTGGAGGGCCACAACGGCATCTACCCAGGGTTTTGCCGTAACGCCGGGCATGCCCGAGAAGGCGCAGCGATCCGGCTGCGCGTGCCTGAGCTGATCTACCGCTTTACCGACCGGGTTCAGGGCGAGTTCCAACAGCATCTGGGGCGTGAAGTGGGCGATTTCGTCATCCAGCGGCGTGATGGGCTGTACGCCTATCAACTGGCGGTGGTGCTGGATGATGCCTGGCAGGGTGTGACCGACATCGTGCGCGGGGCGGACCTGCTCGACAACACCCCGCGCCAGTTGTACCTGCAGGAGTTGCTGGGCTTCTCGCAGCCGCGTTACCTGCATATTCCGCTGATCGTGCAGCCAGATGGGCACAAGCTAGGCAAGTCGTACCGTTCGCCGCCGTTGCAGGCGGAGCAGGCGACACCTTTGCTGCTGCGCGCGTTGCGGGCCTTGGGGCAGGAAGCGGAGCCGGAGTTGCTGCTGGCAACGCCGGCTGAAGTACTTGCGGTAGCCCGCAAGCAGTGGCGGCCTGAGGCGATTGCCCGGCAGGCCACTGTTCCAGAGGCGGACTTGCACTAACGCAGGTCCGGCCTATTCGCGGGCAAGCCCGCTCCCACAGGGTCAGCACCGTTTCTGTGGGAGCGGGCTTGCCCGCGAATGGGCCGAAACAGGCAATCTACCCTTCAAAAACAAAAGCCCAATAAATTCAAACTCTTGGCGAACCCTATGGATTACCGCTAGCATCGCCACAGTCAATTGCGCCAATAATAAGTCCAAGCCCGCAGCGCCCAACCATCGAGGCCAGCATGTACATCTATCGTTTGGTCCTGCTTCTGGTCGTGGGGATCTACCTGTTCTCCCCGGCCATCATGGACTGGTGGATCGAACCGACCGGTGCCTGGTACCGCCCTTACCTGCTCTGGCTGATCCTGATCGTCGTCACCTTCATCCTGCAGAGCCAACGAGATGCCGATGAGCTTTAGCCTGACCCAGATGATCCTGATCAGCGCCGCGTACCTCATGGTGCTGTTCGGCGTGGCCTGGATCAGCGAACGTGGGCTGATCCCGCGTTCGATCATTCGCCACCCGCTGACCTACACCCTGTCGCTGGGCGTCTACGCCAGTGCCTGGGCTTTCTATGGCTCGGTGGGCCTGGCCTATCAATATGGCTACGGCTTCCTCGCCTGTTACCTGGGGGTGTCCGGCGCATTCCTGCTGGCACCGGTGCTGCTGTATCCGATCCTCAAGATCACCCGCACCTACCAGCTGTCGTCGCTGGCCGACTTGCTGGCCTTCCGTTTTCGCAGTACCTGGGCAGGCGCACTGACCACGCTCATCATGCTGATCGGCGTGCTGCCCTTGCTGGCCCTTCAGATCCAGGCGGTGGCCGACTCGATCAGCATCCTCACCGGCGAGCCGGTCAAGGCACGGGTGGCCTTTGCCTTCTGTACGCTGATCATCCTGTTCACCATCTTCTTCGGCTCGCGCCATATCGCCACGCGCGAGAAACATGAAGGCCTGGTGTTCGCCATCGCCTTCGAATCGGTGATCAAGCTGCTGGCCCTGGGCGGCATCGGCCTGTACGCGCTGTATGGCGTGTTCGGCGGCCCGCATCAGCTGGAGGTGTGGCTGCTGCAGAACCAGACCGCCCTGGCGGCGCTGCACACACCGCTGCAGGAAGGCCCATGGCGCACCTTGCTGCTGGTGTTCTTCGCCTCGGCCATCGTCATGCCGCACATGTACCACATGGCCTTCACCGAAAACCTCAACCCGCGCTCGCTGGTCAGCGCCAGCTGGGGCCTGCCACTGTTCCTGCTGCTGATGAGCCTGGCCGTGCCGCTGGTGCTGTGGGCCGGCCTGCGCCTGGGCGCCAGCACCAACCCGGAGTACTTCACCCTGGGCCTGGGGATCGCTGCCAACAACCAGGCATTGGCCTTGCTGGCCTACGTTGGCGGGCTGGCGTCCGCCAGCGGGCTGATCATCGTCACCACCCTCGCGTTGTCGGGCATGGCCCTCAATCACCTTGTGCTGCCGCTGTACCAACCACCGGCCGAAGGCAATATCTACCGTTGGCTGAAATGGACGCGCCGGGCGCTGATCGTCGCCATCATCACGGCGGGGTTCGTCTTCTACCTGACCCAGAACAACCACCAGAGCCTGGCCAACCTGGGTATCGTGGCCTTCGTCGCCACCTTGCAGTTCCTGCCTGGCGTGCTGTCGGTACTGTACTGGCCGACCGCCAACCGCCGCGGCTTCATTGCCGGGCTGCTGGCCGGGACCCTGGTGTGGATGGTGACCATGCTGCTGCCGCTGCTTGGCAACCTGCAGGGTTTCTACATTCCGCTGCTGGACATGATCTATGTGCTCGACGACACCAGCTGGCACATGGCGGCCATCGCTTCGCTGGCGGCCAACGTCCTGCTGTTCACGCTGATTTCGCTGTTCACCAATGCCAGCACCGAAGAGGTCAGCGCCGCCGAAGCCTGCGCCGTGGACAACGTGCGCCGCCCCCAGCGCCGCGAGCTGCATGCCGCCTCGCCGCAGGAATTCGCCACCCAGTTGGCAAAACCCTTGGGCGCCAAGGCGGCGCAGAAAGAAGTCGAGCAGGCCCTGCGCGATCTTTACCTGCCGTTCGACGAGCGCCGCCCTTACGCCTTGCGCCGCCTGCGTGACCGTATCGAGGCCAACCTTTCTGGCCTGATGGGGCCTAGCGTGGCCCAGGACATGGTAGAGACCTTCTTGCCGTACAAGTCCGGCAACGAGAACTACGTTACCGAAGACATCCACTTCATCGAAAGCCGCCTGGAAGACTACCACTCGCGCCTCACCGGCCTGGCTGCCGAACTTGACGCCCTGCGCCGCTACCACCGCCAGACCCTGCAGGAGCTGCCCATGGGCGTCTGCTCGCTGGCCAAGGACCAGGAAATCCTGATGTGGAACAAGGCCATGGAAGAGCTGACCGGCATCGCCGCCAAGCATGTGGTCGGCTCGCGCCTGGAGACCATCGGTGAACCCTGGCGTGGCCTGCTGCAAGGCTTCATCAACGTGCCCGACGAACACCTGCACAAGCAGCGCCTGGCACTGGACGGCCAGCCGCGCTGGCTGAACCTGCACAAGGCAGCCATCGACGAACCCCTGGCTCCGGGCAACAGCGGCTTGGTGCTGCTGGTGGAAGACCTGACCGAAACCCAGGCCCTGGAAGACAAGCTGGTGCACTCCGAGCGCCTGGCCAGCATCGGCCGCCTGGCTGCCGGCGTGGCCCACGAAATCGGCAACCCGATCACCGGCATCGCCTGCCTGGCGCAGAACCTGCGCGAAGAGCGTGAAGGCGATGGCGAAATCATCGAGCTGTCCAGCCAGATTCTTGAACAGACCAAGCGCGTGTCTCGCATCGTCCAGTCGCTGATGAGCTTCGCCCACGCCGGCGGCAGCCATCAGAACAGCGAAGAGCCGGTGTGCCTGGCCGAGGTGGCGCAGGACGCCATCGGTCTGCTGGCATTGAACCGGCGCAATTTCGAAGTACAGTTCTTCAACCTCTGCGACCCGGACCACTGGGCCGAGGGAGATCCGCAGCGCCTCGCCCAGGTGCTGATCAACCTGCTCTCCAACGCCCGCGACGCATCAAAGCCCGGCAGCGCCGTGCGTGTGCGCAGCGAAGCCAATGAACACACCGTCGACCTGATCGTCGAGGACGAGGGCAGCGGGATTCCGAAGAACATCATGGATCGCCTGTTCGAACCGTTCTTCACCACCAAGGACCCAGGCGAGGGAACCGGACTGGGGCTCGCTCTGGTCTATTCCATCGTGGAAGAGCATTATGGGCAAATCACCATCGACAGCCCGGCCGACATCGAACGGCAACGTGGCACCCGGATCCGCGTGACCCTGCCCCGGCATGTCGTAGCGACGTCCCCTGAAATTCGAGACCGTCGAGAGAATTGAATCAATGCCGCACATTCTGATCGTCGAAGACGAAACCATCATCCGCTCGGCCCTGCGTCGGCTGCTCGAACGGAACCAGTACCAAGTCAGCGAAGCCGGCTCGGTGCAGGAAGCCCAGGAACGCTTCAGCATTGCCACCTTCGACCTGATCGTCAGCGACCTGCGCCTGCCAGGCGCCCCGGGCACCGAGCTGATCAAGCTCGGCCAGGGCACCCCGGTGCTGATCATGACCAGCTACGCCAGCCTGCGCTCGGCGGTGGACTCGATGAAGATGGGCGCGGTGGACTACATCGCCAAACCCTTCGACCACGATGAAATGCTCCAGGCCGTGGCGCGCATCCTGCGCGACCGGCAGAACGCACCGGCGGCCACCCCCGCCCCGGCCGCCGAGCCGCGGGCCAACGGCAAGGCCGCGCCAGCCGACAAGGGTGCCACTGCCGCCAACGGCGAGATCGGCATCATCGGTTCGTGCCCGCCGATGCAGGACATGTACAGCAAGATCCGCAAGGTAGCGCCCACCGACTCCAACGTGCTGATCCAGGGTGAGTCGGGCACCGGTAAAGAGCTGGTCGCCCGCGCCCTGCACAATCTGTCGCGGCGCGCCAAGGCGCCGATGATCTCGGTGAACTGCGCGGCGATTCCGGAAACCCTGATCGAATCGGAACTGTTCGGCCACGAAAAAGGCGCATTCACCGGCGCCAGTGCCGGCCGTGCCGGCCTGGTGGAGGCTGCTGATGGTGGCACCCTGTTCCTCGACGAAATCGGTGAGTTGCCACTCGAAGCCCAGGCCCGCCTGCTGCGCGTGCTGCAGGAAGGCGAAATCCGCCGGGTCGGTTCGGTACAGTCGCAAAAGGTCGACGTGCGCCTGATCGCCGCGACCCACCGCGACCTGAAGAACCTGGCCAAGGCCGGGCAATTCCGCGAAGACCTTTATTACCGCTTGCACGTGATCGCTTTGAAGTTGCCGGCCCTGCGCGAGCGCGGCAGTGACGTCAACGAGATCGCCAACGCCTTCCTCGCCCGCCAGAGCGCGCGTATCGGCCGTGACGACCTGCACTTCTCGGCCGAGGCCGAGCAAGCCATTCGTCATTACAGCTGGCCGGGTAACGTGCGCGAACTGGAAAACGCCGTTGAGCGCGCAGTGATCCTCAGCGAGAGCGCGGAAATTTCCGCCGACATGCTGGGCATCGACATCGAGCTGAGCGACCTCGAGGAAGATGACATCCTCGACAATGCCCTGGTAGCGGCCAGCGCCAGCGCCAACAGCGCCAGCCACGAGCCGACCGAGGACCTGTCGCTGGAGGACTACTTCCAGCATTTCGTGCTCGAGCACCAGGACCACATGACCGAGACCGAGTTGGCACGCAAGCTGGGTGTCAGCCGCAAGTGCCTGTGGGAACGGCGCCAGCGCCTGGGCATCCCGCGGCGCAAGAGCAACGCGACCAGCGACAACTGAGTACGTCTCAAGGCATTTTGCGCCTTTGAGACCCAGCGCCGCCCGCGCGGCGCATCGCGGATGAATCCGCTCCTACATTTGTTGCAACGTGGCCATGCCTGTGAGGCCATGGTTGTCAGCCCTGTATGCAGGGCTCTCGTCATGCGCCAAGGCAGGCGACCATGGCGTAACAGGTTCGGCACGTTGCAATAGATGTAGGAGCGGATTCATCCGCGATGCGCCGCGCGGGCGGCGCTCGGTCTCACAGGCGACAAAGATGTCGCGCCAAGCCCCCCAGGTAACACACCAGCTCCCGCACAAATCTGTTACCCAACCTTTGCGCCGTAACAGTCCCCGAGGCGTACGGTAACGAAAAATCCACATTTCCAGCCCGCCGCCAACCGCAAAATTCCGCCAAACCCTTGATTTCATTGGGTTTCGAAAAGTTGGCACGGCACCTGCTATATGTCTGGTACAAGAACAATAACAAGCACAGCAACTCAGAATAAGAACAAGACGAAACGGCTCACGCACAATAAAAACAAGACGGCGGAGGCGCAGCTAACTGATTCTTTTGGAGAGGATGCGTGTTTGGGGCTTGCCCCACGACCAGGCAGAGAACAACAAAAACTGCACTTAAAAGCAGCGCCTGAACTGGTTGGATCGAAGGATCAACGTGACATCAGCGGCCAAAGCAATCCGTTTGCTCTTTACCCCTGGATTGGGGGTCGTCCACAAGCTTCGAGATTTGTGGGCAGGGCACTCAACAAAAACAAGAAGCCCAGTAAAAAAACAATAAGAGCACGCAACGACTTCTTGGGGAGCTTAGGCTCCCCTTGTCGTTTCTCCCCTTCCAGCAGCCCTTCCTGCCAACGCCTACACCATTCCCTGAGTAAATGCTAGAATCCCCGCCCATCATGCGGCCATTCTCCTATTCTTGGCCGATCATTCCTTCAAACAGTGCATCCCATGCTGAAGAAGCTGTTCCAGTCTTTCCGCCCTCCCGTACCGGGCCAGCACCACCGGCGCACCACGCCTGAGGTGATCAACAAGAGCCAACACTCGCTGCAACGCCACCAGTTCAGCCGCCACGCGGTGAACATTGTCGAGCGCCTGCAGAGTGCGGGCTACCAGGCATACCTGGTCGGTGGCTGCGTCCGCGACCTGATGCTAGGCATCACGCCCAAGGACTTCGACGTCGCCACCAGTGCCACGCCCGAGCAGGTCCGTGCCGAATTCCGCAACGCGCGCATCATTGGCCGGCGCTTCAAGCTGGTCCACGTGCATTTCGGACGTGAAATCATCGAGGTCGCCACCTTCCGCGCGCACCATTCGGAAGAGGACCAGGGCGACAGCCACCGTTCGTCGCACAACGCCAGTGGTCGCATCCTGCGTGACAACGTGTACGGCACCCTGGAAGAAGACGCGCAACGCCGCGACTTCACCATCAATGCCCTCTACTACGACCCGGTCAGCGAACGTATTCTCGACTACGCCAACGGCGTGCACGATGTGCGCAACCGCTTGTTGCGCCTGATCGGCGACCCGACCCACCGCTACCAGGAAGACCCGGTGCGCATGCTGCGTGCTGTGCGCTTCGCCGCCAAGCTCGACTTCGGCATCGAGAAGCACACCTACCAGCCGATCCGCAAACTGGCACCGTTGCTGCGCGAGATCCCGCCAGCGCGCCTGTTCGAGGAATGCCTCAAGCTGTTCCTCTCCGGCCAGGGCGCCATTGCCTTCGAAATGCTGGTCGACCTGGAGTTGTTCGAGCCGCTGTTCCCGGCCAGTGCCCATGCCCTGGACGAGCGCCCGACCTACACCCATACCTTGATCAGCCAGGCGCTGAACAACACCGACCTACGCGTCAAGCAAGGCAAACCGGTTACTCCGGCCTTCCTGTTCGCCGCCCTGCTCTGGCCAGCCCTGCCAAGCCGCGTGCTGCATCTGCAGAACCAGGGTGTGCCGCCGATCCCGGCCATGAACGGTGCTGCCCACGACCTGATCGCCGAGCAATGCGCGCGTATCGCCATTCCCAAGCGCTTCACCCTGCCGATCCGCGAGATCTGGGACATGCAGGAACGCCTGCCGCGCCGCAGCGGCAAACGCGCTGATCAGTTGCTCGACAACCCGCGCTTCCGCGCCGGCTACGACTTCCTGCTGCTGCGCGAAAGCGCGGGCGAGGAAACCGATGACCTCGGCCAATGGTGGACCGATTACCAGGATGCCAACGACAGCGAGCGCCGCGAGATGATCCGCGAGCTCGGCAGCCGTGACGAAGGCACTGGTGCCGGCCCGCGCAAACGCAAGCGCAGTGGCAGCAAGCGCAAGCGCAGCGGCGGTGACGAGGCGTTCGAGTGACCACGCGCGCCTTCATCGGCCTCGGTAGCAATCTGGACGCTCCCGCAGAACAGCTGCGCAGCGCCCTGCAGGCGCTCGACCAGATTGCCGATAGCCGCCTGGCGAGCGCTTCAGCCCTGTACACCAGTGATTCGCTGCTGCCAGGCCAGCCGCGCTACACCAACGCCGTGGCCGCGCTCGACACCGGGTTGGCGCCATTGGACCTGCTCGATGCCTTGCAAGCCATCGAGAACGACCAAGGCCGGGTGCGCAAGGAACGCTGGGGGCCACGCACCCTCGACCTGGATATCCTCCTGTTCGGTGACCAGGTCATCGACGTGCCACGCCTGCAGGTGCCGCACTACCACATGCACGCACGCCCCTTCGTGCTATACCCCTTGGCCGAACTGGTGGCAGGCGACTTCCGCCTGGCCGACGGCCGTGCGCTCGCCCAATTGCTCGAAGCCTGCCCGTTCGTCGGCCTGGAACGCCTGTAAACCGGGCGTTTGAGACATTCATAAGGGCACGGTAACGCCAGTAACACCCTGTTAGTAACAATGCGGTAACAGGGTGATTGACTTCCCCCACCTCGCTCACGACTATAGGCGTCCCGTGTGGCACCAAAGTGCCGCATACCCGTATTTAGGCCCGGACGGACCTGTGCCCGAACATCACGCGCGATGATGTGCCGCTCCGGAAGATGACTACACGCGTTGTATGCAGTCGTTTTTCACAGCGCCTGAACGAGGATTTTCCTACATGCCTGAAGTAACCCTGACCACCCTGCATGGCCTCAAGGCCAAGGGTGAAAAGATCACCATGCTGACCTGCTACGATGCGACCTTCGCCAAGGCCTGCAGTCAGGCCGGCGTCGACGTGTTGCTGGTGGGCGACTCCCTGGGCATGGTCCTGCAGGGCCATGACAGTACACTGCCCGTCACCACTGCCGAGATGGCCTACCACACCGCCTGCGTCAAGCGTGGCAACGATGGCGCGCTGATCCTCGCCGACCTGCCGTTCATGGCCCACGCCACCCCCGAGCAGGCCTTTGCCAACTGCGCCACGCTGATGCAGGCCGGCGCCCACATGATCAAGCTCGAAGGCGCCGCCTGGCTGGCCGAAACCATCCGACTGCTGGCCGAACGTGGCGTACCCGTGTGCGCGCACATGGGCCTCACCCCGCAGACCGTCAATGTGCTGGGCGGTTACAAGGTCCAGGGCCGACAGGAAGCGCAGGCGCGGCAGATGCGTGCCGACGCCATTGCCCTGGAACAGGCCGGCGCGGCGATGCTGCTGCTGGAGTGCGTACCCAGCGAGCTGGCTGCGGAAATCACCCAGGCGGTGAACATTCCGGTGATCGGCATTGGCGCCGGCAGCGCCACCGACGGCCAAGTGCTGGTGCTGCACGACATGCTCGGCCTGTCGTTGAGCGGCCGGATGCCAAAGTTCGTGAAGAACTTCATGGCAGGCCAGCCCGACATCCAGAGCGCCCTCGCCGCCTATGTCAAGGCCGTCAAGGACGTTACCTTCCCCGCCGCCGAACACGGATTCAGCGCATGAACACAGTCAAGACCGTCCGCGAACTGCGTGCCGCCGTCGCCCGTGCCCGCAGTGAAGGCAAGCGCATCGGCTTCGTGCCGACCATGGGTAACCTGCACAGCGGCCACGCCGCGCTGGTAACCAAGGCCGCCCAACGTGCCGATTTCGTGGTCGCGAGCATCTTCGTCAACCCACTGCAGTTCGGTGCCAACGAAGACCTCGACAAATACCCGCGCACCCTCGCCGCCGACCAGCAACGCCTGCTTGATGCCGGCTGCCACCTGCTGTTCGCGCCCACCGTGGAAGAGATGTACCCCGACGGCATGGCCGTGCAAACCCGCGTCAGTGTGCCCGGCCTCTCCGAGGGCCTGTGCGGTGCCAGCCGCCCCGGGCACTTCGAAGGCGTGGCGACCGTGGTCAGCAAGCTGTTCAACATGGTCCAGCCAGACCTGGCCGTGTTTGGCGAGAAGGACTACCAGCAACTGGCGGTGATTCGCGCCATGGTTCGCGACTTGAACATGCCGATCCAGATCATCGGTGAGCCTACCGTGCGCGCCGAGGATGGCCTGGCCCTGTCGTCGCGCAATGGTTACCTGACGCCTGAGCAGCGCAGCACGGCACCAGTGGTGTATCGCACCCTGAAACAGATCGGCGAAGCGCTCGGCCGCGGCCAGGTGGATTTTGCGGCGCTGATCGAACAAGGCAAGGCGAATCTGATCGCAGCTGGCCTGCGCCCGGATTACCTGGAAGTGCGTCACGCGGTGAACCTGCGCCCGGCCACTTTCGGCGACCGCGACCTGGTGATTCTGGTGGCTGCCTACCTGGGTAACACTCGCCTGATCGACAACCTGTATCTGCATCTGGACGAAAAGACCGCATAGCGGCCTGGGGCTGCTTGGCAGCCCATTCGCGGGGCAAGCCCGCTCCCCCTGGCGCCTGCACTGCGACAGATATGTACATCTCCTGTGCGAGCGGGCGTGCCCCGCGAATGGGGCGCACAGCGCCCCCAAAAACCCCGCCATAGCCATTCCCAGCGCGCGGCCTTTGCCTATAATGATGGCCAGTCTGAACCCGGCAATCACTGCCCTGTCCAAGGCTCACCACGCATCAAGGAATTCCGCGCAATGGCGTATTACCGTACCCCCCACGATGTGACGGCCCTGCCTGCCTGGCAGGCCCTGCAGAAACACCGCGACGCCATGCAAAGCTTCAGCATGCGCGAAGCCTTCGCCACCGATGCCAAACGCTTCGATCAGTTCTCCCTGAGTTGCTGCGGCCTGTTCCTCGACTACTCCAAAAACCTGATCACCGACGAAAGCCGCAACCTGCTGGTGAACCTGGCCGAACAAGTCGGCCTGCAGGATGCGATCAAGTCGATGTTCAGCGGCGAGATCATCAACGCCTCGGAAGGCCGCCCGGTGCTGCATACCGCGCTGCGCCGCCCGGTAGGCGACAAGCTCAATGTCAACGGCGTCAACGTGATGCCAGAAGTGCACAAGGTACTCAACCAGATCACCGAGCTGGTCGGCCGCATTCATGACGGCCTGTGGCGGGGCTACAGCGAGAAGCCGATCACCGATGTGGTCAACATCGGCATCGGCGGCTCGTTCCTGGGCCCCGAGCTGGTCTCCGAAGCGCTGTTGCCTTATGCCCAGCGCGGCGTGCGTTGCCATTACCTGGCCAATATCGACGGCAGCGAATTCCATGAGCTGTCGGCCACACTGCGCGCCGAAACCACGCTGTTCATTGTCTCGTCGAAGTCGTTCAACACCCTCGAGACCCTGAAGAACGCCATGGCCGCGCGTACCTGGTACCTGGCCCAGGGCGGCTCGGAAGCCGAGCTGTACCGCCACTTCATCGCGGTGTCCAGCAACAAGGCCGCCGCCGTGGCCTTCGGTATTCGTGAAGAAAACATCTTCCCGATGTGGGACTGGGTAGGCGGGCGCTACTCGCTGTGGTCTGCCATCGGTCTGCCGATCGCCCTGGCCATCGGCACCGCCAACTTCAAGGAACTGCTGTCGGGTGCCTACACCATGGACCAGCATTTCCAGACCGCGCCGTTCGACAAGAACATGCCGGTGCTGCTGGCCCTGCTGGGTGTCTGGTATGGCAATTTCTGGGGCGCGAACAGCCACGCGATCCTGCCGTACGACCATTATCTGCGCAACATCACCAAGCACTTGCAACAGCTGGACATGGAGTCCAACGGCAAGAGCGTGCTGCAAGATGGTACCCCGGTCAAAACCGATACCGGCCCGGTGATCTGGGGCGGCGTCGGATGCAACGGCCAGCACGCCTACCACCAGTTGCTGCATCAGGGCACCCAGCTGATCCCGGCCGACTTCATCGTGCCAGTGGTCAGCTTCAACCCGGTGGCCGACCACCATCAGTGGCTGTACGCCAACTGTCTGTCGCAGAGCCAGGCGCTGATGCTCGGCAAGACCCGTGAAGAAGCCGAGGCCGAACTGCGCCAGAAGGGCCTGAACGAAGCGGACATCGAAAAGCTCGCACCGCACAAGGTGATCCCGGGCAACCGCCCGAGCAACACCCTGGTGGTCGAGCGCATCAGCCCGCGCCGCCTGGGCGCGCTGGTGGCGATGTACGAGCACAAGGTGTTCGTGCAGAGCGTGATCTGGGGCATCAACGCCTTCGACCAGTGGGGCGTGGAACTGGGCAAGGAGCTGGGCAAGGGCGTGTACCAGCGCCTTGTCGGCAGCCTCGAGGACAGCGCCGAAGATGGCTCCACCCAGGGCCTGATCAACTACTTCCGCGGCCGTCACCGCGGCTGATCTGATCCAGCAGGAGCGCTCTTTGTAGGAGCGGCCTTGTATCGCGAAAGGGTCGCGAAGCGACCCCGGCAATTCAGACATTGACTCGAAGAACCTGGGGCTGCTGCGCAGCCCTTTCGCGACACAAGGCTGCTCCTGCAACCTCAGCGCCAGCCTCCAAGGAACATCGCCGCTGACTACACTGTCCATCGAATAGCCGCTGCAGTCCCTCGCCCCTCACAAGAGCAGGACCACCCGCCATGTTCGATATCAAGCAGTATCCCCAGGCATTGGCCGTCAGCCAGTCCGCCAGCATCTCCCCCGATGACTATCAGCGCCTCTACCGCCAGTCGGTTGATGACCCCGACACCTTCTGGGCCGAGCAGGCCAAGCGCCTGGACTGGATCAAGCCCTGGTCGAGCGTGCAGCAATGCGACCTGAAGACGGGCACGGCCCGTTGGTTCGACGGCGCCCAGCTGAACGTCAGCTACAACTGCATCGATCGTCACTTGCACCAGCGTGGCGAGCAGACCGCACTGCTGTGGGAAGGCGACGACCCTGCGGACTCCAGGGCCATCAGCTACCGCGAACTGCACCGCCAGGTCTGCCGCCTGGCCAATGCCCTGAAGGCACGCGGGGTGAACCAGGGGGACCGGGTGTGCATCTACATGCCGATGATTCCCGAAGCCGCCTATGCCATGCTCGCCTGCACCCGCATCGGTGCCATCCACTCAGTAGTGTTCGGCGGTTTTTCCCCGGATGCTCTGCGTGACCGCATTCTCGACGCCGACTGCCGCACCGTGATCACCGCCGATGAAGGCGTGCGTGGCGGCAAGCGCATTCCGCTCAAGCAGAACGTCGACAAGGCCCTGAGCAGCTGCCCGGCGGTCAGCAGCGTGTTCGTGGTGCGTCGCACCGGCGGCGATGTGGCCTGGAGCCAGGGTCGCGACCTCTGGTACCACGAGGCGACCGAAAAAGCCGGTGACGATTGCCCACCGGAGCCGATGAACGCCGAAGACCCGCTGTTCATCCTCTATACCTCCGGCAGCACCGGCAAGCCCAAGGGCGTGCTGCATACCACCGCTGGTTACCTGTTGCAGGCGACGATGACCTTCAAGGTGGTGTTCGACTACCGCGACGGCGAGGTGTTCTGGTGCACGGCCGACGTCGGCTGGGTCACGGGCCACAGCTACATCGTCTACGGGCCATTGGCCAACGGCGCGATTTCACTGATGTTCGAAGGCGTACCCAGTTACCCGGACACCTCGCGCTTCTGGCAAGTGGTGGACAAGCATCAGGTAAACATTTTCTACACCGCCCCCACCGCCCTGCGCGCGTTGATGCGTGAGGGCTCGGCACCGCTGCAGAGCACCTCGCGCAAAAGCCTGCGCCTGCTCGGCAGCGTTGGCGAGCCAATCAACCCGGAAGCCTGGGAGTGGTACTTCGAAGAGGTGGGCCAGAAGCGTTGCCCCATCGTCGACACCTGGTGGCAGACCGAGACCGGCGGCATCATGCTCACGCCGCTACCGGGTGATCAAAAGCTCAAGCCCGGGTGCGCCACCCAGCCGATGTTCGGTGTGCAACCGGTGCTGCTGGACGAAAAAGGCAAGCTGATCGAAGGCCCGGGCGCCGGTCTGCTGGTAATCAAGGCGAGCTGGCCCGGGCAGATCCGCAGCGTCTATGGTGACCACCAGCGCATGGTCGACACCTACTTCAAACCCATGCCCGGCTACTACTTCACCGGCGATGGCGCCCGCCGCGACGCTGATGGCGATTACTGGATCACCGGCCGCATCGACGATGTCATCAATGTCTCCGGTCACCGCATCGGCACCGCCGAGGTGGAAAGCGCGCTGGTGCTGCACGACAGCGTCGCCGAGGCTGCCGTGGTCGGCTACCCGCATGACCTCAAGGGCCAGGGCGTGTACGCCTTTGTCACCACCATGAATGGCATCAACCCGGACGACGCGCTCAAGGCCGAATTGCTGGCGCTGGTCAGCAAGGAAATCGGCAGTTTCGCCAAGCCCGAGCTGATCCAGTGGGCACCGGCCCTGCCCAAGACCCGCTCGGGCAAGATCATGCGGCGTATACTGCGCAAGATTGCCTGCAACGAGCTGGACAACCTCGGCGACACCTCGACCCTGGCCGACCCGAGCGTGGTGCAGGGCCTGATCGACAAACGCCTCAATCAATAACGGGCGGCCACTTTCCATGGCCGTCCCGAAGTACAGGACGCCATGGAAGCCCTACGCCGCCGCATCGAAACCCAGGTCATGAGCCTTACCGGGTTGGCCCTCGGCCAGCTCGACCTCGAATCGCCCAAGGGCGACCCTGGCCTGTTCGGCCCGCACAGTATCAGCTGGCGGGTGCATGGCGACTTCCCGAGCATGCTGGTCGGCGGCATCAGCGCCCTGATGCTGCAGCTGCTGCACCCGCTGGCCCTAGCCGGGGTGTGGGACCATTCCAACTTCCGCGAAGACCTGCTCGGCCGCCTGCGCCGCACGAGCCAGTTCATCTCCGGCACCACCTTCGGCTCGACCCGCGATGCCGAATGGTTGATCGACAAGGTGCGCACCATCCACTTGCAGGTGACCGGTACCGCGCCCAACGGTAGCCCTTATGCCGCCAGCGACCCGGACCTGCTGACCTGGGTGCATGTGGCCGAAGTCAGCAGCTTCCTCGCCGCCCACCTGCGCTACCGTGACCCGCAGCTTTCGCGTGCCGACCAGGACGCCTATTACGCCGAGATCGCCCTGATCGCCGAGCGCCTCGGGGCGCGTAATGTCCCTCGCTCCTGCCAGCAGGTGGAGGCCTACTTGCAGCGAATGCGCCCACAACTGCAATGCAGTGCGCGTAGCCTGGAGGTGGTCGGGATCCTGCTTGAAGCCCCTGCCCCGAGCCGCATTGCCAAGCCGGTCGGCAAGCTGATGCTGCATGCCGGCATCGATCTGTTGCCGGACTGGGCCCAGGCCATGCTCGGCTTGCAGCAAGGGCCGCTGCAACGGCGCATGATCCGCCTTGGCCTGCAACGCACAGCCCCGATCCTGCGCTGGGCCATGCGTGATGGGTCTGCGCACCGGGCCAGGCGGCGCCTGGGCATCGAGTGACAGGAAAGTGGTCGCCTCAGCGGAACCGATTTAACGTGCCATACTCCAAGCACTCCTGCTTAGACAGACGAAGCGACACATGTACAAAGGATTGACTCGCGCCCTCGGCGCCCTGTTGGCTCTCGTGGCCCTCTACAGCCTGCTCGGCTTCCTCATTCTTCCTGGTGTCGCCTTGCGTATCGCCAACCAGCAGCTGGCGCAATACGCCACCGTGCCGGCGCACCTGCAACGCATCGAACTCAACCCCTTCAGCCTCGAGCTGACGCTTTGGGGCCTGCAGCTCGGCGAGCCGGGCAAGGAACAGGTCGGTTTCGAACGGTTGTACGCCAATCTGGCGCTCGACAGCCTTTGGAGCGGCGCCCTGCACCTGCAGGCCATCGAGCTCGACAAGCCACGCAACGAGGTGCTGTTCGCCAAGGACGGCACGCTCAACCTGACCAAGCTGTTCAACCTGCCTGCCAGCGAACCTAAGCCGGACCAGCCGCCCGGCAAACCGTTCCCGCTGCGTATCGGCAGCATCAAGCTCAGTGGCGGCTATCTGCATTTCGAAGACCTACGCCCGAGCGAGCCGATCGAGTTCCTCTACGACGACATGAACCTGGAGCTGAAAAACCTCAGCACCCTGCCGGACGACAATGCCGACATGACCCTGGTGGCAAAAGGTCCCAACGGTGGCCAGGTCGATTGGGCCGGCACCCTGAGCCTGGCGCCGCTGGGGTCGCAAGGCACGCTGAAAGTCACCGATGGCAAGATGAAGCTGTTCTGGCCCTATGTGCGCGATGCCGTGCCACTGGTACTGGAAGACGGCGTGTTCAACCTCGATACCCACTACAAGCTCAATCTGGCCAAGGAAACCGAGCTGTTGCTGGAAAATACTTCGCTCAAGGTCGCACCGTTCGCCATCAAGGCTCCGGATGGCCGGCCGCTGGCACGTCTGGCCAGTCTTGAGGTGAGCGAGACGTCCATCGATCTGGCCAAGCAACTGGTCACTGTCGGCAAGGTGCGCAGCGAAAAGCTGGAAACCTGGGCGGCCCTGGAAAAGGACGGCCAACTCGACTGGCAGAAGCTGTTCGCCAGCCAACCGGCCAAGGCCACGCCGAAGGAAAAGGCCGAGCCAGCGGCTGCCGAACCAACGCCACAGGAACAAGCAGCAAAGGCATCGAGCAAGCCATGGCAGGTACTGCTCAAGGACGTGCAACTGCGCAACTACCAGGTACACCTCGCCGACCGTAGCCAGAAGGAACCGGTGGCGCTGGATGTCGGCCCGCTGAACCTCGACATGCAGGGCTTCGACAGCCTCAACCAGTCACCTTTCACCCTCAAGCTCGACACGGGCGTTGGCAAACAAGGCAAGCTGCAGGCGGCAGGTGAAGTGAACCTTGCACCCGTCACTGCCAAGCTTGATGTCAGCACCCGCGACATCGACCTGCGTGTGGCCCAGGCCTACATAAGCCCGTTCATTCGCCTTGAACTGCGCAGCGGCATGCTCGGCAGCGACCTCAAGGTCGACCTCAAGAGCATCGAGCCACTAGCCTTCACGGTCGCTGGCAAGGCCCAGGTCAACCAGCTGCACACCCTGGATACCATCAAGGGCCGTGACTTCGTCAAATGGCAGCAGGTGAACGTCGATGGCCTGTCGTATGTGCACGGTGATGCCTTGTCGATCGACAAGGTGACCCTGCTGCAGCCCTACGCACGCTTCATCATCAACGAAGACCGCACCACCAGCGTCGACGACCTGCTGATCCCGCAACCGGCCGGCGCGCCTGCCAGCAAACCGGCCAAGCCAGCCAATGCAGCCGCCAGCAAGCCCCTGGGCATCCACATCGGCCAGATCGACATCAACGATGGCTCGGCCAACTTCGCCGACCTGACCCTGACACCGAACTTCGCCACCGCCATCCAGCAGCTCAATGGCCAGATTGGCACCATCGACAACCGCAAGCCGGCACCTGCCAAGGTGGACGTCAAAGGCAAGGTCGACCGGTATGCCCCGGTCACCATCAAAGGCGCACTCAACCCGTTCAACCCGCTGGCCAGCCTGGATATCGCCACCAGCTTCAAGCGCGTCGAACTGACCACCTTGACGCCTTACTCCGGCAAGTTCGCCGGCTTCCGGATTCGCAAGGGCCGCCTGAACCTCGACCTGCATTACCTGATCACCAACGGCCAGCTCAAGGCCGAGAACAAAGTGGTGGTCGAACAGCTCCAGCTGGGTGAAAAAGTCGACAGCCCCGACGCGGTGGACCTGCCGATCCGCCTGGCGATTGCCTTGCTCAAGGACACCGAAGGGCGAATCTCCATTGAACTGCCGGTTTCAGGCGACCTGAACAACCCGCAGTTCAGCGTCATGCCGATCGTCTGGCAGACCCTGCGCAACCTGGTGCTGCGTGCGGCCCAGGCGCCGTTCAAGTTCATCGGCGGGCTGATTGCCGGTGGTGGCTCGGAAGACCTGGGTACAGTGGCCTTCGCCCCGGGCTCCAGCGAACTCAGTGGTGATGCCCAGGCGACGCTGGACAAGCTGGCATCAGCATTGAAGGAGCGCCCGGAACTGCGCCTGGAAATCGAAGGCACCGCCGCCCAGGGCAGCGACGGCCCGTTGATCGCCCAGCAGCGCCTGGAACGTGAATACCAGGCGACCTGGTACAAGATCCTGCAGCGCCGTGGCGACAAGGTACCGGCCAACGCCTCGATGCTGCAGGTTGATGACAGCGATAAACCGGCGATGCTCGAAGGCATCTACCGCACCCGGCTGAAGCAGCAGCCGCCAGCCGAGTGGGAGCAGTTGAGCCGCGACGAGCGCACTACCAAGCTGCGCGAGGCCGTGATCAAGTCCTGGGCTGAAAGCACTGCATTGCTACGTACCTTGGGCCAGGAGCGGGCCAGCAGCATCAAGGACTACCTGGTCGACAAGGGCAAGCTCGAGGATGACCGGGTGTACTTCATCGATACCAACCTGGGGCAGGCCGAGAGCGATGGGCGGGTGATCACCCCGATGCACCTGGATGCTGAATAAGCGGTGTAAGCCTGTATCGGCCCTTCGCGGCTAAAGCCGCTCCTACAGGATTGTGCGGTCCCTTGTCGGAGCGGCTTTAGCCGCGAAGGGCCGATACAGGCTTACACCAGCTGCTGCCCCGACACCGCCGGGTGATAAAGCGGCTGCACCTTGTTCCCGGCTGGGTCCAGGAGGTGGAAGCTGCGCGCACCATCCCCATGGTTGAACGGTTTGTCGAGCAAGGTCACGCCCCGCGCCTTGAAGTACTGGTACCAGGCCTCCAGCTCCTCCACGCTATCTACGATGAACCCGTAATGGTCGAGGGTCTGCAGGCCATTGGCCGCCCCTGCCCCACGGCCCAGCGACAGGTTGTCGTTACCGCAGGTCAGGTAGACCAGGTCCTCGTTGGCCCGGTTCAGCACCTCCATGCCCATCACCTCGACATAGAAACGCTCGCACTCCTCCAGGTTGGGCACCAGAAGGGCAATATGGCGCAGGCCATTCAGGCGGCCGGGACGAGCAGGTAATTCGGACATTGGCGCGACTCCATTTTTGTATACAATTCAGAATAGAATTTAAAACAAAAGGATCGCCCTGTGTATAGCCTGTTCATCAAGACCCGCGTCAAACCCGGTTGCGCCGACGATTTCCTCACCGCCATCAAGGTCAATGCCGCGGCCTCCGTGGCTACCGAGCCCGGCTGCCTGGTGTTCGACGTCTCCCAGGACAGGGTCGACCCTGACGTTATCTACCTGTACGAGATCTACCGCGACGATGAGGCGTACGAAGCGCATACCCAAACAGCTCACTTCCGCGACAGCCGCCCGTTGGTCGAGCCGCTGATCGTCGAACAGGAATGCTTCGAGGGTGACGTGATCGCCCGCAATCCGGTGTACTGAGCGCCCATGAAAAAGCCCCGGCACAGGCCGGGGCTTATCGGTGAAGGTGGCCAAGTCCGTTTGGCCGACGGGACATTCCTTATTCGGCTTTAAGGCCATCAGCGGAAACGGCCTTCACGCCTTTGATCTTCTTGGTGATATCAATCGCCATTTTCTTCTGCGATTCGGTAATGGCAGTGGTCGACGACAGGGATACGACACCTTTGTTGGTCTCGACCTTGATGTCGCTGCCTGGAATGCCCTTCTCGGTCAGCAGGTCCGATTTCACCTTGGTGGTGATCCAGGTGTCCGAGGTCGCTTCCTTGGCTTTGGTCACCTCACCAGCCGCCAGCGTCATCGGGGCCTGGGTGGACTGTTGGGCGAATGCCGCGTTAGCCATGGTCAGGGTCAGAGCGGTTGCAGTAGCGGCAGCAATGGCGAACTTCTTCATGTGGGTCACTCCTGTTTTTCGAAAGGTCTGCGCCGTAAGTCCTGGCGGCAGGTAAGAGTGTAGTTGCATGTGCTGTGCCAGCTTTTCCGTTTCGCTTGTTTCCTTATAAATCAATAAGTTAACAATATTACCCGCCAATGGACGTCGTGCATTTTGCAATCAGGCCGGTAAACCTGCATGCAAGATGCAAGTCCGCAAAAGGTTCCCGGAGCGCATAAAAAAAGGGCCCCGAAGGGCCCTTTTTCCATGGCGTGTCAGTCGCTTAGACGCCCGAGGCCTTGGCCGCGGCGACGTCCTTGATCGACAGCTTGATACGGCCGCGGTTGTCCACGTCCAGTACCAGCACTTCGACTTCCTGACCTTCTTTCAGCACGTCGGTCACTTTCTCTACGCGAGCGTCGCTCAGCATCGAGATGTGCACCAGGCCGTCCTTGCCAGGCAGGATGTTGACGAAGGCGCCGAAGTCGACGATACGCTCAACCTTGCCGACGTAGATCTTGCCGATCTCGGCCTCGGCGGTGATGCCCAGAATGCGCTGCTTGGCAGCGTCTGCGGCTTCCTTGGTTTCGCCGAAGATCTTGATCGAACCGTCGTCTTCGATGTCGATCGAAGCCTTGGTCTCTTCGCAGATGGCGCGAATGGTGGCGCCGCCTTTGCCGATGACGTCACGGATCTTGTCGGTGTCGATCTTCATCGCGATCATGGTCGGGGCGTTGGCCGACAGCTCGGTACGCGACTCGCCGATGATCTGGTTCATCTGGCCGAGGATGTTCAGGCGCGCTTCCAGGGCCTGGCCCAGGGCGATTTCCATGATCTCTTCGGTGATGCCGTTGATCTTGATGTCCATCTGCAGCGCGGTAACACCTTTGGCGGTACCCGCAACCTTGAAGTCCATGTCGCCGAGGTGGTCTTCGTCACCGAGGATGTCGGTCAGGACTGCGAACTTGTCGCCTTCCTTGACCAGGCCCATGGCGATACCGGCAACCGGCGCCTTCATCGGTACACCGGCATCCATCAGAGCCAGGGAAGCACCGCAGACCGAAGCCATGGAGCTGGAACCGTTGGATTCGGTGATTTCCGAAACCACGCGGATGGTGTACGGGAACACGTCAGCGGCAGGCAGCATGGCCTGAACCGAACGACGGGCCAGGCGGCCGTGGCCGATTTCGCGGCGGCCAGCACCACCCATGCGACCACACTCGCCTACCGAGAACGGTGGGAAGTTGTAGTGCAGCATGAACGGGTCTTTCTTCTCGCCTTCGAGGGTGTCCAGCAGCTGGGCGTCACGCGCAGTACCCAGGGTCGCAACGACCAGGGCCTGGGTTTCGCCACGGGTGAACAGCGCCGAACCGTGGGTCTTCGGCAGCACGCCGACTTCGATGTTCAGCGGGCGCACGGTCTTGGTGTCGCGGCCGTCGATACGTGGCTTGCCATTGACGATGTTTTCGCGAACGGTGCGGTATTCGATTTCGCCGAAGATGTCTTTGACTTCGCTCGCCGAAGGTTGGCCTTCTTCACCGGAGAACTTGGCAACGGCCTGATCGCGCAGCTCGCCCAGGCGTGCGTAGCGGTCAGCCTTGACGGTGATGGTGTAGCCCTGCGAAACGGCTTCGCCGAATTCGGCGCGGATGGCGTTGAACAGTTCGGTGTTGGCAACGGCCGGTTTCCAGTCCCAGGTCGGCTTGCCCGCTTCAGCGGCCAGCTCTTTGACAGCCTGGATGACAGCCTGGAATTCGTCGTGGGCGAACAGTACGGCACCCAGCATCTGGTCTTCGGTCAGCTCTTGAGCTTCCGATTCAACCATCAGCACGGCATCGGAAGTACCGGCAACGACCATGTCCAGGCTCGAGGCAGCCAGTTGCTCGTAGGTCGGGTTCAGCAGGTAGCCGGTGCTTTCGTGGAAGGCAACGCGGGCAGCGCCGATCGGGCCTTCGAACGGAATGCCGGAGATTGCCAGGGCAGCCGAGGTACCGATCATCGCAGCGATGTCCGGATCGGTCTTCTTGCTGGTGGAAACCACGGTGCAGACAACCTGCACTTCGTTCATGAAACCTTCAGGGAACAGCGGGCGGATCGGACGGTCGATCAGGCGCGAGGTCAGCGTCTCTTTCTCGGAAGGACGGCCTTCGCGCTTGAAGAAGCCACCCGGGATCTTGCCGGCGGCGTAGGTCTTTTCCTGGTAGTGGACCGACAGCGGGAAGAAACCCTTGCCTGGGTCGGCCTGCTTGGCGCCAACTACGGTCACCAGCACGGTGACATCGTTGTCGACGGTAACCAGCACGGCGCCGGTTGCCTGACGGGCAATACGGCCCGTTTCGAGAGTAACGGTCGATTGACCGAACTGGAATTTCTTGATTACCGGGTTCACGGTTTCCTACCTTTTTTCAGTGGCTCTGGGGGAACTGGTTTCTTGCGAATTCTTGGGCAGAACGGGGAATCGGCCCCATTGACCGTCCAGATACAACACGAGGTTGGGAGCCTGGCTACTGCGCGGTAAACCGCTCAGCAAAACCAGGCTGCCAACCTCGGAGATACGCGTGGCGTGCCCGACGGCGATGCTGCAAAGCAGCATAGCCGAAGCCTGCGACACGCCATGCACACCACTGACCAGGCCGCTATTAGCGACGCAGGCCCAGGCGACCGATCAGGGCGCTGTAACGAGTGGTGTCTTTGCCCTTCAGGTAGTCCAGCAGCTTACGACGCTGGTTAACCATACGGATCAGACCACGACGGGAGTGGTGGTCTTTATCGTTGGCCTTGAAGTGGCCTTGCAGCTTGTTGATGTTGGCGGTCAGCAGAGCAACCTGCACTTCCGGGCTACCGGTATCGCCGGCGGCTTGCTGGTATTCGGCAACGATCTGAGCTTTTTCTTCAACGCTGAGGGCCATGAGGCTTCTCCAAATTAAACGGATCCCGCAAGCGGGGTCCAATAGGCCAGGGACAAAACCCTGTATTAATAAAATGAGGTGTGACCGTGCCTACTGACAGCCACCCTCGGTCCACCGGTTTCAGCCAAAGCCTCGGCCTGTGGTTTCGGTCATTCCGACCGAATTAGTCGACGCGGCGCAATGCGCCCGTCTTCGCTCACTTCACCGATACCGATGAAGCGACCATTGTGATCCTGTACGCGGACCATGCCGAACTGCGGTGCATCCGGCGCACGCACTGCCTGGCCATGCAGCCAGTAGAAAGCACTGTGCTCGGACAGGCACACCAGTGGCCAGTCCTGCAGCCCGCTGTCGGACGGCATCAGGAAGCGATCGAGCGCTTCGTTGCCACCTTCGGCATGGGCCTGCTCGAGTTCCTCGAGGGTTACCGTCTGGGCCAGGGCGAAAGGCCCGGCCTGGGTCCGGCGCAACTCGGCGACATAAGCGCCGCAGCCCAGGGCCTCGCCGATATCCTCCACCAGGGTACGGATATAGGTGCCTTTGCTGCAGCCTACCGACAACCGTGCACGGGTGCCTTCGCACTCAAGCAACTCCAAGCGGCCAATAGTAACAGAACGCGCCTCGCGCTCCACTACCTCTCCTGCACGCGCCAGTTTGTACAGCGGCTGGCCATCACGCTTGAGCGCCGAGTACATCGGCGGTACTTGAAGGATTTCACCGCGAAAACGCGGGATCACGGCTTCGATATCGGCGCGACCAACGGTCACCTCGCGGGTCTGCAGGACTTCGCCTTCAGCGTCCGCGGTGCTGGTCGTCTGCCCCATCTGCATGACCGTTTCGTAGCCCTTGTCGGAATCGAGCAGGTACTGTGAAAACTTGGTCGCTTCACCGAAGCACAGCGGCAGCACACCCGTCGCCAGTGGGTCGAGGCTGCCGGTGTGGCCGGCCTTCTCGGCATTGAGCAACCAGCGGACTTTCTGCAGCGCGGCGTTGGAGGTGAAGCCCAGCGGCTTGTCGAGCAGGATGATGCCGCTGACGTTGCGGCGGATACGTTTGACCTGGGCCACCGCTTACTCCTTGGCGTCCGGCTCGTCGGCTTCCTTGTGCAGGCGGTCTTCGGCCACTGCACGCTCGATCAGCGCCGACAGGTGGACACCGCGGCTGACACTTTCATCGAAGTGGAAATGCAACTGCGGCACGCTGCGCAGCTGCATCGAGCGGCCCAAGTGCAGGCGCAGGAAGCTGGCGGCGCTGTTCAGTGCCTTGAGTGACTGCTGCACAGCGTCCGGGGTTTCTTCGCCCATGACGGTGATGAAGACCTTGGCATGGCCCAGGTCGCGGCTGACATCCACAGCGGTGATGGTGACCAGACCGACGCGTGGGTCCTTGACTTCACGGCGGATCAGCTCGGCCAGCTCGCGCTGCATCTGATCACCGATACGTTGGGTACGGCTGTATTCTTTGGCCATTCTTGCTACCTGTAACTTAAAGCGGCAAACGCCCGGTCAGGCTGAAGCCTGACCGGGCGCTACCTACTGAGGCGCTGCCCACCGCCCTGCGGCGGGGGCTGGCGCCCTGCTCACCCTTAAAGGGTACGAGCAACCTGGACTTTCTCGAAGACTTCGATCTTGTCGCCGACCTTGACGTCGTTGTAGCTCTTGACGCCAATACCGCACTCCATGCCCGAACGCACTTCGGAAGCGTCGTCCTTGAAGCGACGCAGCGATTCCAGCTCGCCTTCGAAGATCACAACGTCTTCGCGCAGTACGCGGATCGGACGGTTGCGGTACACGGTACCTTCGATGACCATACAGCCAGCGATGGCGCCGAACTTCGGCGAACGGAACACGTCACGTACTTCGGCGACACCCAGGATGTTCTCGCGAACATCGCTGCCGAGCATGCCGGTCAGGGCCTTCTTGACGTCTTCGATGATGTCGTAGATCACGTTGTAGTAACGCATATCCAGACCTTCCTGCTCGACGATCTTGCGCGCGCCGGCATCGGCACGCACGTTGAAGCCGAACAGTACTGCATTCGAAGCCAGCGCCAGGTTGGCGTCGCTTTCGGTGATACCACCGACGCCGCCACCGATCACGCGCACCTGAACTTCGTCGTTACCCAGGCCGCCCAGCGAGCCCTGCAGTGCTTCCAGGGAACCACGTACGTCGGTCTTGAGGACGATGTTGAGGGTCTTCTTCTCTTCCTGACCCATGGTCTCGAAGATGTTTTCCAGCTTGCCGGCGTGAGCACGGGCCAGCTTGACCTCGCGGTACTTGCCTTGACGGAACAGGGCAACTTCGCGGGCCTTCTTCTCGTCGGCAACCACGGACAGCTCGTCACCGGCTTCCGGGGTACCGTCCAGGCCGAGAATCTCGACCGGGATCGACGGGCCGGCTTCCTTAACAGGCTTGCCGTTCTCGTCGAGCATGGCGCGCACGCGGCCATAGTTCGAGCCGCACAGGACCATGTCGCCCTGACGCAGAGTACCGTCCTGAACCAGGATGGTCGCCACCGGACCACGGCCCTTGTCCAGGCGCGATTCGACCACAACGCCACGACCTGGAGCGGTCGGGGTGGCGGTCAGTTCGAGGATCTCGGCCTGCAGCAGAACGGCTTCGAGCAGTTCGTCGACACCGGTACCCATCTTCGCCGAAACCTTGACGAACGGAGTGTCACCACCCCAGTCCTCGGAGGTCACGCCTTCGACGGCCAGTTCGTTGCGGATGCGATCGAGGTCGGCACCCGGCTTGTCGATCTTGTTCACTGCAACCACCAGCGGAACGCCAGCTGCCTTGGCATGCTGAACGGCCTCGCGGGTCTGCGGCATCACGCCGTCGTCCGCCGCCACCACCAGGATGACGATGTCGGTGGCCTTGGCACCACGTGCACGCATCGCGGTGAACGCGGCGTGGCCCGGGGTGTCGAGGAAGGTGACCATGCCGCGGTCGGTTTCCACGTGGTAGGCACCGATGTGCTGGGTAATACCACCGGCTTCGCCAGCAGCAACCTTGGCACGACGGATGTAGTCGAGCAGCGAGGTCTTGCCATGGTCAACGTGACCCATGACGGTAACCACCGGTGCACGCGACTCGGTCTGGCCTTCGAACTTCAGCGATTCGGCCAAGGAGTCTTCCAGGGCGGTATCGCTGACCAGGGTGACCTTGTGGCCCAGCTCTTCTGCGATCAGCTGAGCGGTTTCCTGGTCGAGCACCTGGTTGATGGTAACCGGGGTACCCAGCTTGAACATGAACTTGACCACTTCGGCGCCCTTGACGGACATCTGGTTGGCCAGTTCGGAGACAGTGATGGTCTCGCCGATGGTCACGTCACGAATGACGGGGCCGGTCGGGTTCTGGAAGCCGTGCTGGTTACGCTTCTTCAGCTTGCTCTTGCCACCACGGCCACGACGAGCGCCATCGCTCTCTTCGTCGGTGGTGCGCGGTGCGGCCCGAGGCGTCGGAGCCTTCTCCTTCTCCTTGACCTTGACCTTGATCGACACGCGCGGCGCTTCGCCACGACGCTCGCCACCACGACGATCTTCGTCACGGGTGCGGCCTTCGTTACGACGGGCTTCGTCCTTCTTGCGCTCGGCAGCACGGGCTGCGGCGTCTTCGGACGCTGGTACGTCGGCGACTACCGGGGCCGGAGCGGCGGCAGGCGCGGGCTCAGCCTTGGCGGCAGGCGCCGGGGCTGGAGCGGCAGCAGCGGCGTCGGCCGCCTGACGGCGAGCCTGCTCTTCGTTGCGCTGGCGAACTTCGGCCTCGACCTTGTCGCGAGCGGCATTTTCAGCCGCGCGGCGCTCATCCAGCTCACGCTTCTGCTCAGCCTGGATTTCTTCCGGGCTGCGCTGCACGAAAACTTTCTTCTTGCGTACTTCTACGCTGATGCTCTTGCTACCGGCGACACGCAGGGTGCTGGTGGTCTTGCGCTGCAAGGTAATCTTGCGCGGCTCTTCCGCCTTGCTCTTGTGGCTGCTCTTCAAATGGGTCAGCAGAGTCTGCTTCTCATTGTCGGTCACTACCTGACCGGCGTCGGTGTGCGGCAGACCTGCCTCACGCATCTGCTGCAGCAGGCGCTCTACCGGTGCCTCGACCTCTTGGGCCAGTTCTTTCACCGTGACTTGCGTCATGCACTTCTCTCCTCAGGCCGCGCCTAATTACTCGAACCAGTGGGCTCGGGCGGCCATGATCAACTTGCCGGCACGCTCTTCGTCGATGCCGTCGATGTCGAGCAGGTCGTCAATCGACTGCTCGGCCAGGTCTTCGCGGTTAACCACGCCGCGCACCGCCAGTTCCGCTGCCAGGTCCTTGTCCATGCCCTCGAGAGAGAGCAGGTCGTCGGACGGATGGGCGTCTGCCAGTTTTTCTTCGGTAGCGATGGCCTTGGTCAACAAACGGTCCTTGGCACGAGCGCGCAGCTCATTGACGATATCTTCGTCAAAGCCATCGATGTTGAGCATTTCTTCCAACGGTACGTAGGCAATTTCTTCGAGGCTGGTGAAGCCTTCGTCGACCAGCACTTGGGCCAGCTCCTCGTCGACTTCCAGCTCTTCGATGAAATTGCGCAGGATGTCACCGGTTTCAGCCTGTTGCTTGGCCTGGATGTCCTTCTCGGTCATCACGTTCAGGGTCCAGCCAGTCAGCTGACTGGCCAGGCGAACGTTCTGACCACCACGGCCAATGGCTTGCGCCAGGTTGTCTTCGGCAACGGCAATGTCCATTGCATGGGCATCTTCATCAACGATGATCGCCGCGACTTCAGCCGGCGACATGGCATTGATGACGAACTGCGCCGGGTTCTCGTCCCACAGGACGATATCCACACGCTCACCACCCAGCTCGCCGGATACGGCCTGGACGCGCGAACCGCGCATGCCGATGCAGGCACCTTGCGGGTCGATGCGCTTGTCCTTGGAGCGGACGGCGATCTTGGCACGCGATCCCGGATCACGGGAGGCAGCCATGACTTCAATGAGGCCTTCAGCGATTTCCGGCACTTCGATG
Organism: Pseudomonas sp. NPDC089428; assembly: GCF_044749325.1. Lineage (NCBI taxonomy): Bacteria > Pseudomonadati > Pseudomonadota > Gammaproteobacteria > Pseudomonadales > Pseudomonadaceae > Pseudomonas > Pseudomonas sp. NPDC089428. Next base: position 46,774 of record NZ_JBIVHT010000007.1, read on the forward strand.
CGGAACAGCTCGATCAGCATCTGTGGCGCGGTGCGGGACAGGATCAGCTGAGGGCCGCGGTTCTCGGTGCGAATTTCCTTGAGCAGCGCGCGCAGGCGCACACCGACCCGGAAGGTCTCACGTGGAATGATGTCTTCGCGGGCCAGCAGGGCCTCAGCGTTGTTACCCAGGTCGACGATGACGTTGTCACGGGTGACCTTCTTGACGGTGCCGGAGATGATCTCGTTGACCCGCTCGCGGTAGGCGTCGACCACCTGGGCGCGCTCGGCTTCACGCACCTTCTGCACGATGACCTGCTTGGCGGTCTGCGCGGCGATACGGCCGAACTCGATGGACTCGATCTTTTCTTCGATCACGTCACCGACTTTCGCTTCCGGGTGAGTGTCCTTGATCTTGTCCAGCCAGGTTTCGATCGCCGGATCGTCCAGGTCATTCTCGTCGACCACGGTCCAGCGACGGAAAGTCTCATAGCTACCGGTGTGGCGGTTGATTTCCACACGCAGGTCGACTTCGTCCTCAAAACGTTTCTTGGTTGCAGTAGCCAGGGCCACTTCCAGCGCTTCGAAAATGACGCCGGGCGGTACACCTTTTTCGTTGGATACCGATTCAACAACCAGCAGTACTTCTTTGCTCATCGTACGCCTCGCCTTGCGCAAGCCATTGGGCCCGGATAGTCCGCCGGGCCCGGCACGTCTCAGTCAAAACTGGGAATAATATTGGCCTTGTCGATCGAGTCGATCGGCAGCAGGAACTCTTGGTTGTCCACCTGGACCACCACGTCCTGATCCTCCACACCGCGGAGAAGGCCCTGGAAGTTACGACGACCCTCGAAGGGTGAACGCAGCTTGATCTTCACTTGTTCGCCGGCATGCGAGGCAAACTGTTCCAGAGTGAACAGTGGGCGATCCATGCCTGGAGAGGAGACCTCAAGGGTATATTCGCTGCTGATCGGATCTTCCACATCGAGGATCGCGCTGGCCTGACGGCTGACTGCTTCGCAGTCGTCCACCAGGATGCCGTCTTCCTTGTCGATATAGATGCGCAGTACCGAATGCTTACCCTGGGATACGAATTCGATCCCCCAGCACTGATAGCCCAGACCCTCGACCACCGGGGCCAACAAGGCCTGCAACTGTTCTAGCTTGCTCGACACCTGAACCCCCTCGTGCATGCTGTGCAAATAAAAAATGGGCGAAGCGCCCATCCCTGAAAGCGCCGTAGGACAACGACGCCGTAAATTGTTCGGCTAGCAAAAAGCCCCTGAAAAGGGGCTCCGCTGAAGCTGGTTGCGGGGGCTGGATTTGAACCAACGACCTTCGGGTTATGAGCCCGACGAGCTACCAAGCTGCTCCACCCCGCGACAAAGCTGGGGCAAAAGTATAAGACTTAACCTGCTTAAGGGTCAAACCCAAACCTTCACCTGCAAGAAAGCCCGCTAAAGCGGGCTCTCAAGCTTCAATTGGTACCGAGAAGGGGACTCGAACCCCTACACCCTATGGGCACAACCACCTCAAGGTTGCGTGTCTACCAATTCCACCACCTCGGCAATACTACTACTTGAAACCCGTTACTTCTGCTCTTCGGCCGGAGGAGGTACATCACCTTTGCTGGTGGTTTCGCTCTTCTGCTCCTGGAGCACCGGTACATCATCATTAACTGCCGGTTTCTGCGGCTCTTTCACTTCTAGCACCGCTGGATCTGGAAGACCTGCTTGGCTAAGCTGGTGAGCTTGTTGCTTCGCGAAGTATCCTAACCCAAGTGCTGTCAAAAAGAAAGTGGCAGCGAGTATAGCAGTTAATTTACTCAGGAAGGTAGCAGAGCCTTGGCTTCCGAACACAGTGTTTGAGGCACCTGCGCCGAAAGATGCACCTGCTTCCGCACCCTTACCCTGTTGCAACAGAACCAGCACTACAAGCGACAGCGCTGCCAACAGATGAAAAACAACGATAACTGTTTCCAGCATTTGTTCAGTTTCCTGCGGCGCGACAAATTGCACCGAATTCGTCTGCGTTCAGGGACGCTCCACCAATGAGCCCCCCATCGATATCCGGCATGCCGAACAGTTCGGCCGCATTGGCCGCCTTCACGCTGCCGCCGTAGAGAAGCTGCACGTTTGCGGCAACTTCGGCGTCCTCGGCCGCCAACTGAGCGCGGATGGCTGCATGCACATCCTGAGCCTGTTGAGGCGAAGCCGTCAAACCTGTGCCAATGGCCCAAACCGGCTCATAGGCAATTACTGCATTGGCGAAAGCCTTAACACCGAACGCGTCGATGATACTGCTTAGTTGACCCCCGACAACTTCGAGTGTCTTGCCCGCCTCACGCTCTTCGAGAGTTTCCCCTACGCAGAGCACCGGCATTAAACCACTAAGTTGAGCAGCTGCAAACTTATCTTTCAGCACTTCTTCACTTTCGCCGATGATCTGGCGACGCTCGGAGTGACCAATCAAGACCAACTTGCAACCCGCTTCAACTAACTGACTCGGTGCAACTTCACCGGTCAGCGCGCCCTGCTCGGGCTTTACCGCAGAATTCTGTGCTCCGACAGTGATCCCCTTGCCTTGCAGGCCATCAACCACTTGATTGATGAACAGCGTCGGCGGGAACACCGCGACTTCAACACCGCTTGGCACGGACATATTGCCCAGGCCCAAGATCAGCTCAGCGACGCTGGCGCGGGTACCGTGCATCTTCCAGTTACCAGCTACCATGGGGCGACGCATGCTTTACCTCGTCGGTCAAAGTGGGCGCAGATCTTACCCAACCCGATCTGCGCTGGCAAGCCTCTTTCAGGCACAAACTTCTGTGACCAGCTTGGCCAGGGCTTCGGCGTGGCCGCGCACCTGGTTTTCGTCGTCACCTTCGACCATCACCCGCACCAGAGGCTCGGTGCCGGACTTGCGCAGCAGCACACGGCCGCGCCCGGCCATGGCCTCGGTGACCTTGGCACTGGCTTCCTTGACTGCCGGGTGCTCCAGGGGGTCGACCTTGCTGGCGCCAAAACGCACGTTGATCAACACCTGCGGGCATTTGCGCAGGGCCTGGCGCGCCTGCGCCAGGGTCTCACCGCGGCGTTTGAGCGCCATCAACACCTGAAGCGCGGCAATGATCGCATCACCGGTAGTGGTGTGGTTGCAGCACACCACATGCCCGGAGTTCTCGCCACCGAGCAACCAGTCGCGCTCGAGCAGCTCGGCCATCACGTAGCGATCGCCAACCTTGGCCCGCACGAACGGAATATCCAGGTCCTTGAGTGCAAGCTCGAGGCCCAGGTTGCTCATCAGCGTACCGACCACGCCGCCTTGCAGCTTGCCACGTTCGTGCAGGTCGCGGGCGATGATGAACAACAACTCGTCGCCATCGACAATGGCACCGCTGTGGTCGACCATCAATACCCGATCCCCATCGCCGTCAAAGGCGATGCCCAGATCGGCATGGCCCACCAGCACGGCTGCCTGCAACGATTCGATGTGGGTCGACCCGCAGCCCTCGTTGATGTTCAGGCCGTCTGGCTGCGCATGCAGCACGGTCACATCGGCACCGAGTTCGCGGAACACGCTCGGGGCAACCTTGTAGGTGGCGCCATGGGCGCAATCGACCACCAGCTTGAGGCCCTCGAAGCTGGTGCTGCTCGGCACGCTGCTCTTGCAGAACTCGATATAGCGGCCAGCCGCGTCATTGATGCGGGAAACCTTGCCCAGCTTGCTCGACTCGACCACGGTCATCGGCTGATCGAGCAACTCTTCGATCATCAGCTCGACTTCGTCAGGCAACTTGGTGCCCTGCCCGGAGAAGAACTTGATGCCGTTGTCATCGTGCGGGTTATGCGAGGCACTGATGACGATGCCCGCTTCGGCATGGAAGGTGCGAGTCAGATAAGCGATGGCCGGTGTCGGCATCGGCCCGAGCAGCATCACGTCAGCACCGGCTGCAGACAGACCGGCCTCGAGCGCGGACTCGAACATGTATCCGGAAATACGCGTGTCCTTGCCCACCAGCACCCGGCAATTGCCCTGCTTGCGGAAGGCCATGCCGGCAGCCCAGCCCAGCTTCAACATGAAGTCCGGAGTGATCGGGTATTCGCCAACACGGCCACGGATACCGTCGGTACCAAAGTATTTTCTGCTCATAGGGACTCCAAATTCTTATTCGGCGTTCTGTACCGCGGCAATCATGCGCACCACATCGACGGTCTCGGCCACATCATGGACGCGCAGGATACTGGCCCCCTTGGTCATGGCCAGAGCCGCCAGCGCGAGGCTGCCGTACAGTCGCTCACCGACCGGACGATCCAGCGTCAGGCCAATCATGCTCTTGCGCGAAACGCCCACCAGCAGCGGACGACCAAGGCGATAGAGCGCTTCCATGTGCTTGAACAGGCTGAGGTTGTGCGCCAGTGTCTTGGCGAAACCGAAACCTGGATCAAGGATGATTCGTTCAGCGGGGATGCCCGCAGCGGCGCAAGCGGCCATCCGCTGTTCAAGATAGCGCGTTACGTCGGCTGTCACATCGTCGTAATGCGGGTCGTCCTGCATGTTCCCGGGCTCGCCACGCATGTGCATCAGGCACACCGGCAAGCCAGTGTCCGCCGCAGCATCCAGCGCCCCATCACGCTCCAGGGCACGCACGTCATTGATCAGGCCGGCACCCAGCCGCGCCGACTCGCGAATGACCGCAGGCGTCGAGGTATCGACCGAAATGACCACATCGAAGCGACTGTTGATGGCCTCGACCATTGGCGCCACGCGCTCGATCTCTTCGGTGACCGAAACCGCACGCGCGCCGGGGCGGGTCGACTCGCCGCCGATGTCGATCAGCGTGGCACCTGCCGCGATCATTGCTTCGGCATGGCGCAACGCCTCATCGCGCTGATTGAAACGCCCGCCATCGGAGAAGGAATCGGGTGTGATATTGAGAATACCCATGACATGGGTACGGGAAAGATCAAGAACCCGGTTGCCGCAAGGCAACCGGGTCGGGTACTGCACTGAGCTCATAGATGCCCTTAGTGTTGAGCTGCTGGGCCGCCAATCGGCGATTCCGGGCGATCGTTCTGGGCAGTCGGGGTGCCCGAATCCTTGTCATCGTCCCAGTCACGGGGTTCGCGTGGAGTACGACCAGCCATGATGTCGTCAATCTGATCGGCATCAATGGTCTCGTACTTCATCAGGGCTTCGGTCATTGCCTCGAGCTTGTCGCGATTATCGATCAGCAGCTGCTTGGCCGTGGCATAGCATTGGTCGATGATGCTGCGCACCTCGGAGTCGATCAGCTTGGCAGTCTCGCCGGATACACTGGCGTGCTGGCTGGCGGCGCTGCGGCCGAGGAATACCTCGCCCTCCTCTTCTGCATACATCAGCGGACCGAGCTTTTCCGACAACCCCCACTTGGTCACCATGTTGCGAGCGATCTGACTGGCTCGCATGATGTCGTTGGATGCACCGGTGGTGACTCCATCGAAGCCCAGAGTCATCTCCTCGGCGATACGGCCACCGTACAGCGAGCAGATCTGGCTGATCAGCGCGCGCTTGGACAGGCTGTAGCGGTCTTCTTCCGGCAGGAACATGGTGACACCCAGGGCACGACCACGCGGAATGATCGAAACCTTGTAGACCGGATCGTGCTCAGGCACCAGGCGACCGACAATCGCGTGCCCAGCTTCGTGGTAGGCGGTATTCCTCTTTTCCTTCTCGGACATGACCATGGTCTTGCGCTCGGCACCCATCATGATCTTGTCTTTGGCCAGTTCGAATTCTTTCATTTCGACCAGGCGCTTGTTGGAGCGGGCGGCAAACAACGAAGCCTCGTTGACCAGGTTGGCCAGATCAGCACCGGAGAAGCCTGGGGTACCCCGGGCAATGACCGCCGGATTGACGTTTTCGCCAACCGGCACCTTGCGCATGTGCACCTTGAGGATCTGCTCACGGCCACGGATATCCGGCAGGCCGACCACGACCTGACGGTCGAAGCGACCAGGGCGCAGCAGTGCCGGGTCGAGCACGTCCGGGCGGTTGGTGGCGGCAATGACGATGATGCCATCGTTCATTTCAAAGCCGTCCATCTCTACCAGCAGCTGGTTGAGGGTCTGTTCACGCTCGTCGTGACCGCCGCCCATGCCGGCGCCACGGTGGCGACCGACGGCGTCGATTTCGTCGATGAAGATGATGCAAGGCGCGTGCTTCTTGGCCTGTTCGAACATGTCACGAACACGGCTGGCACCGACACCCACGAACATCTCGACGAAGTCGGAACCGGAAATGGTGAAGAACGGCACCTTGGCCTCACCGGCAATGGCCTTGGCCAGCAGGGTCTTACCGGTACCGGGCGGGCCGACCATCAGCACGCCGCGCGGGATGCGACCACCCAGGCGCTGGAACTTGCCAGGGTCGCGCAGGAACTCGACCAGCTCGCCCACCTCTTCCTTGGCTTCGTCGCAACCGGCGACGTCAGCCAGGGTAGTCTTGACCTGGTCTTCGGACAGCAGGCGTGCCTTGCTCTTGCCAAAGCTCATCGGCCCGCCCTTGCCACCTGCACCACCTTGCATCTGGCGCATGAAGAACATGAACACGGCGATGATCACCAGGATCGGGAAGCTTGCCACCAGCAGCTGAGTCCAGATGCTCTGCTGCTCAGGCTGCTTGCCTTCGACGACCACGTGGTTGTCGACCAGGTCGCCGATCAGGCCATTGTCGGTGATGGCCGGGCGCACGGTCTTGAAGTTGTCGCCGTCGGCCCGCTTGCCGGTAATGATGTAGCCGTCGACGGTCACACGCTCGACCTTGCCATCCTTGACCTGCTGGATGAAGTCGGAATAGTTGAGGGTCTGCGGCTCGTTAGGGCTGGAGAAGTTGTTCATCACTGTCACCAGGACAGCTGCGATGATCAACCACAGGATCAGATTCTTTGCCATGTCGTTCAATTCGCTACCCTCTGAGGCCGGCGCACGACGCAGCCGTGCCTCGCATGATATTCATCGCCCTAACTTACTACATTACCTACGCATCCGCAGGCACCGTCTGTAACCCTTTGTGAAACCTAGACTACACGAAGTTCGGACAATCCAGACGGGGCGGCCGATTGGAAATAACTATCAGCCACCCCGCAACACGCCTCATGCCCCTTTGAAACCCCTGCCAAGCAGGTACTGCTCACGGGAACGGTCCCGCGAAGAAGACGGCTTGCGCATCTGCACCTTGTCGAACTTGCTACGCACGTCCTTGAGGTACATGTCGAAACCTTCGCCCTGGAAGATCTTGATCAGGAAGTCGCCGCCCGGCTTGAGCACGCGGGTTGCCAGATCCAGGGCCAGCTCGCAGAGGAACATGGCTCGCGGCATGTCCACCGCAGGCGTACCACTCATATTGGGGGCCATGTCGGAAATCACAAGGTCTACGTGCGAATCCCCGACCGCCTGAAGAATCTGCTGCAGCACTTCATCCTGGGTGAAGTCACCCTGAATGAAGGTCACATCAGGGATCGAGTCCATCTCCAGAATGTCGGACGCAATCAGGCGCCCCTGGCCACCAATCAGACGACTGGTCACCTGCGACCAGCCTCCGGGAGCCGCGCCGAGGTCGATCACGCTCATCCCAGGACGGATCAGGCGGTCTTTTTCCTGGATCTCCAGCAGTTTGTAGCTCGCACGCGAGCGGTAGCCATCCTTCTGCGCCTGTTTCACAAAAGGATCGTTGAAATGCTCTCGCAGCCAGTTTGCGCTGCTTTTGGAACGTTGTACCACGGGGCACCTCGATGATATGCGTCGTGATTGACTGGGCGGAGCCGGTGGCCCTCGGGTAAAATGCCGGTCAATTTTACAGAATCAGACGGAAAGGGTCAGATTATGCCGCTCAATAACGAGCAGAAGAAGCAATACAAGTCCATTGGTCATGACCTGAAGCCGGTCCTGATCGTTGCTGGCAACGGCTTGAACGAAGGTGTTATCGCCGAATTGGAGCGTGCGCTGGCCGACCACGAACTGATCAAGGTCGAAATTCGCTCGGAAGATCGCGAAGAGCGCGCCGCCGCCATTGCCGAACTGTGCAAGGTTGGCCGTGCCGAGCTGGTACAGACCATCGGCAAGAAGGCGCTGATCTACCGCAAGAACCCACAACCAAACAAGCAGCTGTCCAACATCCACCGCTACAAGTGACGGTGGCTCCGCTCAGTGGCGCGCCTGGCGCGCCCTGACCGGGACTGGTTGGGCCACCAGCACGATGCCGGAGAAGCCCAGCACCAGGAAACAGAACATCTGCCAGCGCTCGCCGACCGAGATGCCGTAGCGCAAGGTGTAGTACCCCACGCAGGCTGCAAAGCCCAACAACAGCATCTGCCCGCGAAACTGCCGCCACCAGGCCGCCAGGCCGTCCACCCTCGCCAGCACCGCCAGCTGGGTCAACAAGCCAAGCAATGCCACGCCGATCAACCAGCGGTCGATCTGCCCGGCGACATCCTGCACCAGCAAGGGTGCAAGGCCACTGACTTTCAGCGCTGGCACCAGCCCCACATGGAACACCCACAGGCCACCGACCCAGAAAACCTGGGCCAGTTGCCAGAGGATCCCCTCGAGGGATGGCGCCCGCAGGCGCCGGTCAGATGTGTTTGACTTCGACAATCTCGTACTCGACCGTACCGCTTGGCGTCTTGACCACCACGGTGTCACCTTCTTCCTTGCCAATGATGGCACGGGCGATCGGTGCGCTGCTCGAAAGTTTGCCTTGTTTCACGTCAGCTTCATCTTCGCCAACGATCTGGTAGGTCACTTCGTCATCGGTCTCGGTGTTGGCCAGCACCACGGTGGTGCCGAAAATCACCTTGCCGGTGTGGGCGATGGTGGTGACGTCGATCACCACCGAGTTCTGCAGACGGCCTTCGATATCGCGGATGCGCGCCTCGACCATGCCCTGCTCCTCACGGGCGGCATGGTATTCGGCGTTTTCCTTGAGGTCGCCCAGCTCACGCGCCTCACCAATGGCTTGGCTCAGGCGCGGGCGCTCGGTCTTGCTCAGGAAGGTCAGCTCCTCTTCCAGGGCGCGAGCGCCCTGGACGGTCATTGGGTACTTGGTCATGCTCATGCTTTGAGTCCTGCATGCAGATCCTGCAGGCGACGAACAGTCTTCTCGGGACCGAATTTCAGCGCCTCGCAGATGGCTTCACCGGCCGCAATGGTAGTGGTGCAGTAGATCTTGTGCTGCAGCGCATTGCGACGAATCGAGTAGGAATCGGCGATCGACTGGCGGCCTTCGGTGGTGTTGATGATCAGCGACACTTCGTCGTTCTTGATCATGTCGACCACGTGCGGACGACCTTCGGTCACCTTGTTCACACGGCGCACTTTCAGGCCAGCGGCTTCGATGACCTTGGCAGTACCTGCCGTTGCAACCACTTCGAAGCCCAGGGCGATCAGGTCGCGGGCCACGCCAGCCACTTGCGGCTTGTCGTCGTCACGCACGCTGATGAACGCGGTACCGCCAGTCGGCAGCACTTCGCTGGCACCCATCTGGGCCTTGGCGAAGGCTTCACCGAAGCTGTCACCGACGCCCATGACTTCACCGGTCGATTTCATCTCAGGGCCGAGGATCGGGTCAACCCCTGGGAACTTGGCGAACGGGAAGACGGCTTCCTTGACGCTGTAGAAGTTCGGGATGATTTCCTGGGTGAAGCCCAGCTCTTTAAGAGTTTTGCCGGCCATGACGCGGGCAGCGATCATTGCCAGGGAGGTGCCGATGCACTTGGACACGAACGGCACGGTACGCGAGGCACGCGGGTTGACTTCGATCACGTAGATCTTGTCGCCCTGCAGGGCCAGCTGCACGTTCATCAGGCCGACAACGCCCAGCTCCAGGGCCATCTTCTTGACCTGTACGCGGACTTCGTCCTGCACTTCCTTGCTCAGCGAGTAAGGTGGCAGCGAGCACGCGGAGTCACCGGAGTGAACACCAGCCTGCTCGATGTGCTGCATGATCGCGCCGATCACCACGTCGGTGCCGTCGCAGACCGCATCCACGTCCATCTCGATGGCGCAGTTGAGGAAGTGGTCGAGCAGTACCGGGCTGTCGTTGGACACCTGTACGGCTTCACGCAGGTAGCGCTTGAGCTCATCCAGTTCGTAGACGATTTCCATGGCGCGGCCACCCAGCACGTAGGATGGGCGCACGACCAGCGGGTAACCGATGCCGCCAGCAGCGCTGATGGCTTCTTCTTCGCTGCGCACGGTGGCGTTTGGCGGCTGCAGCAGGTTCAGGCGCTGAACCATCTGCTGGAAGCGCTCACGGTCTTCGGCACGGTCGATGGCGTCCGGGCTGGTACCGATGATCGGTACGCCGGCTTCTTCCAGGGCGCGCGCCAGTTTCAGCGGGGTCTGGCCGCCGTAGTGAACGATGACGCCCTTCGGCTTCTCGACGCGGCAGACTTCCAGCACGTCTTCCAGGGTCAGTGGCTCGAAGTACAGACGGTCGGAGGTGTCGTAGTCGGTGGAGACGGTTTCCGGGTTGCAGTTGACCATGATGGTCTCGTAACCGTCTTCACGCAGCGCCAGTGCAGCGTGTACGCAGCAGTAGTCGAACTCGATACCTTGGCCGATACGGTTCGGGCCACCACCCAGGATCATGATCTTGTCACGGGTCGACGGGTTGGCCTCGCACTCTTCCTCATAGGTCGAGTACAGGTAGGCGGTGTCGGTGGCGAACTCGGCGGCGCAGGTGTCGACGCGCTTGTACACCGGGAACACTTCCAGCTTGTGGCGGTGACGGCGCAGGTTCTTGTCGGTGATGCCGAGCAGCTTGGCCAGGCGCTGGTCCGAGAAGCCCTTGCGCTTGAGGCGCAGCATGTAGTCCTTGTCGATCGACGACAGGGCCAGGGTCTTGACCTTCTCTTCTTCCTTGATCAGGTCTTCCATCTGCACCAGGAACCAAAGGTCGATGCCGGTCAGCTGGAAGATTTCCTCGATGGTCATGCCCGAACGCATGGCGTCGGCGACGTACCAGATACGCTCGGCGCCCGGCACGGTCAGTTCGCGCTTGAGGATGCTGGCGGCTTCAGGGCTGGCCAGGTCGACTTTCGGGTCGAGGCCGCAGGCGCCGACTTCCAGACCGCGCAGGGCTTTCTGCAGGGACTCTTGGAAGGTACGGCCGATGGCCATGACTTCACCCACGGATTTCATCTGGGTGGTCAGGCGGGCGTCGGCTTTCGGGAATTTCTCGAAGGCGAAGCGTGGCAGCTTGGTGACGACGTAGTCGATCGACGGTTCAAAGGACGCTGGAGTGCGACCGCCGGTGATGTCGTTCTGAAGTTCGTCGAGAGTGTAACCAATGGCCAGCTTGGCGGCGATCTTGGCGATCGGGAAGCCGGTGGCCTTGGAAGCCAGGGCGGACGAACGAGAAACGCGCGGGTTCATCTCGATCACGACCATGCGGCCGGTGTTCGGGCAGATACCGAACTGCACGTTGGAACCGCCGGTTTCCACACCGATTTCACGCAGCACCGCCAGCGAGGCGTTGCGCATGATCTGGTATTCCTTGTCGGTCAGCGTTTGCGCAGGTGCGACAGTGATCGAGTCACCGGTGTGCACGCCCATCGGGTCGAAGTTCTCGATGGAGCAGACGATGATGCAGTTGTCCTTCTTGTCACGGACCACCTCCATCTCGTATTCCTTCCAGCCGATCAGCGATTCGTCGATCAGCAGCTCTTTGGTCGGCGACAGGTCCAGACCACGGGTGCAGATTTCTTCGAATTCTTCACGGTTGTAGGCGATACCACCACCAGTGCCGCCCATGGTGAACGACGGACGGATGATGCACGGGAAGCCGAGCTTCTCGAGGACCGCATTGGCCTCTTCCATGCTGTGGGCGATACCGGAGCGCGGGCACTCCAGGCCGATGTCCTTCATGGCCTTGTCAAAGCGCGAACGGTCTTCGGCCTTGTCGATGGTATCGGCATTGGCACCGATCATCTCGACGCCGAATTTTTCCAGAACACCGTGGCGCTCCAGGTCCAGGGCGCAGTTCAGTGCAGTCTGGCCACCCATGGTCGGCAGTACGGCGTCCGGGCGCTCTTTTTCGATGATCTTGGCCACCGACTGCCATTTGATCGGCTCGATGTAGGTGGCGTCGGCCATGGCCGGATCAGTCATGATGGTGGCTGGGTTGGAGTTCACCAGGATGACGCGGAAACCTTCCTCGCGCAGGGCTTTACAAGCCTGGGCGCCGGAGTAGTCGAATTCGCAGGCCTGGCCGATCACGATCGGGCCAGCGCCGAGAATCAGGATGCTTTTGATGTCTGTACGTTTTGGCATGGTTGTCACTCAAATCCGCGGGTCAGTCGGCAAGCCGTCTTGAACAATCTGGGTCAGGCGCTTCCGGGCGCGGCGCGAGCCGGCCCGGGGCCTTGATGCAGGATGCTCAGCGGCGCTTGGCCATGGCATCGGTGAAACGATCGAACAGTGGCGCGACGTCGGTCGGGCCTGGGCTCGCTTCAGGGTGGCCCTGGAAGCTGAACGCGCACTTGTCGGTACGCTCGATACCCTGCAGGGTGCCGTCGAACAGCGACTTGTGAATGGCACGGACGTTGCCCGGCAGGGTGGCTTCGTCAACGGCGAAACCGTGGTTCTGGCTGGTGATCATGACCACGCCGGTGTCTAGGTCCTGGACCGGGTGGTTGGCACCGTGGTGACCATGGCCCATCTTCACGGTCTTGGCGCCGGAGGCCAGGGCCAGCAGCTGGTGACCGAGGCAGATGCCGAATACCGGAATCTCGGTCTCGAGGATTTCCTTGATCGCCTGGATCGCATAGTCGCATGGCTCCGGATCACCAGGGCCGTTGGACAGGAACACGCCATCCGGATTCAGCGCCAGCACTTCGCTGGCCGGGGTCTGGGCAGGCACCACGGTCACGCGGCAGCCGCGGGCGACCAGCATGCGCAGGATGTTCAGCTTGACGCCGTAGTCGAAGGCGACCACGTGGTACGGCAGGTCGGCAGCATCGATGGTCGGGTGGCTGTCGGTTTTCAGCTCCCACACACTGGAGCGCCATTCGTAGCGCTCCTTGGTGGAAACGACCTTGGCCAGGTCCATGCCCTTCAGGCCAGGGAAGCCGCGGGCAGCAGCGATGGCGGCTTCTTCGCTGATGTTGTCACCAGCCAGGATGCAGCCGTTCTGAGCGCCTTTTTCGCGCAGGATACGGGTCAGGCGACGGGTGTCGATGCCGGCGATGGCGACGACGTTGTTGGCCTTGAGGTACTCAGGCAGCGACTGGGTGTTACGCCAGTTGCTGGCCAGCAGCGGCAGGTCACGGATGACCAGGCCAGCGGACCAGACACGGTTCGACTCGGCGTCTTCCGGCGTGGTGCCGGTGTTGCCGATGTGCGGGTAGGTCAGGGTAACGATTTGCTGCGCGTAGGAAGGGTCTGTAAGGATTTCCTGGTAGCCGGTCATAGCGGTGTTGAATACCACCTCACCAACGGTCTGACCGTCGGCACCGATAGCTTCACCGCGGAAAATACTGCCGTCGGCAAGGGCGAGTATGGCTGGCTTTGTCAAGAAGACCTCCCGTAAATCAAGCATGAAAGGGCGATCGCAGGTTGCAAAAAAGCGGAGTGACGTATGGACACGTCACCCCGCTTTTATGTGCTGAATTCAATTCGCTGCGCGCTTTTAGTGGACACACTAAAGCTGTAGCTTACAGAAAAGTGCGTTTTCGGTCTACCGCATATGTGCCTCCAAGACACATGATTGCGACAGACTGACATCGGCGTCGCCTGTTTCGCGGATAAACCCGCTCCCACAGGGGCCGCACAGCGCCTAAGCCCTGCATCAATCCTGTGAGAGCGGGTTTACCCGCGAAGAGGCCAGCCCGCTTGAACGACTTAGCGCAGCTCGAGCACGTCCTGCATGTCGTACAGGCCCGGCTCGCGCCCATCCAGCCACAGCGCCGCACGCACCGCTCCCTTGGCGAAGGTCATGCGGCTGGAGGCCTTGTGGGTGATTTCCAGACGCTCGCCTTCAGCGGCAAACAGCACGGTGTGATCACCTACCACATCGCCGGCACGCACAGTGGCAAAACCGATGGTCTTGCGATCACGTGCGCCGGTCTGACCTTCACGGCCGTAGACCGCCACTTCCTGCAGATCACGCCCCAGCGCATTGGCAACCACTTCACCCATGCGCAGCGCGGTACCTGAAGGGGCATCGACCTTGTGCCGGTGATGCGCCTCGATAATCTCGATGTCGACATCATCGCCCAGCACCCGTGCCGCCATATCCAGCAGCTTGAGGCTGAGGTTGACGCCCACGCTGAAGTTGGCCGCGAACACGATCGGGATATCCTTGCCCGCTTCGGCCAGCAACTGCTTCTCCTCGACGGTGAAACCGGTGGTGCCGATGATCATCGCCTTGCCGTGTTTACGACAGAAGGCCAGGTTCTTCAGGGTCACTGACGGATGAGTAAAATCGATCAACACGTCGAATTCGTCGGCGACCTTGGCCAAGTCATCGGACAGCAGAACGCCAATCCGGCCGAGGGCCGCCAGTTCACCGGCATCAGCGCCGACGAGGGAGCTGTCAGGACGATCGATTGCCGCCGTCAGCCCCGCACCAGGGGTTTGCTGCACGGCTTCGATGAGGGTCTTGCCCATCCGCCCTGCTGCGCCCATTACCGCAATACGTCGCATAGCCTATTCCTTGTCAAAGATCGCCAAAGAAGCGTTTCACGCCATCGAACCAGCCACTGGCCTTGGGTGAATGGGAGCTGTCGCCTTCCAGCGAACTGCGCAGCTCTTCGAGCAATTCACGCTGACGGCGGCTGAGGTTGACCGGGGTTTCCACCGCCACACGGCACAGCAGGTCACCCGCACCACCGCCACGCACCGGCGCCACGCCCTTGCCACGCAAGCGGAATTGCTTGCCGGTCTGGGTGCCTTCCGGAATTTTCAGTTTCACGCGACCATCGAGGGTCGGCACTTCCAGCTCGCCACCGAGGGCGGCATCGGTGTAGCTGATCGGCACTTCGCAGTACAAGTGCTTGCCATCACGCTGGAAGATCTCGTGCTCACGCACGCTGATCACGACGTACAAGTCGCCGGTCGGACCACCATGGGTGCCCGCCTCGCCCTCGCCGGACAGGCGGATGCGGTCGCCGGTATCGACACCCGCAGGCACTTTGACCGACAGGGTCTTGTATTCCTCGACACGCCCTTCGCCGTGGCACGAGGTGCACGGGTCGGTGATGATCTTGCCCTGGCCATGGCAGCGCGGACAGGTCTGCTGCACCGAGAAGAAGCCTTGCTGCATACGCACCTGGCCAATACCGCCGCAGGTCGGGCAGGTCGACGGGGTCGATCCCTTCTTGGCGCCGGAGCCGTCACACGGCTTGCAGTTGACCAGCGTTGGCACGCGGATGCTGACCGTGGTGCCACGCACCGCTTCTTCCAGGTTCAGTTCCAGGGTGTAGCGCAGGTCGCTGCCGCGCTGGGCACCGCCACGTCCACCGCCGCGACCACCACCGAAGAAGTCGCTGAACACATCGCCGAAAATGTCGGAGAAGTTGGCGCCACCGAAGCCAGCACCACCGCCACCCATGCTCGGGTCGACGCCGGCGTGGCCGTACTGGTCGAACGCTGCACGCTTGCTCGCATCAGACAGTACTTCGTAGGCCTCGTTGGCTTCCTTGAACTTGTCTTCCGATTCTTTATCGCCCGGGTTACGGTCCGGGTGGTACTTCATCGCCAGGCGGCGATAGGCTTTCTTGAGGTCAGCTTCGCTGGCGCCGCGCTCGACACCCAGGACCTCATAATAATCACGCTTGGACATAGGTCATTTGCACCTTGTGGGGCGTCTGGCATCTGCGCCGCGCCATCAGCACCTGCCTGCAAACCACGAATGGCCCGGACAAATGCTGTAAAAAATCTCGAATTCCAGATACGCCAACGCGGGAGCAAGCCCCCGCGCGGCGACATCCTACCAGTTCACCGGCACAAGCCGGTGAACTGGTCGACAGCATGCAACGATTACTTCTTGTCGTCGCCTTTCACTTCTTCGAACTCGGCGTCAACCACGTCATCGTGCTTGGCTTCCGGTTCGGCTTGCTGAGCGCCGCCCTGAGGCTGTTCGGCCTGCTGCTCAGCGTACATCTTCTGAGCAACCGGAGCCGAAACCTTGGACAGCTCTTCGACCTTGGCGTCAATGGCAGCCTTGTCGTCGCCTTTGACAGCGGCTTCCAGGGCAACCACGGCCGCTTCGATCGCGGTTTTCTCTTCAGCAGTGACCTTGTCACCGGCGTCAGCGACCATCTTGCGAGTCGAGTGCACCAGCGCGTCACCCTGGTTACGGGCAGCGGCCAGCTCTTCGAACTTGCGGTCTTCCTCGGCGTTGGCCTCGGCGTCACGCACCATACGCTCGATTTCTTCGTCCGACAGGCCGGAGTTGGCCTTGATCACGATCGACTGGGTCTTGCCAGTGGCCTTGTCTTTGGCGCCGACATGCAGGATGCCGTTGGCATCGATGTCGAAGGTCACTTCGATCTGCGGCACGCCACGTGGCGCTGGCGGAATGTCAGCCAGGTCGAACTTGCCCAGCGACTTGTTCTGCGCAGCCTGCTTACGCTCACCTTGCAGCACGTGAATGGTCACGGCGCTCTGGTTGTCGTCGGCAGTCGAGAACACCTGCGACTTCTTGGTCGGAATGGTGGTGTTCTTCTCGATCAGCGCGGTCATCACGCCACCCATGGTTTCGATACCCAGGGTCAGTGGGCTGACGTCCAGCAGCAGTACGTCTTTCACGTCACCGGCCAGTACGGCGCCCTGGATGGCAGCACCCATGGCCACGGCTTCGTCCGGGTTGACGTCTTTGCGCGCTTCTTTACCGAAGAAGTCGGCAACGGCCTTCTGCACCATTGGCATACGGGTCTGGCCGCCGACCAAGATCACGTCGTCGATCTTGCCAGCGTCGATGCCGGCGTCTTTCAGGGCGATGCGGCAAGGCTCGATGGTACGGTTGACCAGGTCTTCGACCAGCGACTCCAGCTTGGCGCGAGAGATCTTCACGTTCAGGTGCTTGGGACCGGTGGCATCTGCAGTGATGTACGGCAGGTTAACGTCGGTCGACTGAGCGGAGGACAGCTCGATCTTGGCTTTTTCAGCGGCTTCTTTCAGGCGCTGCAGAGCCAGTGGATCGTTCTTCAGGTCCATGCCGGACTCTTTCTTGAACTCGTCGACGAGATAGTCGATCAAGCGCATGTCAAAGTCTTCGCCACCCAGGAAGGTGTCGCCGTTGGTAGCCAGCACTTCGAACTGGTGCTCGCCATCGACTTCGGCGATTTCGATGACCGAAACGTCGAAGGTACCACCACCCAGGTCATAAACGATGACGGTGTGGTCGCCCTTGGCCTTGTCCATGCCGTAAGCCAGCGCAGCAGCGGTCGGTTCGTTGATGATACGTTTTACGTCCAGACCAGCGATGCGACCGGCGTCCTTGGTGGCTTGGCGCTGGCTGTCGTTGAAGTACGCCGGAACGGTGATGACCGCTTCGGTAACGGGCTCGCCGAGGTAGTCTTCGGCGGTCTTCTTCATTTTCTTCAGGACTTCGGCACTGATCTGCGGCGGTGCCATTTCCTTGCCGGCGGCTTCTACCCAGGCGTCACCGTTGCCGGCTTTGACGATCTTGTAGGGAACCAGCTTGATGTCTTTCTGCACGACGTCTTCTTCGAAGCGGCGGCCGATCAGGCGCTTCACTGCGAACAGCGTGTTGTGCGGGTTGGTGACAGCCTGGCGCTTGGCCGACTGACCCACCAGGATTTCGCCGTCGTTGGCGTAGGCCACGATCGAAGGGGTAGTACGCGCGCCTTCGGCGTTTTCGATGACCTTGACGTTACCGTTTTCCAGAATGGAGACGCACGAGTTGGTGGTCCCCAAGTCAATACCGATGATTTTGCCCATGTTATCTCTCCCGAAACTTGAATTTGGTGGCAGCGGCTACTTCTGGCCAACTGCGGTAATACTTGAACGCTTGACACCTAGATGGGGATGCCCCGACAGATTTCAAGCCTTCTCATCGATAGAAGGTTGCGGGGCCGCCGGCGCCTTGCTCACCACCACCATGGCAGGGCGCAGCAGGCGACCGTTGAGCAGGTAGCCCTTCTGGAACACGTTGAGCACGCTGTTTGGCTCGACGTCGGCGCTTTCCTGCATGGCCATCGCCTGGTGGTGCTCGGCATTGAATGGCTGGCCGTGCGGGTCGATGGCTTCGAGGTTGTAGCGCTTGAGGGTGTCCTGGAACATCTTCAGGGTCAGCTCGACGCCTTCGCGGGTGCTCTTGACCTGCTCGTCTTCAGGGTCGAGGTGGGTCAGGGCCATCTCCAGGCTGTCGATCACCGGCAGCAGGTCGCCAGAGAACTTCTCGAGGGCGAACTTGCGGGCCTTGTCGACTTCCTGTTCAGCGCGGCGAATGCTGTTCTGCGCTTCTGCAGCGACACGCAGGGACTGATCCTTGGCGGCGGCCAGCTGCTCCTCGAGCTCCTGAACGCGGGCGCCGTTATCCACTGCACCAGCCTCTTCGGCATTAAGGTCCTGTTCGTTCAGCTGTTCGTCAGCCATGGGTTCTCTCCTCCGCAATTTCTGTTGTACGAGCAAAGCTCGCCGTGTCTGCCGGCTATATGGGGCCGGAAAAACCAGCTTCAAGGGGCAAGTAGGTTTTGCAGGCCGCAACAGAATCCGCCAGAGGGCATTGGCAGGGCTGAAAAAAGTACTGTATAAATAACCAGACCTGAACTTCGGGAGCCGCCCCCATGCTGGTGCACCTGTCCATTCACAACTACGCCATCGTCGAGCACCTCGACCTCGAAATCGCCCGCGGCATGTCGGTCATCACCGGCGAGACCGGTGCGGGCAAGTCGATCATGCTCGACGCCCTCGGCCTGGCCCTGGGCGACCGTGCCGACAGTGGCGTGGTGCGCCCCGGCACCGACAAGGCAGACATCCTTGCCACGTTCGACCTGGTGGACATCCCCGAAGCCCATGCCTGGCTGGCCGAGCGCGACCTGAACAACGACGGACTGTGCATCCTGCGCCGGGTGATCACCGCCGAAGGCCGCAGCCGCGGCTACATCAACGGCACCCCCTGCCCGCTCGGCGACCTCAAGGCACTGGGCGAGCTGCTGATCGACATCCACAGCCAGCATGAACACCAGTCGCTTCTGAAGACCGACACCCATCGCCGCCTGGTGGACGAATACGCCGGCGCCATCGACCTGGCCCGCCAGGTGCAGCTTGCCGCCAAGCGCTGGAACCAGACCCGCCTGGAGCTCGAGCGGCTGAGCAATTCCGGCGACGAGCAACGCGCCCGCCATCAACTGCTCAGCTATCAACTTGAAGAGCTCGACAACCTCGGGCTGGGCGAAAACGAACTGGAGCAACTGGAGCAGGAGCACAAGAACCTGACCAACGCCGAAGCCCTGTTCGGCATCTGCCGCCAGGTCATCGACCAGTGCAGCGAGAGCGATTCGGGCAACGTGCTCAGCGCCCTCACCTCCAGCCTCAACCGCCTCGGCGCCGCAGCGAACGCCCCGCGCGCACTGGGCGAGGCCGCGAACATGATCGCCAGCGCACAGATTCAGGTAGAAGAAGCGATGGGTGAACTCAACCGCTTCCTCGACAACTTCGATGCCGACCCCATGCGCCTGCAAGCCCTGGAAGAGCGCCTGGACACAATCTATACGCTGGCGCGCAAGCACCGCGTGCACCCCACCGAGCTGCCGCACCTGCAACAACAGCTGATGGACGAACTGGAAGGCCTGAACGCCAGCGACGAGTCGATCGAGCGCCTGGGCGAGGAGCTCGGCGCCTTTGCCCAGCACTATAAAGAGAAGGCACTGGAGCTGAGCAGCCTGCGCCAGCAGGCAGCCAAACAGCTGGCCGTCGCGGTCGAGCAGGAAATCCAGCGCCTGGGCATGCCGGGCGGCCGGTTCTGCATCGAACTCACGCCCAACGAAGGCAACGACCTGTCACCGCACGGCCTGGAGCAGATCGAATTGCTGGTCAGCGCCAACCCCGGGCAACCGCTCAAGGGCCTGGCCAAGGTGGCGTCCGGCGGCGAGCTGTCGCGTATCAGCCTGGCGATCCAGGTAATCACGGCGCAGACCTCGCGCATTCCCACCCTGGTATTCGACGAAGTGGATGTCGGCATTGGCGGCCCAACAGCCGAAATCGTTGGCCAACTGCTACGCCGCCTGGGTGAGCGCGGGCAGGTACTGACCGTGACGCACTTGCCACAGGTGGCCGCGCAGGGTCACCATCACCTGTTCGTGCACAAGGTGCGCAACAGCGATACCACCCACACCGCAGTGGCTAGTTTGGGCAAGCGCGAGCGGGTCGAGGAAGTGGCGCGGATGCTCGGCGGCATCGACCTGACCAAGGAATCCCTGGCCCATGCGCGCAAGATGGTGGTTTCCGGCAAGGCTTGAGATCTACTTCGCCCAATTCGCGGGCAAGCCCGCTGCCACAGGGTTCTCATAGACCTCAAAGCTTGTGCAGTACTTGTGGGAGCAGGCTTGCCCGCGAAAAGGCCAGTAGAAGCGGTGCATCTTTCTGCCTGCCCCAAACGCACAAAGGCGACCCGAAGGTCGCCTTTGTCATACATAACGCGCTAAATCGTTACTTTTTCTTACGTACATAGAGGACCAGATTGTGGTCCACGAGCTCGTAGCCATGCTCGGCCACGATCTCCTTCTGGCGACGCTCGATTTCAGCGTCCATGAACTCGATCACTTCACTGGTATCCACGTTGACCATATGGTCGTGGTGACCGCCGTCAGCCAGCTCGAACACCGCGTGGCCACCGTCGAAGTTGTGGCGCACCACCAAGCCAGCCGCTTCGAACTGGGTCAGTACGCGATAGACGGTTGCCAGACCGACGTCCTCGCCAGCCTCCATCAGCGCCTTGTAGACATCCTCGGCGCTCATGTGACGTTGCTCGGTAGAGTCGAGCATTTGAAGGATCTTGACTCGAGGCAGTGTCACCTTGAGACCGGCTTTGCGCAATTCGCTATTTTCAACCATGGTCAGCTTTCTCGCCGATGCTGCTTCGCAGCTTCTCTTAATACGGGTATGATCGGGGTTTACGTTGTCCAGCCAAGATAGTGGAAGTCGCCCACCGATGCAAAACACCAAGCTCTTGCTAAACAGCCTCGCCCTCGCGGGACTGCTCGCACTCGCCGGTTGCTCGTTTCCCGGGGTTTACAAAATCGACATCCAGCAGGGCAATGTCGTCACGCAAGACATGATAGACCAATTACGCCCCGGAATGACCCGTCGGCAAGTAAGGTTTATCATGGGCAACCCGCTGCTTCAGGACACCTTCAACACCAACCGTTGGGATTATCTGTACAGCCTGCAACCGGGTGGCGGCAAACGCCAGCAGGAACGCATGAGCATCTTCTTCAACGACAGCGACCAACTGGTCAGCCTGTCCGGGGATTTCATGCCAGGCGTAAGCCGCGACCAGGAAATCCTCGGCGGCAGCAGCGACACAACTGTCAGCCCGAGCACCCAGCCAGAGCAGGCCAAGCCGCAGCCGGTAGAAAAACCCGCCAAGCCAGGCTCGACGGAAGAGTCCATCCAGCGCGAGATCGACACCATCGAGACCACCCCAGTGCCGACACCGGCACCGCTGGAAACCTCGCCGCAGTAATTGCCGGCCAGATGAAAAAGCCCGGACCATGGTCCGGGCTTTTTATTGCCAGCCAGTTCAGCTAGCGCTTGGCCTTGGCCTGTGCAGCGCGCTGCCTGCGCGCCTCTTTGGGGTCGAGCAGCAGGGGCCGGTAGATTTCCAGGCGATCACCCTCCTCGACCAGGCGCTCGTGCGCGTCCGCTACCTGCTTGCCGAAAATGCCCACAGGGCATTGCTCGACATCCAGCCCGCCAACCTGCACGGCAATCCCGGACAGGCGTAGCGCTTCACGCACGGTCGTCCCATCCGGCACGTCACAGGCCAACAGCCACTGGCGCTCGGCCGTGGCGTAGGCCACCTCGACTTTAACCATTGAGCTGCTTGGCACGCTGGCAGAAGGCATCCACCAGGGTATTGGCCGCCTGGTTGAACAGCGGCCCCAGCGTGGCTCGCACGATCGCCCCGGCATAGTCGAAGGTCAGGTCCAGGCTGATCTTGCAGGCTTTTTCACCGAGTGGCTTGAACACCCACAGGCCATGCAGCTGGGTGAACGGCCCCTCTTCCAGGTTCATCTCGATGGACTGCCCCGGCACCAGCACATTGCTGGTGACGAACTGCTGACTCATGCCGCCCTTGGCCACTTCCAGCTTCGCCCGCATGTGCGTGCCACTGGCCTCGATCACCGTCGACGCCGAGCACCAGGGCAGAAATTCAGGGTAGCTGGCCACATCATTGACCAGATCGTAGAGCGCCTGGGCAGGGTACGGCAGCAGGGCGGAGCGTTGAATATGGGTAGTCATCCAGGCGTCACTTCCAAGGCTGGTTGGCGGCGCTTCGCAGCGTGCCGAAAACAGGTTCTGTGCATAGAACAGGCCTTGTATTGTCCGGTATTCATTGCAGTGGCTCAAGCACACCGAAATCCCATAGCCGACCACGTGATGACTTGCCTATAATGCCGCCCCTATGGCTAAACAAAAGAAACATCCGACCGGGACCATCGCGCAAAACAAAAAGGCGCGACACGATTACTTCATCGAACACAAGTTCGAGGCCGGACTGGTCCTGTCCGGTTGGGAAGTAAAAAGCCTGCGGGCCGGCAAGGCGCACCTGACCGACAGCTACGTGCTGCTCAAGGATGGCGAAGCCTGGCTGTTCGGCAGCCACATCACCCCGCTGACCACCGCCAGCACCCACGTCATCGCCGACCCCACGCGCACCCGCAAGCTGCTGCTGAACAAGCGCGAGCTCGAGCGCGTGGAGGCCGCCGTGGCGCAGAAGGGCTACACCTGCGTGGCCCTGGCGCTGTACTGGAGCAAGCACCTGATCAAGTGCGAGATCGCGCTTGGCAAGGGCAAGAAGGAGTTCGACAAGCGCGACACCATGCGCGAACGCGACTCCAACCGCGAGCTGCAGCGTGCGGTGCGGAACAAGGGCAAGGAAGAGTAAATCTTCTTAAGCCTGTTCCGGCCTCTTCGCGGGCAAGCCCGCTCCCACAGAGATAGCGTCGAATTCAAATTCAGCGCAGCACCTGTGGGGGCGGGCTTGCCCCGCGATGAATCCAGCACCGAGCTTAGCGCCCGCTGCGCCGCTCCGCTCGCGCCACCCGCTGGGCCTCGTCCTGCGCCTCTTCCAGCACCTCCTGCACATACAGAATGTGCCGGCTGGACACCTCCCGCGCATCCTCCGCCCTGCCCTCGACAATCGCCAGGTACAACTCGCGGTGCTGACTGATCAGCATGTCGCGTGTTTCCGTGCGCTGCTGATACATGCCACCGATGTTTGTCACCACGTTGCGCTTGAGCAGGTCGAACAAGCCACGGATCGTATGCAGCAAAACCGCGTTATGGCTGGCCTCGGCAATCGCCAGGTGGAAGCGCGCATCGGCCGCGCCCTCCTCCGCCCGCGTCACCTCGTCAGCCCGCGCGTAGCAATCCTGCAAGGTATCGAACGCTGCCTTCAGGCGCGCACGATCCGGCTCGGTGGCTCGCTGGGCCGCGTAATAGGCACACGACGCCTCCAGGGTATGGCGAAACTCGAGTAGGTCGCGCTGCGCCTCGGCACTTTGCTCGAGCAACTGCAGCAATGGGTCGCTGAACGTCGAGCCGAGCGATTCGGCTACGTAATTGCCACCCCCCTGGCGGCTCACCAGCAGCCCCTTGGCCACCAGCTTCTGAATCGCCTCACGCAGTGACGGGCGCGACACACCGAACTGTTCGGCCAGGACACGCTCGGCCGGCAGCCGCTGCCCGGAGGTCAGCGTGCCTTCCAGAATCATCCCTTCCAACCGATCGACGATGTCGTCGGACAGGCGCCGTTGGCGGACCTGATCAAAAACCATCACATGCTCTCCACAAACCCCCGGCCAATTTCAGGGGGCGTCTATTCTCGCCGATCCACGCCGCGCCAGCACGTATCAGCCGACGATTTTCACAAGGCTCCAAGCGCCCGTTCATCGACCCACGACCAAAGTTTTGCACGGGACAAATTGACACACCCACGACAGCGCTTTTAACCTAGCGACCAGCCATTGTAAATTGGTCTTACCAATTATCCAATGCCAGTGCCTGACCAACAACAATTAGGGGCCACCCCATATGCAAACCTGGCAACAACTCTATACCCCGCTTGGTAGTCTCGGCCTGTCCGCGCTGGCGGCAGTCATCCCTATCGTGTTCTTCTTCCTGGCCCTGGCCGTGTTCCGCCTCAAAGGCCACGTGGCTGGCAGCATCACCCTTGCCCTGTCGATCCTGGTGGCGATCTTCGCCTTCCAGATGCCTGTCGACATGGCCCTGGCTGCTGCAGGTTATGGCTTCCTTTACGGCCTCTGGCCGATTGCCTGGATCATCGTTGCCGCGGTGTTCCTGTACAAACTCACGGTCAAGAGCGGCCAGTTCGAAGTGATCCGCAGCTCGGTACTGTCGATCACCGACGACCAGCGCCTGCAGGTATTGCTGATCGGTTTCTGCTTCGGTGCCTTCCTCGAAGGTGCAGCCGGCTTCGGCGCCCCGGTGGCCATCACCGCTGCGCTGCTGGTGGGCCTGGGCTTCAACCCGCTGTACGCCGCCGGCCTGTGCCTGATCGCCAACACCGCACCGGTAGCCTTTGGCGCCCTGGGCATCCCGATCATCGTGGCCGGCCAGGTCACCGGTATCGACGCCTTCCACATCGGCGCCATGACCGGCCGCCAACTGCCGCTGCTGTCGCTGTTCGTACCCTTCTGGCTGGTGTTCATGATGGACGGCCTGCGCGGCGTGAAAGAAACCTGGCCCGCGGCCCTGGTCGCCGGCCTGAGCTTTGCCGTGACCCAGTACTTCACCTCGAACTTCATCGGCCCAGAGTTGCCAGACATCACCTCGGCCCTGGCCAGCCTGATCTGCCTGACGCTGTTCCTGAAAGTCTGGCAGCCCAAGCGCGCGTTCGCCGAAGCCAAAGGCAGCGTCGGCGCCGCCGTGGTACAGCCAAGCGGCAGCCAGCCGACCCCGTACAGCTTCGGCGAGATCTTCAAGGCCTGGTCGCCGTTCCTGATCCTCACCGTGCTGGTCACCATCTGGACCCTGAAGCCGTTCAAGGCGGCCTTCGCCCCAGGCGGCGCGATGTACAACTTCGTGTTCAACTTCGCCATCCCGCACCTCGACCAGCTGGTGATCAAGACCGCGCCGATCGTCACCGCGCCGACTGCCATGCCAGCGGTGTTCAAGCTCGACCCGATCTCTGCCACCGGCACCGCGATCTTCCTCTCGGCGCTGATCTCCATGTGGGTGCTGAAGATCAACTTCAAAACTGGTCTGACCACTTTCAAAGAGACCTTCTGGGAGCTGCGCTGGCCAATCCTGTCGATCGGCATGGTGCTGGCCTTCGCCTTCGTCACCAACTACTCGGGCATGTCTTCGACCATGGCCCTGGTGCTGGCCGGCACGGGCGCCGCGTTCCCGTTCTTCTCGCCGTTCCTCGGCTGGCTGGGCGTGTTCCTGACCGGTTCCGACACCTCGTCCAACGCCCTGTTCAGCTCGCTGCAGGCAACCACCGCGCACCAGATCGGGGTCAACGACACCCTGCTGGTTGCGGCCAACACCAGCGGTGGCGTGACCGGCAAGATGATCTCGCCGCAGTCGATTGCCGTAGCCTGCGCCGCCACCGGCCTGGTCGGCAAGGAATCCGACCTGTTCCGCTTCACCGTCAAGCACAGCCTGTTCTTCGCCACCATCGTCGGCCTGATCACCTTGATCCAGGCCTATTGGCTGACCGGCATGCTGGTTCATCACTAAAGTGAAAGGGGCCGGGCGCCCAGACGCGCCCGGCATCTCCTTCAACCCACGCTGCGAGAATCCATGATCATTTCCGCCTCCACCGACTATCGCGCCGCGGCCCAACGCAAGCTGCCTCCCTTCCTCTTCCACTACGCCGACGGCGGCGCCTACGCCGAGCACACCCTGCGCCACAACGTCTCGGACCTGGCCAGCATCGCCCTGCGCCAGCGCGTGCTGAAGAACATGTCCGAGCTCAGCCTCGAAACCAAACTGTTCGACGAAACCCTGAGCATGCCCGTGGCCCTGGCCCCGGTCGGCCTCACCGGCATGTACGCCCGTCGTGGCGAAGTGCAGGCGGCGCGCGCCGCGGCGGCCCACGGCATTCCGTTCACCATGTCGACGGTGTCGGTGTGCCCGATCGAAGAAGTGGCACCCGCCATCGACCGGCCGATGTGGTTCCAGCTGTACGTGCTCAAAGACCGCGGCTTCATGCGCAACGCCCTGGAACGGGCCAAGGCCGCTGGCGTGAAAACCCTGGTGTTCACCGTCGACATGCCGGTACCCGGCGCCCGCTACCGCGACGCCCACTCCGGCATGAGCGGCGCGAACGGCCCGATGCGCCGCGTGCTGCAGGCCATGACCCACCCCGAGTGGGCGTGGGATGTTGGCGTGATGGGCCGCCCGCATGATCTGGGCAACATCTCCAAGTACCGTGGCAACCCCACGGGCCTGGCCGACTACATCGGCTGGCTGGGTAACAACTTCGACCCGTCGATCTCGTGGAAGGACCTGGAGTGGATCCGCGAATTCTGGGACGGCCCGATGATCATCAAGGGCATCCTTGACGCCGACGACGCCCGTGACGCGGTCAAGTTCGGCGCCGACGGCATCGTCGTGTCCAACCACGGCGGCCGCCAGCTCGACGGCGTGCTGTCCAGCGCCCGCGCCCTGCCGGCGATTGCCGATGCCGTCAAAGGTGACCTGAAGATCCTCGCCGACTCCGGTATCCGCAGCGGCCTCGACGTGGTGCGCATGATCGCCCTCGGTGCCGACACCGTGCTGATCGGCCGCGCCTTCCTCTGGGCCCTGGCCGTGCATGGTCAGGCCGGGGTGAAGAACCTGCTCGAACTGTTCGAGAAGGAAATGCGCGTGGCCATGGTGCTGACCGGCGCCAAGTCGATCAGCGAGATCACCCGCGAGTCGCTGGTCCGCGAACTGGGCGCCTGAGCGCCCCTCTACAGTACCGCCTGAATGACCGGGGCACGCCGCGCACCAGACGCCGCGGCCCCGCGAGGAGATTGCATGAGCCTGCCCGCTGCGTTCCTGCGTGATGTCGAGCGCCTGATCCCCGCCGAACGCCGTTTCGACGACCCGACCTCCACCTTGGCCTTCGGCACCGACGCCAGCTTCTACCGGCTGATCCCCAAACTGGTGGTGCGCGTCGAGTCCGAGGACGAAGTGGTCGGGCTGATTCAACTGGCCCAGCGCGAACGCGTGCCGGTGACCTTCCGCGCCGCCGGCACCAGCCTCTCCGGCCAGGCCATCAGCGACTCAGTACTGATCGTGCTCGGCGATAACTGGAACGGCCGTGAGATACGTGGCCAAGGCAAGCAGATCCGCCTGCAACCCGGCGTCATCGGCGCCCAGGCCAACGCCTGGCTGGCCCCGTACGGGCGCAAGATCGGCCCCGACCCGGCCTCGATCAACGCCTGCAAGATCGGCGGCATCGTCGCCAACAACGCCAGCGGCATGTGCTGCGGCACCGCCCAGAACACCTACCACACCCTCGCCGGCCTGCGCCTGGTGCTGGCCGACGGCACCCGCCTGGACAGCGAAGACCCGGCCAGCGTCGCGGCCTTTGCAAACAGCCACGCCGAACTGCTCGAAGCGCTGGCGCGCCTGGGCCGCGAAACCCGCGCCAACACCGAGCTCGCCGCGCGCATTCGGCACAAATACCGCCTGAAGAACACCACCGGCCTGTCACTCAATGCACTGGTGGACTACGACCAGCCGCTGGATATCCTGCAGCACCTGCTGGTCGGCTCCGAAGGCACCCTGGGCTTCATCAGCGCCGTCACCTATAACACCGTGCCCGACCACCCGCACAAGGCCAGTGCCCTGCTGGTGTTCCCCAGCGTGGAGAGCTGCTGCCGCGCCGTGACCGTGCTCAAGCGCCAGCCAGTGTCCGCCGTGGAACTGCTCGACCGCCGCAGCCTGCGCTCGGTGCAGAACATGCCGGGCATGCCATTGTGGGTCAAAGGCCTGTCAGACAATGCCTGCGCGCTGCTGATCGAGTCCCGCGCCGCCAGCCAGAGCCTGCTGCACGAGCAGCTGCAATTGGTCATGGCCTCGATCGCCGACTACCCGCTGGAACAGAAGGTCGAGTTCAGCGAAGACCCGGCCGTGTACAACCAGCTGTGGAAGATCCGCAAAGACACCTTCCCCGCCGTCGGCGCCGTGCGCCAGACCGGCACCACGGTAATCATCGAAGACGTCACCTTCCCCATCGAGCAACTGGCCGAAGGCGTCAACCGCCTGATCCAGCTGTTCGACAAGCACCACTACGACGAAGCGATCATCTTCGGCCACGCGCTGGAAGGTAACCTGCACTTCGTCTTCACCCAGGGCTTCAACAGTGCCGAGGAAGTCGCGCGCTACCAGGCCTTCATGGACGACGTCGCGCAGCTGGTGGCCGTCGAATTCGGCGGCTCGCTCAAGGCCGAGCACGGCACCGGCCGCAACATGGCGCCCTTCGTCGAGCTGGAATGGGGCCATGACGCCTACCAGCTGATGTGGCAGCTCAAGCGCCTGCTCGACCCCAACGGCATCCTCAACCCCGACGTGGTGCTGAGCGAAGACCCAGACATCCACCTGAAAAACCTAAAGCCGCTGCCCGCCGCCGACGAGATCGTCGACAAGTGCATCGAGTGCGGCTTCTGCGAACCGGTCTGCCCCTCCAAAGGCCTGACCCTCAGCCCCCGCCAGCGCATTGTCATGTGGCGCGACATCCAGGCAAAGAAACGCGCTGGCGTCGACACCCGCGAGCTGCTGCAAACCTACCAGTACCAAGGCATCGACACCTGCGCCGCCACCGGCCTGTGCGCCCAGCGCTGCCCGGTGGGTATCAACACCGGCGAGCTGGTGAAGAAACTGCGCAGCCAGGCCGCCGACCACGCCAAGACCGCCGACTGGCTGGCCGAGCATTTCCACACCGCCCTGGGCGGCGCCCGCTTCACCCTGACCGCCGCCAACACCGCCCGCAAGCTGCTCGGCGCCCCACGCCTCGGCCGCCTTAGCGCCTCACTGAGCAAGGCAAGCAAAGGCCGCCTGCCGCAATGGACCCCGGCCATGCCGCAGCCACTGCGCACCATGGCCTTCGGCCCGGCGAGCAACGATGCCCGGCCCCGCGTGGTCTACCTTGCCGCCTGTGTTTCACGGGTGATGGGCCCCGCCTACGCCGACCGCGAGCAAAGCTCACTGCTGGACAAGACCCGCGCCCTGCTGGAAAAGGCCGGTTACCAGGTGGTGTTCCCGGACAACGCCGACAGCCTCTGCTGCGGCCAGCCGTTCGCCTCCAAGGGCTACCCCGAGCAGGCCGAGCACAAACGCCAGGAGCTGATCAACGCCCTGCTCCACGCCAGCCGCGGCGGCCTCGACCCGATCTACTGCGACACCAGCCCCTGCACCCTGCGCCTGGTACAAGACCTGGGCGAAACCCGGCTCGACCTGTACGACCCGGTGCGCTTCATCCGCACCCACCTGGTCGACAAGCTGGAGTTCACCCCTCAGGACGAACCGGTGGCCGTGCACGTGACGTGCAGCACCCAGCATCTGGGTGAAAGCCAGGCGTTGATCGACCTGGCACGCCGTTGCAGCAAACAGGTGGTGGTGCCGGAAGGCATCCACTGCTGCGGTTTCGCCGGCGACAAGGGCTTCACCACACCCGAGCTCAACGCCCACTCGCTGCGCAGCCTGAAGGATGCGGTGCAGTATTGCAGCGAAGGTATCTCCACCAGCCGGACCTGTGAAATCGGCCTGTCCAGCCATAGCGGCATCGACTATCACGGCCTGGTCTACCTGGTAGACCGCGTCACCCGCCCGCGCAGCATCTGACCTGTCCTGGGGCCGCGCTGCGGCCCCTGTGGGAGCGGGCTTGCCCGCGAACACGGGCGAAGCCTGTGCCATCCACTCTGCCATCAGGGCATCACCCCAATTGAACCCTCGCCAAACCCCGGCAGTCCACCTTTATAGGCCCACCTCCCAGCGGCCATAAAAGGAGACACCCATGAAAGGTACCGCGCTTTCGGCCCTCTTCGCGGCCGCTACCCTCCTGGCATCCCCGGCCTTCGCCGCCGATGACCTGTGCACCACCAACCTGCAGAAGATCGACGACAGCATGGCCACCGCCGGCGCTACCTCCGAAGGCCTGGACAAAGCCCTCACCGAGCAGGTCGACAAAGCCAAGTCCGCCCAGGCTTCAGGTGACACCAAAGGCTGCATCGCCATCACCAGCAAGGTGCTGGAGCGCCTGGAAAAGACTGAGAAAGGCAGCGGTTCGGCCGGCGGCAGCGGTGCTTGAGCCCTCGCAGTGCGGACGACCGGGACCGGTTGTCGACGTCGCCCGCGCAATGGCGTATACTCAGCCTCACGTGCCGTAAGGTGCGTTAGCCAAGAGCTAGTGTGGGGCCGATCAGGATTCGACGCCGGTAGCGAAACTCTAGGTGCATGCCGAGTTGGTAACAGAACTCGTAAATCCACTGTTGCAACTTTCTATAGTTGCCAATGACGAAAACTACGAGGGCTACGCTCTCGCTGCGTAAGCAGCTGAGCCCGCTCTCCTGGTAGCTTCGGCTCCAGCAATCATCAGGGGATGCCTGTAAACCCGAAATGATTGTCATACAGAACAGGATCGTCGTGTAGCACGTTGGGGGCAAAGCGACTAAAACTTACCCAACTCATCCAAAGCACCCTGCCCGTCGGGCGGCTGCGGATTAAATCAGTAGACACGGCTAAGCATGTAGTACCGACAGCGGAGTACTGGCGGACGGGGGTTCAAATCCCCCCGGCTCCACCAAATAATCATCTAAAGACGTCCATGGACGTCTTTTTTTGTGCCTGAAACCCAGTAAATACGCGGCTTTCAGCGCCACCAGGGTCCGTTAGCGTCCAGCAGGGTCCACGACATTCGGTATTCCAAGTGGTATTCCAAGCCATCTACTGGTAATTTTTGGAATACCGAAACCGCTCTTGGAATACCGCATGTGCGCTCAAGCCACCCGCCTCTCGGACCTCAAAGTCAAAGCCGCCAAGCCTCAAGAGAAGGACTATGTCCTAAGCGATGGTGACGGCCTTCAAATGCGAGTGAGAAGTAATGGCTCTAAGCTCTGGAACTTCAACTACCGGCACCCGGTGACGAAGAACCGGATCAACATGGGCCTCGGGACCTTCCCCGAAGTTTCATTGGCGCAAGCCCGAAAGCGCACCGTTGAGGCACGCGAGCTCCTCGCTCACGGCATCGACCCCAAAGAGAAACGGGATGCAGTGCAGCAAGCTAAGAAGGCAGCGACTGAGCACACTTTCCAGAACGTGGCGACGGCCTGGTATGAGCTGAAAAAGGATGCAGTGACACAGGCCTACGCTGAGGACATCTGGCGCTCCCTCACGCTGCACATCTTTCCGTATCTGGGACACACCCCACTCTCGACCATTAGTGCTCCTCAGGTCATTAACCTGCTCCGGCCACTCGAAACCAAAGGCAGCCTTGAAACCGTGAAACGACTGACACAGCGGCTCAACGAGATCATGACCTACGGGGTCAACTCGGGACTGATTCACGCGAACCCGCTCAGTGGCATCCGCTCCGTTTTCAAGAAACCGAAAAAGAAAAACATGGCGGCACTACCTCCCGATGAGCTGAAAGAGCTCATGGTGGCAATCGCCAATGCCAGCATAAAAAGAACAACACGCTGCCTGATAGAGTGGCAGCTTCACACCATGACCCGGCCAGTCGAAGCAGCGACCACCTGCTGGGCAGATATCGACATCGAGAAGAAGATCTGGACGATTCCTGCGGAGCGCATGAAAAAGCGCCGCGCGCACATTGTCCCGCTTACTGAGCAGGCTCTTGCACTCCTCGACGCGATCAGGCCCTACAGTGGACATCGGGAATTTGTGTTCCCCGCAGACCGAAACCCACGTACCCACTGCAACAGCCAGACCGCCAACATGGCGCTGAAACGAATGGGCTTCGAGGGGCGTCTGGTCAGCCACGGCATGCGGTCGATGGCCAGCACCATCCTCAACGAGCATGGTTGGGATCCCGAATTGATCGAGGTAGCACTTGCCCACGTCGATAAAGACGAGGTTCGCAGCGCCTACAACCGTGCGGACTACATCGAGCGGAGACGACCGATGATGATCTGGTGGAGTGAGCATATCCAGGAAGCAGCGACGGGTAATCTGTCAGTGTCAGCTATCCAAGAAAATCGGCACAGGGAGGTCGTTTAGATCCGCTGACACTGCCTCGAAGTAGCCAGTCCCAACAGCCTAACGGCCAAAGGCGGTCATCCGCGATCAGCGTGATCGATAATGAGGCTTTGCTCAACCCCGCAGCCGAAACAACGGCAATGTATCTATCCTCGAACATAATGACTCATACATCGGCTTTAATGCCTAGCCTGGTAAAACCGCGAGGTCGACCAGGGACGCCTTAGTCTAAGCTCAGCCAGAGTTTCAACTCAGCCCGGTTCGCCAACACCAACTGCTGGGCTTCAGGGCGGGCGTCATGCTGGTTCGGATTTACGTGAAATCGTTTCACTACGTACTTCGCCAATGCTTGTGAGCTTTTGACCACAAGCTGCCCATTAGTCATCGCGTAGTCCACTTCAATGATCGACCGTTGCGCCGGCGTCAGGCGCTCGTCCGGCTTGAAGATCACATCGATCTTGGTGTTCCACTCCACGTCGTGCTCGACACCATTTTCCGTCTGATCGTCGAGCAGCTCCGGCTCGCCTCGAAAACGGCTCAACACAAAGTCCCGATACTCCCGGTTCTTCTCGCAGTAAGCCCGCACGTGCCAACGCATCCCGGTGTACACCAACGTGTGCGGCGCAATGGTGCGCCCTTCCACTTCCGGGGTTTTGAACGACACGTACTCGATGTCCAGACGCCGCTTTTCACGACACGCCTTGAGCAGTGGCCGCAGCACCTCGGGCCTCACAGAGCGATCGGGTACCTTCAACACTTCAGTGTGCGCGTAAGCTAGGTTCAACCCTTCGATATGCGGCGCACGCTCATCGTTGTGGTTGAGCAGGTCCAGGTAGGCACTGGCGCTGTCGTCGATGAACAACGGTTTGAACTGCCGGGTTGGCACGTAGCCTTTGATCTGCTTGTCGTAGACCAGATTCTTCGAGGCATAGTCGGTGATGTAGGTGTTGATGTCCTTTGATGCCTGCTGCCGGCTGATGCCGAAGCACTGCATCAAGTGGTTGGTGGTCAGGCGCCCCTCCCACCAGACCACCGTTTCGATCAGGCGGTAGCGCAGGGCAAGGTCCCAGCGGATTTGATCCATGCTTTGCTTATGTTTCATCGTGGGCCCTGAATGATTGGCAGTGGGTAGCGACCAGACAAATGACGTGACGTGAAATCCTACGTGTCTGCTCAATTACGATCAACACGCGCTAGATATGTAAAGTATTTATACGTATCAAGCAGACGGTCGAAAATCTCCATTGCGAGAGCGCTTCCCTCTTAAGACCATGCCATCCGCGGCCTACACGATAGCACATTGCTTTCACCCTCCTATCCACGCGCCAGCCAAGCGCAGGCGGGATCTGCACCAATCCTTTACCTGTACAAGTAGCCAATATAGACATGTAGCAGTACTAGACATATCGTTTCGCTTAACGGCAAACAGCCACTACTCAAGGAAGCGATAAATGGAAACCCTGCAGCTCGCACTGCTGAGCCTAAGCGGCATCACTCTGCTCGTTCTCGTGCTGGTGCACTCGCGGATGGGAGAGGTTTGGGATGTGGTCAGAAACGATCGGGATGTGCAGCGCATCGCTCGGATTCACGAGCACGAGAACAATGAACTGCGGTCCGAGTTGCGCGCTGAACGTGAGCTGGTGGGGCAACTGCGGCGTCAGGTTCAAATGCTGCTGGGAGTGGCGCCCGAGAGCTGAGGTATGCCGGGGTGTGAACGTGAGCCAGCACAAGCCTGGCTCACGGGTGGGTACTGCTAAAAACTGCTATGAATGCTGGAGAAAAACCCACCCCCACCCAGGTGCCTGTTCTCCATGATGTACTTCTTAAACTTCATTTTTTGCTCGTGATCAAGGCAGAGCGCTGGATTGTCTGAAAGTGCTCGCTTGACCTGATAACTGCCGTCCTCGGCCAAGATTTGCTGAGCCTTTTTGATCAGCGAAGGATTGCTGGCCAGCTTCTCTCTTACATCCGGATCAGGATCGTTGGCGAGATTCAGTTGCAAGGCGGCAGACAGCTTGGGGTTTTTGCTGAGGGTCCCCCTGAGTGCAGGGCTCGCATTACTGAGCAGCGAACGCTGTTCATCCTCAGTCAAACCGGGGTGCCTGGCGAACGCTTGCTTAACACTACTTTTGCCTTCCTCAAGCAACTTGGACTTCACACTGGTTAGTAGTGAAGGATTTAAGATCAGGCCAGCCACCACCGACGCAAGTCGGTCGCGAGCCAACTTGAACTGGAGGGCTTCGCCTTTGGCACAGGCCGCCAACGACGCACGTAAATCATCGTCGAGTACATCCTCATCGATCATGCGTATCAGCAGATCTTGCGGCGCATTGCCATTCAAGCAAGCCAGCTTGAACATCCCATGGTCATACTGCGGTTGACCCTTGACGAGGTTGAGCCGAATCGACAGCACGTGCTCAGGACACCGCGGATTTGTATAGACCGCTTCCGCCACACTGCGCTGCGCATCCATGGAAAGCTTCTCCAACTGATCACCAGGGCAATCAGGATTACGGGCCACCTCCTCCCGCTTCACATGGTTAGGGTCAGCAGCCAGCTTGATCATCTGTGCCA
The DNA here is from genome assembly GCF_044749325.1 of Pseudomonas sp. NPDC089428. NCBI lineage: Bacteria > Pseudomonadati > Pseudomonadota > Gammaproteobacteria > Pseudomonadales > Pseudomonadaceae > Pseudomonas > Pseudomonas sp. NPDC089428. The sequence goes on from NZ_JBIVHT010000007.1 coordinate 81,731, forward strand.
CGCTCAACCCCTGATACTCGGACGCCGGGCGCAGCTTCAGCTTCTCGAACAGCTCCTCGTACTTGCCGACCTGGTCACGCAAGGTTTCACGCAGAGGAATGGTGGACTGAATAGCGGCCTCCAGGTGCTGCTGCGTCAACGCGCCTCCGCTGATGAATGCGTTGGCGACGGCCTCGTTGATTGAGTTTTCGATATCGGCACCGCAGTAATCCCGACAGAGATTCACCAGCTCATCCATCCTTAAATCCGCGACCCGCTGGCCCGATTTACCCAGATGGATACCCAGTATCTTTTCGCGCTCCACAGGGTTGGGGAAGCCGACATAGAAGATCTCGTCGAAGCGCCCCTTGCGCAGCAACTCCGGTGGCAATGCGGTGATGTCGTTGGCAGTGGCGATGACAAATACGGCGCCGGTCTTTTCCTGCATCCAGGTGAGGAAGTAGCCCAGCAGCCGTGCAGTCACTTCCGAAGCGTTCCCGCCACCCATGCCTACAAACGCTTTCTCCAGTTCATCGACCCACAAGATGCAGGGGCTGACAGTCTCGGCCATGCTGAGTGCGCGCCGCATGTTGTGCTCGCTCTCCCCAACGTACTTGCCCAGTAGCGAGCCGATATCCAGACGCAACAGGGGCAGCTGGAACAAACCAGCAGCCACCTTGGCCGTCAGCGATTTCCCGCAGCCAGGCATACCGGCGATGAGCACGCCTTTGGGCGTCTTGACGCCCTGGCTTGTCGCCTCGTCCAGGCGGCGGATGATGGTCGAGCGTTGCTCAAGCCACTGCTTCAGGTTTTCCAGGCCGCCGATATCGCTTACGCTCACATCGACTCGGACCATCTCCAGCACACCGCTCTTGACGATGATCTGCTCTTTCTCATGGAGGATTGTGTTCAACGACTTCTCATCGAGGGTTTGGGTCTGTCTCCCAACCATCCTCAGTAACTGAGCCATCTCGCTGGAGGTCAGCCCACTCAGCCCAGATACGGCCAGGTCACTGAGGTGATCCGGAACGGTCAGTTGCCCACGAGACTCGACCTCGGCCAGCAACGTCTTGATTTCAGCACGGCTCGGCAGCGGCAAAGGCAGGAGCGTGACCTGGGCCTCGATCGGCGCGGGAATGCACACGGCTTCCGAGACCAGAATGACCGAGCATTCGCCTGCATAGTTGCGCTCGATCGAGTTCAACAGCTGTTTGAGTCGGGCGACCGCGAGCGTGTTGTTCTCCAGCGCGAGCCGAGCCCCCTTGATGACGATCAGCGATTCTTCCAGGTCTGCATCCAACAACGCCAGCAGCGCGTGTTCCAGCTCTGTTTTACTGGAGTCGAGGTTACTCAAGGGGCGCTTGTTTTCGACATCCACCCAGCCATAGCCAAGGTTCCACTCGTGGATGCGTTTGAGCTTGACCTTGTCCTTGAGTCGGTTCAGCAACTGATCGACACGCGCTTCTTCAGCCGACTGAATGTAGATGGCGGGAGCGCCAGCCAGAAAGTGCTCTTCCAGTTGGGCGTCAAAACTCTTTTTATCAGTCATGTCTCGGCCTCAACTAAACAACGACGAAAAGAAATCTGACACGCGTTCGACGGTCTTCGTCGCTACATCTTTGAGTGTGCCGACCACCTTGCGAACTACCTTGCTGGCAACCTCGATAACCTTTCGGCCGCCCTTCTCGATCAGGGTGCCGACGGCCTTCCCGGCCGCACGGCCAACGACACCACCGACAACCCCGCCAATAGCCGTACCTCCTGGACCAAACACAGTGCCCAGAGCTGCACCCCACTCGGCGCCGAGCGCCGCGCCTTCATGTTCAGCGGCCTGGGCCAATGAGCGAGCAGCCACCATGGTGGTCTGTTCGATGGCGTTGATCGCGGTATCCGCAAAAATGTCGCCTTGCCCGAGCTTGTACAAGGCTTTGGCACGCTCCAGGCCAACGTAGGTCGTGGTCGCGACCTCTTCGGCTGACGCGTCGCGGAAAAAGCTCAACCAGCCACTTTTTGCCGCAACCATCACGCCACCCGACACCGCAACCTGCGCGCCGACATGGTCGGCCGACTTCAGCGAGCTGTCGAAGAATGCCTGCATCGCCACGCTTGCGGGTGCGTTTTCCTCACCTCGCCACCAGTTCCAGGTGCGCTGTCCGAGGATACGGGCACCGTGGTACGAAGCGTTCAGGGCGGCATTCAGCAGCGCTTGCTTGTTGATCTCCCTGGAAATTTCCAAGCGGGAGGTTTCGTCCCAGATGGTCGGCTGGGTTTCAGCAAGAATCGGCGAAGAATTACCGGTGACATCGTCAGGCACAGTGGAATGGCGCACACTCGGATCGAGTTTTTGCGCCAGCGACACATTGGCTGACGCCAGCATGCTCTGCACCTGGCCCGCGTATTCACTTGGATTCAACTCAGGGTTGTTCTGCACGTCCTGTTCCAGCTCTCTGGCCAGCCAATTGACCGCGCTCTTTCCCTTGTCGAGGTGTTGTTGCAACGACGCTTTGTGCTGATGAGTTCGCGAGATCGAGTTGATCAACGTACGTGCAACAGCCTCGACCTCAGCATTGCCCTGCCAAAGTTGCGGGTACTTTTTGAGCTCTTGGGTGAGCCACTGGTCCAGCGGCATCTCGTTGCGGTGCTGGTCATAAGAGCGAATGAAGCTCCAGATGACCGCAACCGCCTTCGGTGCGCTGGCTGTATCAGTGAAGGCAACCTGGTCGAGCAGGTCGGCTTGGCGCTCCTGCTCGCGTTCTTCGAGAAGCCGTTGCACAGTAGTATCAGGGGAAGAAAGTACTTTTGAGGAACTCACGACGGGCTGTCCTTGACCGGTTCAAAAAGGAGGAAGAAGACGATCCGACTGCAACATTCGGGCGCCGCGACAATGCCGGGCACCCGAGCAAGCCTCTACAGGAATGCTTTGACCAATACGGCTACGAGAACACCAAGATTCAAGCCAAGCGCCGCACAGATCCAGATAAAGCGCCGCTTGGACAACTGTTGCACCGTCTGCGACTGAGCCTGCTGCGCTGCAATCGTGGACGCGATTTCATCCAGTCTGGCCAACGACTGTTGCTGGTCATCGCGGCGTTCAGCACGCTGGCTGTGAATATCTGCAGCCAGCGCTTTCAACGCGGCGTTCAGGTGATGCAGTTGGGCGGCGCCAAGTTTGCTCAAGCGCTCCTCGACACCGGCGATCCCTTCGGTAACCAGGCGAGCGCTTTCGACAACCTGCAAGCCAGCATTCTCGAACCGGCCATCCTGCGCAGACTCAACCTTCTGAACCAGTGTCTCGATGCGCTTGGACACCTGGCGGACGCTGCCAAGGTCGTCGCCCAAGTCCTCGAACGCGCTGTGCAGCTTTTTCAGCTCCGACCGTAGGCTGAGCACGGTGGACTCGAAGTCGCCCTTGAGTGTGAGCGACAGCCCCCCGCTCACTTCCTCGATGCTTCGCTTCACCGGCGCATTGATGTGCTTTTCCAACAGCGCTGACAGCTCTTGATCAGCGGCTAAGATTTCGGCATCCAAATCGGATCGTTCCATCAGAACTTCTTCCCTTCCAGCATTTTGTCGAGTTCGCCCAGCAGCACATGGAGGTAGAACATGTCGTAGAGCTGTTCTATCGCATTGAGCGGACGGCGGATGGCTTCCCGGACGCGATCGAGCTCGGCCTTGAACGCTTCGAGGATGTATTGTTCAAACTTGTGCGAGTGTTCCATGCTGAACTGCATGCGCGCTTTGAATTCCGCGTGGGCCTGTTCAAGATGGTGGCGCTTGCCTTGTATGCCCTTCACCGCCTGCTGGCGCTCTGCTACGGCTGTTTTCATCACGGCAAGCCGCCGCTCGTAATCCGAGTATTTTCGTTTCAGGCCATTCGCCTGATGCTCCATATACTTGCGAATTTCCTCGGTGGCGGCTTCGGTGTAGGCGTCCACGACCTTCTCGGCCGCCCCCAGCAGCATGCTGTGATCGGTACGGAAGTTCTCGCTTGACCACCAGTAGCCGTCGGTAAGGTACCCGTTCATTTTCTGATAGAAGCTGTTCAGCGCGCTGGTCGTGGGAGGCGAAAGCTCGGCCAGTCGGGAATTGGCCTGACGATGGGCGTGGCGCTCACACATCGCTTTCCATTTGGCCTGGATACCGTTCTCGAACTGCATGGCAAGCGACTTCAGGGCACTGACTGATTCCGTAGTACTCGGCAAAGGCTGAGTGAAGTAGCGGCGAAGATCATTGCCCCGGTAAACCTTCAGGTACCGGTGCAGGCAACGTCTGTGATGATGTAGCGCGCCGCTTTCTTTCTGGCAGTCATTCAACAAGCCCTCGCTCTGCATCAGCGCATCCAGTGCCTGCTGAAGGGCGACCTCCAACTCCTTCCTGTGCTTTTCGTATTGAACCTGCTCTCGCTCAAGCCTTACATCGATCAAGGTTTTCATCTTGAATGCGGAGGCCAGACGCCCGTACGGGCTTGCAGATTTTGTGATGCCGGCCAGTAATTCACTTCGCAACCGCAGGATCAGTTTCACGGCTCTCTGGTGATATACCGGGTCGGCACTGAGGCTTCGCAGCGAGTCGCCAAACTCCAGTGGAAACAACATCTTTTCCACTTCCGGCGGCGGCATGTAGTCGTGGGTACCCAGCTCTTGGTAAATATAGGCTCTCACCTGATCCACCGTGCGCTCGTCCTGCCCGAACCAGGTCTTGAAACTGGCAGGCGAGAACGTATAGGAGAGCACCACACGATAGCGGTTGGGTTGCAGCATCCAGTCACCCAACGCCGCCAGCTTGAGCTTGTTGGGATGAAGGAAGCCCAGGTCATCTGCACGCCCGACCAGCAAGATCAGATCGGCCGTGGCCACATACTTCTCCGCCACTCGCGCGACCTGAGCCTGCTCAGCCTCGTTAACAGCATTGATGCCCGGGATATCGAGAATGCGCAGGTCCAGGCTCAGCGCATCCCCTCCCCCTTGCTCGAAGAACATCGATGGCAACCGCACAGACAACACCTCAACGGACTGTGCCCAGCCCTCCTCCATCTCAGTGCGTATCGCGGAAAACTGTACCCTTGCGGCTTCATCATCCAACGCCCCACCGTCATCGCCGATGTACCAGTGATCATCCTTCGAGCGGCCGTAACGAATCGCACAGGCCGTCGAAGACTTGCCCATGCGTTGATCGCCTCGCAATACACTGGAAGCGCGCTCCAGAGCCTCACCGGTCACGCCCAGCAAATCCAGAATCAGCGTGGTCTTGCCGACCTGAGTGGCGCCATAGACGGCGACCGTCACATGGCTGGAGCGGTTGAAGTCTCCAGCCAGGCTTGGGTCCATTTCGTCGATGAAGCGCTGATACGCGTTATAGGCCCAGCGATAGCGGTTGCTGTATTTCTCAAGCCACATGGCGGCTTTGCGCATCGTCGATGGCTTTGACCAGGTTCACCCGAGCGTGCTCCAGGCGCTTCAACCCACGTGCCAGTGCGTCTTTTACCGTGAGGTCGGCGCCCAGGCCATAGGCCACCCGCAGGTTGCGCACCAGGCGCTCTTCGAGGGTTTCCATCAGGTCGTCGTAGAGCTCCAGGCCCTTCTTGATATGGGCCTCGGCGAACTGGTTGAGGCTTTCGGCGATGAAGCCCTTGCGCGCCGCATCATAGCGCTGAATTTCGGAAGCACCGCGATAGGCGATGAAACCAAGGGTGATCGCCCCGGCAGCGGCCATGGACAACGAAGCGCCCAGCGAAGCAGCAGCGGTCTGGCCGCCCGTCAGCGTGCCCGCGATGGCCGGGATGGTGTCGATGGAGCCGTCGATGACCACGTCCACTGCGAGGATTGCCGCAAGGGTATTGAGCAGCGGCTTGGCCGAGGCGGCGACCTTGGGGAGGTCTTGCTGAATGGACGAAGCGAGCTTGCCGAAATCGAACGCTTCCAGTTCGGTGCGGGCCAGCTCAGGAGTACGGATGGCAACTGCCTGGTTGAGACGGAAGTACTCCATGGTCATCGCGGGCAGCGCCTTGAGCACCTCTTCGACATGCTCCGCTTTGAATCGCTCGACGTCATTGGTGGTAGTACTACCCTTGGAAAGCAGCAGACGCAGATCATGCTGCAGCTCCTGGGTACCCACCGCAGGCACTTCGAGAGAGGCACCCTCGTAACCCAGCAGTTTGTTCAGGCCCTCATGCTTGATCGCAGCGAGCTCCGTGGATTTGATTTCCTGAATACCGATTTCTTTCGCGGACATGTCCGAGATGGCCAGGTAATCGGACTCCAGCGGGGATTGCAGAATCTTGGTCCCGTTGCACCAGCAATCGATGATTCGCGACCTGAAACGGGTTTCGTTTTCACCGGATTGCAGCGTGAGGAAGTTCGCCGCATGCCTAAGCTTGTTGGTGAAGTTCTCTTCTTCCTTAATGTACCTATCCTCAGCAATTTTCTGGACCTGATTGAGATAGGACATGGTGTGCTCGCGCAGCCGTTTGGCATAACGGTTCCGGTAGCGCTCCGACGCCTTGGTGAAAACCTCTCGCATCCGCTCGGCCTGGCGCTCGGTCAGGTGTTCGCTAATGCTCTGAGCGTCCAACTCACTTTCCAGCGCCGCCTTGACTGTTGCCAGTTCCGTGTCCAGCAGCTTCTCCAGCTCCCGCAGACGACCTGCGTCCGAGCCGCCTGCAGACAGCGTATATTTGTTGATGACTTGGATGAGTTGGCTGCTCCAGGCAGAGCGGTAGGAGTCGTCGCCAACGCCGGTGAATATCACACGGTCTTGCTCGTCAGAGCGGATCTGGAACACTTCGGCCACAGTGCCTGCCAGTTCATCCATCTGCCCTGGGGTGAGCGTTTCAGTCTTGGTGACGGCGATGGCAGGTTTGCGATCGGGGAAGTAGCGGGCAACCAGATCGTTGAGGATCTGCTTCTGGCTGTTGTCGGCGACGCGGGTGCGGTCGGTGACCAGAATGCTGCCCAGGGAGTGCACCAGGGTGTGGCGCATGAGGCCCTGCCACTCGACGTTGTCCGGGTTCAGCATTTCGTAGCCTGGGAGCAGTACGAAGCCGCAGCGCTGGCCGTCGAAGTAGCGACGTGGGACGTAGAGCTTGGGGAACAGGCAGTCGAGGTCGCCAGAATTGTCGTAGCCGCTGATCAGCGCCCGGAAGACGCTCTGGGAGATCTCTTCTTCTTGCTCGTTGCCTTGGGCGTCGTACTTGACGACTACAGCGTAGGGCGCGTCGCAGTCCTTTTCGAGGATGAACACCGGGATACGCTCGCCACGGCCTTGGTTGTCTGCCAACCAGCTATCGCCCAGCTCGTAGAGTTCGCGGACCAGGCGGGTCTTGCCGGCGCTTTGGCTGCCGGCTACGCAGATGTAGTAGACCGAGGAAAGCTCGCGGGCGATGCGCAGTTTGCGCAGGATCGAGACCAAGGCTGGGCGGGGGTTGCTACGAGTCTTCAGCTCGGCTGAGATCTTGAGCACACCGGCTACAGCGGTTTCCATGTCTTTGATCAGGGGGGCTTTCATCAACTACTCCTGTTGAAACACGCGCAATGTTGGTGAGGTCATCGGCTTGTAAAGGGATTTCTTGATTATCTAACCGACGCAATGATGGCCATTAGCCCGCCATCAACTCAAGTCTGTATTTATCCTCGGACGCTCTTCTCTTTGGCACGTTTACTCTTTCAGCAAAAGTGGCGAATTGGCCCTTTAAATGCTGATGAATTGCTATAGATATCAACAGTGAGGTCACCGATCAGACAGACGTGAGAAAGATATTCAGCAAAAAATCGACTCAAAAAAATTTCAATCACACATAACCCCAACGACATCATCACCATTGAGGTTCCCCCCCATGTCGTTGCAATGCCCTCTCTGCCACTCCCCTAGAATCGCCTCCTTCCATCACGCCATGAAGGTCGGTGCGTCCATCGGCACCGTGAGCGGTTTTGCGCGTGGCGTCAGCGCGGCCCTATCTGGCGGTCAGACTGGCGCAGCCATCGGCGCTATCGCCGGACCGGTCGGTATCACCCTCGGCTCCGTATCAGGTGCCATATTTGGCGGCCTGGCCGGCGGTGTCGGTGGCTGCGTGATCGGCGCTCAGCTCGGTGAATCACTCGACCGCCACATCTTGGCCCACAACCTCTGCCTGCAATGCGGTCATCGCTTCAATCTGCCGACCTGATTGGCCCTCTCTACTTTTCATTAATCCGTCCGGTGCTGCGCCTCGCGCAGCGCTTTATGCCTGCCCGTACTAAAAGGAATCACCAACATGGCACATCTCATCGAAACCATGGCCTACGCAGGCGCTACCCCGTGGCATGGCCTGGGTAATCAGCTCAGTCAAAAGCAACCTATCGAAGTCTGGCAACGCGAAGCTGGAATGGACTGGCAGATTCTGGAAAGCCCCGTGCATTTCAAATCGGATGCCATCGGCCACCTGGGCGCGATCCACTCCTTCCCCGAGCAAAAGGTGCTCTATCGATCCGACAGCAAGGCGCCGCTGTCGGTGGTCTCTCAGCGCTACCACACGGTGCAGCCCCGAGAGGTACTCGAATTTTATCGTGACCTCACCGAAGTTTCCGGCTACGAGTTGGAAACGGCCGGCGTGCTCAAGGGTGGGCGCAAGTTCTGGGCGCTGGCGCGTACTGGGCAAGGCGCGGCGCTCAAGGGCAACGACCAGGTGAATGGCTATCTGCTGCTGGCGACCTCCTGCGACGGCACACTGGCCACCACAGCCACACCAACCACGGTGCGCGTCGTGTGCAACAACACCCTGACCATCGCCCTGGATGGCACCTGCCGGGCGATCAAGGTGCCGCACAACACCCGTTTCGATCCGAAGGCGGTGAAGAAGCAACTCGGTATCGCCGTCTCGCAATGGGACGACTTCATGTACCGCATGCGTGCCCTGGCTGAGCGCAAGGTGCAGTGGCATGAGGCATTGGGCTTCTTCATGACCGTGATGTGCGAGACCAGTCCGACCGGAGTACTGCCGGAGCAACTGCCCAACGAGCGCGCCCTGCGCAAGGTTCAGGAGCTGTACGAAGGTCGTGGTCGCGGTAGCCAGCTGGACTCGGCGCGCGGTACCGCCTGGGGCCTGCTCAACGCCGTGACCGAGTACGTCGACCACGAGCGCCGCGCGCGCAGCAACGAGTACCGCATGGACTCGGCCTGGTTCGGCCAGGGCGCGCAAATCAAGCAACGCGCCCTGGATGCTGCGCTGCAGCTCGCCGCTTAACCCTCACTCACCTCAATCCTCGCGCCCGGTCAGCCTTGTGCTGATCGGGCCTTCTTATATCTGCAGGTGAATACCATGAAAGCACCGTCATTGAACGGCAGCACCACCAAGAAACGCCCAGCCCTGCGCCTGGTCAGCACCAAGGAGCTGCCTCGCGAGGACTGGCTGCAGATACGCAAGCAAGGCATCGGCAGTTCGGATGCAGCCGCTGCCGTAGGCCTGAATCCCTACAAGTCCCAGCTGGAGCTGTGGCTGGAGAAAACCGATCGCGATGCCGGCATGCCCGAGGCCAATCCCCACGATGAGGAAAGCCCGATGTACTGGGGGAATATGCTCGAGCCCATCGTGGCCTGGCACTACAGCAAACGCACCAGGCATAAAGTCCGTCGCATCAACGCCGTGCTGCAGCATTCGGATCCGGAGTTGCCTTGGATGCTCGCCAACATCGACCGCGAGGTGATCGGTGCCGACGATGTGCAGATCCTCGAATGCAAGACCGTCGGCATAAACGGGGCGCGCCTCTGGAAAGAGGGCGTCCCCGAGTATGTTCAGCTTCAAGTGATGCACCAACTCGCCGTCACCGGCAAACAGGCTGCAGATGTGGCGGTGCTGCTCGGCGGTCAGACGTTGGAGGTCCATCGAATTGAGAGGGACGAACAACTCATCGCGCGCCTGATCGAACTGGAGCGCAAGTTTTGGCAGTACGTGGAGACCGATACGCCACCGCCAGCCGATGGCACCGCCTCTGCTGAATCCGCATTGCGCTGCCTTTATCCGGAGGACAACGGCCAAGTCGTAGACTTCAGTGACCATGCCGGACTGAGCGCTGCCTTCATCGAGCTCAAGGCCGTCCGCCAGTCGATTGCCGACAAGGAAAAGCGCGAGGCCGAGCTCAAGCAGAGATTACAGCAGGCCATGGGCTACGCCAGCCGGGCAGAGTTCACCGGCGGCTATGTCAGTTGGCGCAAAGCCAAGGACAGCGTCGGCCTCGATGTCGCTCAGCTGCTCCAGGACAAGCCTTACTTGCAGGCCAAGTACCCACTACTGAAAGCTGGTGCTCGGCGCTTCCTGGTCGGCTGATTTTCACTTTCCTCACTCCATCTCTCCTTGGCCAGTCCATGCAGCTCGCGCTGCGTGGCTGGCCTTTTTCATTTCCAGGAGAACCACCATGCTGAAAGGCTTATCCCTGACGCCCCCAGTGCTCGGGCGCATCTCCATCGGTAAGGTCATCGAGAAAAATGGCAAGCGTTTGCCGGAGAAGGATGACCAGTTCACCATCACCTCCCAAGTACAAGGCAAGGACGGCTGGCTGTTGCACCCTCTCAACGACGGGCTGCGTCAGGGTAAGGACGAGAAGCTGCGCAGCATTCCGGTGCGCCTGCTGTTCAACGAGCCTGAGCTGAACTTTCGTGCCGACTACACGCTGTTTGATCGGCAGTCCGGACGACCGCTTTGCGTGGGCAACGGTGAGACCTGCAAGCGCGTCACTCAAGACGGTATGCAGTCCCTACCCTGCCCTTCGCCGGATGCATGCCCATTGGCCAAGGGCAATATCTGTAGGCCCTACGGACGGCTGAACGTAGTCATTGGTGATGAGGATCCGCTCGGTAGCTTTGTGTTTCGCACTACCGGCTTCAACAGCATCCGCACCCTCGCCGTCCGGCTGCATTACTTCCAGGCCATTTCCGGCAACCGCCTGGCGTGCCTGCCGCTGGAACTACGCCTGCGTGGCAAGTCCACTCGCCAGAGCCATGGCACTCCGATCTTCTACGTCGACCTGACAGTACGCGGCGGTATGGACATGGCCGAGGCGCTGCAAGCCGCCAAAGAGCTCGATGCGCAGCGGCAAGCAGCAGGCTTCATTCAAGCCGCACTGGATGAAGCGGCGCAGCGTGGCTTCGGCAATGGCGCGTTCGAGGACAGCGAGGAGGATGTCGGTGCGATCGTCGAGGAGTTCTACCCCGCAGAGGAAAGCCAATCCCCAACCGCCAACTCTCCCCTGCAATCTGCGAAAAACAGCCTGGCCAAGAAGCTGGAGGCGCAAGCCCAGCGCCATACCCCACCGACTGATAACCACCAAGGAGCCGGCCATGCGCCTGCACAAACTGAAAGCCAGTGATTCGACCGGAACCTACCTGATCGAGTCTCCGGTCACCGAAACCGACATCCTGCTGATGGCCCGCCAGTTGGCAAATCTGCGTCTGCGCCGGGGGCGAGCACTGAACTCACCGAAGGCGGTGTTCAGTCACCTGCAGTCGCTGTTGAGCGATTACGAGCATGAAGTTCTTGCCCTTCTCCACCTTGATAGCCGACATCGAGTTATCGCCTTTCAGGAAATGTTCAGGGGCACACTCGACGGCGCCAGCGTTTATCCACGCGAGGTTGTTAAGGCAGCCCTGGAACACAACGCCGCAGCCATAGTCTTGGTGCACAACCATCCCTCCGGAGACCCTGAACCCAGCGAGGCGGACCGCAACCTGACCCACAAACTGAAGGAGGCACTGAACCTGGTCGGGGTGCGGACGCTGGATCACATAATCGTGGGCCGCGAAGGCTGTGTGTCATTGACCGAACTGGGCTACCTGTGAGGAATACGAAAATGAAGCTTCTGCGCGTCTTTGCAGCAGTTTTCATTTTCGCAGGCATCCTTGCAGGGTGCCTGACGCTTATGCTGCTGGTGATTCTGATGCTGCGCTTTCCGCCAATACTCTTCGTCGTGTTGCTGGCGTGTTGGATGCTAAGCCGGTTGCAGCGGGGCTAATTCGATAGGCGTATGTTCAGGTAGAGTCGCAGACAAGCGACTCTACCTGAACAGATCCTCGGATGTTCTTTTTTACCAGTCAGGCAGAATCCAGCGCCCAACTGAACTATAGGCAAACACTGATGAAACTACTCAACACCTACGACGACCGGGACGAAGCCGAAGCCGCCGCCGAAAAGCTTAGCGGGGACAAACGCCTGGCCAGCGAACGCGACGCCACCGTGGTCATCTACAACCTCTTCGGCATTCCCAGCTGGGGCAACTTCCACCGCCTGGGCATGTACAACCTGGACGAACTGAAGAGACTGCTGGAGCGCCGTCCCACATGGCAGGTCGCCGATCAAGCTCAGCATGTCGAGATCCTCTCTACGCTAAAGACCGTGGCGAAGAACTACGGAATCAAGCTGCCAGAGCACTGGCTGTGACGGCCCGAGCAAAGACCTCAGCGAGGACTCCGCTCGGACAGCCCGCAATCATCCCTTCGCCTTGAAGATATCGACTTTAGTCTCCAGACAGCGCCGCAGCGTCAGGTCGTTCGCTCCAATGCCAAACCAACTGTCCGGCTTCTGAAAGAAGTCAAGACCACGGCCGATCTTAATTACCCAGCCGCTGTCGGTACGGATCTCGCGGTCGTGCAGGTTCTCGTTGATCCTGACCTCCAGTGCGATATCCATCTCTAGCAAGCTCTGCTTGAGCTCTTCCAGGTGCTCCGCAACATCCTTGAGGTCGGTATCCTGATCATAGCTCGTGGTCAACTTTATGGCTCTAACCGTGGGTGACTTGATCACCGCCTCGCAGAAGCGCACGAAATTGTGGATCTGGTGGTTAGCTCGAATATAGGGATCTTCGATTTCCACGGTCTTCGCTGCCCTCAGGTAGGGAAGCATTATCGATTCGTAGCTGTAGCCAGTATCACCGTAGTGAATGGTGTAATGCTGCTCTTGCAGCTCTGCTTCGCCGACAGAAGCCGCGACCAAAAGTGGCTGCTCAACCGTGGCGATAGCTGCCACAACCGGCTGATCGACGTACACAGGTGCAACACGCCCCTCCTCCCCGGCGCTGACGTGTATGCTTTTGCGGGTCGGCTCCTGAGTGGCAGGTGCAGTACGTGACTCAGAGCAATAGACCACCACCTCTTTGCCTGAAGCATCAAGATAAGACAGATTGATCCGCGCATACTCGTCATCGGTCTTACGCTTATTCATTTGCTCTTTGACGCGTCGGCGACTTTCTACCGCATAGGCCACGTACTCATCGAACTCCTGGTCGCTCGGTGGGCCATTGGGATGGAGGATCTTCAGAAAGGCACAAACGGTCTTCTTGATGCCCTTCTCGTCACGACCTTCAACCGCCCTGCCCAGCTTGATGCGTTTGCTGACCTCCTCGTAACGGTTGGTCTGCTTCAACTGGTAGTGGAATGCTTCGGCCAGGTAGTCGGTGATGAAGCCGTAGTGACTGGTCAGGAATTCACTGCTGTTCTTGGGCATTTCCCAGCCCGGCAGATAGCAAGCGAAACGATCCTGTACCGCCAGGTCGAACTCCTTGGGTAACGGCTGGAACAAATCATGAACTTCCGAGTTGACGATCTGCTCGACCGAAAGATCCAGATTCCCCACGAAGGCCATGGAGGCATCGGCAATGACCTCAACGCCACGGGAGAAACGCCCGTTGGCCATGAAGTCCTTCATGATCTGGATGGTGTCCTGGTCCTTGACCTTGATTCCGCCCACCTCATCAAATGCCACCGTATCCCAGTAACCTACCAGTCCGATCTTGTGACGCTGGTTGTTGTAGAACAGGGTGGCCTTGGTAGCCTGGCCACCGCTGATTAACGTCGAGTAGGGCGAGAACTCGCTGAAAAAGTAGGACTTGCCGGTACCTCGCGGCCCCAGCTCGATAAAGTTGTAGTTAGGCTCAATCAGCGGGGCCAGCCTGGCAATGAAGTGCAGCTTGACTCGCTGTGCCAGCTTGCTCGGCTCCAACCCCACAGAGCGCAGCACCACGTCCAGCCACTCGTCCCGAGTAAATTGCTCACGCCCCTCGCAGTAACGCACGAAGTCGAAGCGACTCATCTGGATCGGGCGCAGATCTTCGATGTAGAAAGCGTAGTCGTCGTCTTCGATCTCGTTAAAGGCCAGGGTCACCTCAGCCCACAGACCGCCTTGCAACAGACGGTCGTGGTCGCGGTAGTACTTCTCGCTGATTGCCACCTTACGAGAGTCGAAGTTCTCCAAGGCCGCCCAGTGACGGCGATCCTTCTCCACGTAGTTGACGTGCACCTTGTCGATGAAGCGATGCTTGCCCTTGGTGGCCACCTTTGACTGGGCTGCGTTCGCCTCGTTTGGCCGCACGTAGTTCTCATTGAGGGTGTCTAGCACCGCCTCCAGGCCTGCCTGGATCTCCGAGTCATCGTCGCTGGCACAAAAGCGCGCCAGGAGGAACTCCAGTACGAAGGTGGGCACGTTGGTACCCTTCTTAATCCGATGCAGCAGATCCTTGCGCACTACCTTGCCGTCGAACGTCGACGTGAGCTTCTGATCCAGGGTATCCATGGTTTACACCGCGTAGTCCGTTTCCAGCTCGATCTGGCTGTAAATGGCGTTAGTCTTCGGATTCAGTGCCTTCACCTTGAATTTGCCCTCAAACTCCATATGCATCTTCAGAATGACCTGCACCCTCTCCCCGGCCTTGAGCATCAGCGTACCAGTTGCTGGGTTCACAGCACCGCCAGCCTTGGCCTCACCCACCACCTCGCCCTTGCTGCTTTGAGCCTCCAGCAGGATCTCGAAGTCGCTCTCGGTCGAGAATATGTCTGCGGCCTCAACAGCTACCTCAATCACCGGCACCCGCGTGGTAATGCGCTTGGCGCCGTTCTTGTAAGAGATGATGATCGCCGCCTTGTTGAGGCTCGGCTGCTCCTCGGCTTTCAGCTGCATGGTGATGACCGGTACCACGCACTCTTGCAGTGAAGCACCGCCGTGATAGTACAGAAGCCCACTGCGATAAGCGGCGAGCGTTTGCGGCCCGGCGAACTTGGCAAAGTCTCCACGGATACCCAGCTTGTCGGCCCCCATCACCAGGTGGTTGGCATCTGCGCTGCCATCACCCAGAGCGCAGCGGTCATGCACGACCAGCCAGTTACCGATCGGCTTGCTACACACGTCCCCTGCCCCCGCATGGTTGTTCATGAAGAATCCATGGTCAGTGGCAATCACGACTTCATGAAAACCACGCTGGGTCAGCTTATGTACAGCCACCCGAATACGTTTGAGGGCGTTTGTGATTTCCGCAGGCGCGGTATCCGGATGATTCTCGAAATGGCTGTCGATCTCCACCGCACGCAGCACCAGTAAATCGATGTCAGCACCAAAATCAATCCGATCCCGAACGAAGTCTTCTAACCGACCTTCGGCAAACCGCTGACCATAGCGTTTCCTGAACACCTCCATGCGCTGCGTTACGGTGTTGACCAATTGATCGCCCAGCATGGGCTGAATGCTCTGCTCAGCATTGCGCAGGAACAGCTGCTGACCTGCCCCCGGCAACAAGCTCGCCATGCCAACTGGAGTCACACTGGGCAACTGCGCCAGAGCGGTACTCAGCGTAACAACACCATCCTCTGCCAACTGCCGTTCCAACGCTACGCCCAGCTCGTAGCGAAGGGCATCAATCATCAGGTAGGCGACCTTACGACCGTTCTGTTGCAGCTTGGGCGCAACCAGCCGATCAAATACATCTGCGTTGGCGAGATACCCCGGCAATGGCCAGCCGCTACTCTGCAAATGGCGGGTGAAGACGACCTGCACCTTCTCAGCCAGCTTGCCGTACTGCTTTCGGGCCTGTTGCTTAACGGGCGTCATCACCCCATCGGCATCCTGCCACTCGAAATCGCTAACGGCCTGTTCGAACTCGCGATGCAGACGATCGACCTCGCGCAGCGAGCCCACGTAGAAATCCAGCAAAGCCTCCAGGTTACGAGTGTGGTCCCCCAACTGACGATCCAGATCTTGACAGCTCTGTATCAGTTCCAGAGCCGAGCGCACCAGATCCCACTGACCATAGCTTTCGCCCTTGCCAGTCCATACAGAGCGCTGGTGCTGCTCAAGAATGCGCCTTACCTGATCGGTGTCATCGCCGAGAATGGCCGCAACAGCACGATTTAGGAAAGTGCGTTCTTCGAAGGGGAAAGTATCCCGCTGGCCGAGATTAACCAACTCGGTGCAGTGTTCGACCAGCCCCAGCTCAGCCTCGACTTCCTCGGCCCTGTCGATGTACAGGCTCTGGGTCCGCCGATCATTGCGCAGATCATCACAGAGCCCCTCGATCACAGGTCTGGCTATGCTATCTGCACGTGGAATGTCGGCCAATGCCGCTGGTAATTGCTCGGGCAGATCGAAGACGAACTCGCTGAACAGCACGAAACGCCACAGCTCGCTGGCAATCGAAGACCAAGTCTTGCCCTTCGTCTTCAGCGACAGACCAATGCTACTCTTCAGCAGGTCACGGGCCTCGCTTACCCAGGTATCACTATTCTTGAGGTCAGTTTCTTGTGAGGCGCTCGGTGCCAACAGGGCGAAGATGATGTCACGACTGGACTCCACCTTGAGCAAGGCGCGCAGATTCGGCCAACCCAGCCCTCCCCCGACGGCGTCGATCACCGCGAAGCTCGGGTTGGGGTCGGCCTGGAAGATCTGACGAATGGCAATGGACTGATCGGGCTTAGCCTTCAGACACAGGCTGAGAAAGCTGTCACCGTCACCGCTCGGAAAAATCTCGCCACACGCGCCATAGATCGCAAAAGGATCGGCTTGCTTGGCCTCCTCGATCAGTGGCTGAGTAACCGGGACATAGACCAGCAGCTTTTCCAGCTGCCCCTTGCCCAGCGCGACCAGTGCCTTGCTCGCCTGCTCGCGGCTGAGGATGCTGCTCTCAGATGCATCTACCACCTCGCAACGCTCGTCAGCCAGCGCCAGGCAGGTTTCCCTATAGCGCCGCTCCGGGTCGTAAACAACCAACACACCGCGCTTCGACAGCCGCGCCGCGAGGATTTCCTGTTGTATGAAGGTCTGAATATTCATCAAACAACAGCCTCTTCAACAGAGTTGAGCACTGACCAGAGGTCATGTAAATCGGAAGACTCGCCATCAGCCAACTGCTTCATTGCAGCCTCAACCAACAGGGCTCGGTTACGCAGGAATGCTGTGAAGTCTGCATTCAAGAGCTCTACGAACTCGTCACCGCTAACAGCGCCATAATTCGCCTTGGCAAGATCGTCATAGTCGATCAGGTGCGTCTTGAGACGCTTGCGTACAGTATCTTCACCAGCCCACTCCACGCGATCTTTCAGGTAGTTGAGAGGATCTTTGCGGCCAATGCTTCGATTGGTTTTCCAAGTGATCAGTGCACAATTGAGCGCCAGATAGCTTGGGATATTGGCCTCAGCCAGCAAAGCATCGGGGAAGACGTGGTGATACTCCCGCCCCTGCAAACTCTCGTACGAGGCCGGCTTGTGGTCAGCGAAATCGACTGCCCCGAGGTAGGTCGTCACCGCCATGATGGCTCGCGCCTCGATACCAGCTCCCTTAGGCCAACCTGCATTCATCAGCTCATCCACGGTCGCCAGAGGATGCTGGGAGCGATCCAGAACAGGCACCCCTGCAAGATCTTCATCCGAAAAGCTCTTCTTCTGCAGTAGTAGTTTCAGCGCCTTGAAATCGGCAAAGGCCCGAGATGCAGCAGAGTTCTCGTAACGATCACTGAAGAAGGACGACCACAGATAACGGCGCAGCAATTTCTCCGCATTGCCCAAAAAGTCTCCATGCTCCGGGATCAGCGCATAGCTGGCTGCCAATACGGCCAGCACGGCATTGGTCGGCAACCGTGCGGAGTCGTAGATGCCCTGGCTCGCCAGCATCGCCACCATGCGCTCCAGGCCACGCTCAAGCGTCGGCCAATTGTCCAGCATGAGCGTCTTGGACATCTCCACCATGCCGCGTGTACTGGGGATTTTCTCCTGAAGCAGCGCCGATGTTGAAAGAATCAGGTCACCCAGCTCGCCATAGCGGCGGACGTACGGACACTTCTCGTCCAGTGCCACTTGAAGTTCATGCAGCGAGCGGCCAGCGACGCTCTCGACCTCAGCAACAATGATGTCGTACAGCGAGAGCGGCTTACTATTGGTATTCATATTGATGAACACCTGTAGCGCCACTTCCTTGGATGTGCCGGCCGGTAACGAGAGATAAGGCAGATTGAAGTGGGTTACCCGCTCGCGAAGTGTGCTGAGTTCGTTCTTGAACTGCTCGCGCAAGACGTTGTACTTCTCCATCTGGTCCCAGGCATCAGAATCGCCTTTGCTCGGCCGCAAGTGGTTGGTCGCGCTAGCCAGCCAGGCATCGATCTCGCCAACCAAATCACCTGGGCGCAGAAGGGAAATGGGCACGAACCCACGCTCGAAACTGCTTCTGGGATCATCAGCCCAACGGGGCATGTGCAGGCCATTCTTGTTGATCCAGCGCGGAATGCAGCACACCTCCACCTCATCGCACGACTTATCGTAGTAACGGTCGAACTGCGGCAAGTACACGAAGTAGGTTTCCCACTTGTAGTTGTTGTGCATCGAGCGCCAGAAGGCTGTCAGGCGCTGCTGACCATCAAGCAGGTGCTGGTTCACACGCCCTGCTGCCGGAGGCTCGGCGGTAGAGATGTAACGTGACTCGAACTTCTCGACATCACCCACCTCTAGCGCCAGGGTCACGCCCACAGGCAGGTTGTTGATGATGGTATTGAGAAAGCCGGTCACCCGATTGCGATCCCAGGCCTCGAAGCGCTGGAAACGTGGCAACTTCACCTGCCCTTGCTGGATGCTCTGGAACCAAACCCCCAGTGCCCTGTCCTGGGCTTTGCTGGACTGCTGCATGATGCTCATTCGGTGCTCCCTGCTTTCTTGCGGCCCCGGGCCTTCGCTGGCTTCGGCTCTGGTTCGACATATAAATGTTCTAGGTTGTGGGCGATGGCTAGCGACTTGTCGATGATGCACTTCTCGCTCACCCGCTGCGGCCAGTAGTTCATCGCCATGTGTGCCCAGTCATAGTCGCCTTTTTCCAGCTTCACCCAGGTGTCTTTCAACACCTTCTGCCAGGACTTGAGGCTGAAAAGTTTCCACAGGGGGGCGGCGGTGAGCTGTACGCCGTCGTCTTGGTTAGGGCGGAAGTTGGGAGCGATTTCCAGCAGGCTGTCGCGCAGGTCGGCTAGCTCGTGCTCCAGAGTAGCGAGCGCCTCCAAATCCTTCTCCTCCTGACGGCTACGGTTGGGGCCTTTGCCGCGCAAAGTAGCCAGCTCATCGCGCAAATCCTCCAGCTTGGGATCAACGAAGTCGTTAACTGCCGTGAAAAGCGTCTGGTCGCTCAGGCTAGGGTAGTAGAGCCATAGCGTGTAGCTACCGGAAGCGGTCGCCAGCGGCCAGTAAATCGGCGCCTTGCGGGTGCTCTTCGTGTAGCGCCTGAGATGGTCGGCAAAGAATCCACCTGGACGTCGAAAGTAATCACGAAGCGACTTACAACCCAGTCTTACGCATGTCTCTTCCTCAATAACGTCTGCCTGCTCCTTCCAAATTGAACGAAGTGCACTTTGCAACCGCTCAACAACGTCCGATCTATGGCCTTCTTCATCAACAAGCACACCAGACCACGCAATGGCCAACGGATATTTTTCTGGTAACTCTTGCTCAGAGGCGGGGAGGCCCTTTTCGTTTTGAAGCATGCCTGGAGGACATACTGGCAAGGGAGCGAAAGGACTTGGTAACGATTCAGGCTGACGCTCTCCCGTTGCAAAGCGAATATCCCAACGACCGAATACACAACCTACAAGGTAGGATATATGCGCCTCCTCAGTAGCGTAAGGAGAGGCATCCAGAACAAAGTCTGAGTCTTCGGCTGAAGACTCTTCGCCATCCGCTTCAGAAATACCACCATGTTGATGAGCTATGGCTTCCCGCAAGTCACGTTCCACTGTCTCTGCCTGCTTCGGTGTAAAGCCGTAGGCATCTGCAACCAAACTTTCACCGTATTCACCTATGAGGCTATAGCGATCGAACGCCAGGGCAGCGCCACCACCAGAATAATCGCAAATGCGAGCAGGCAATACGAACTCATGAAAAGGCTCGAAATTTTTATAGGCTTGTCGCCTTTTCTCAACTTCATCAGTAATTAAGGTACTGAAGTAATCTTTGGCATCGTCGCCCAATCGAGGCCAAGGCAACATCTTGACGCTCTCGACCAAGAAATTCGGAAATTCAAATTTTTCGCCATAAAATCGAAAAAATGCAGACGCTAAGCGTGACGCACATACACCTAAAGCTTCGGCTTCACGTCCTGAACTAGGAAACGCCATATAGCGGCTGACAGACGGAATGCAGTTGCTTGGAATTACGTAGGGGTAGAAACGGACTGCGCGGCGAGTCCAACTGAAGCCAGATCGATAATAGTATCCTTGACTCCTCAGATATGCTCTTGGTTTCCCTTTTCCATCCTTGAAACCCCGAAGCTCGGCACCATGTTCTAAGTAATTCAGTTTCAACGTAATAGGGGAGTACCAAGGCTGCGAAGCTCCTGCCTTGACATGAAATGCCCAGCGCGGAGTACCTTCATCACGTCTACGAAAATATGCCTGCACAACAGGATCTTCGAAACTGCAGAAAGCTTCCTCATTTGTCGGGTAGTAGCAAAATTGCGTGTCTTTGGGGGGCACCTCCCACACAGCCCGCACGAAGCGTGGGTCGTCGCCGGTTTGCAACCCCACTCGCACACTAGCCACATTCGGCTCAAAACATTCATCGGAATTAAATTGCTTGATCGTGCTGGCGTCTACCCAATAGACAAAAGGTGAGTCTGGTAATAGATCAAAGGTCTTCTTCTCGGCCTTGAACAAGCGTGCATCAGTCTCGCCTTTGCGATGAGTAGCCACACAGACATCTAAGGCTTCCTTGCGATTCGAGTCGGCAATAGCACGAATGACATTGGTAGTCGGGTGTGCAGTTCCGCGTTCCAGGACATAAGCTGCCGCCTCCACCATTGCATCGTCCATCACTCCCTGACCAAGATCGGCAATTACCTCGATACCAGAACGACCTAAAACGACGTTCTTCCTCCAGTCTGTGAAGCTGGTCAAGAAGAAACAGGTTCTTGAGGTAATTGCTCCCAGACGTCCCCCAATTCGAAGCAACGACAATCCACGATCAACAAAAATGCTCAGAAGATCATTACCAGAATTCGTATAGGTATCGGATAAATAGCCCTTCACACCCAGGGATAACGCCCCAAACGGCGGATTCATGACAACCGCGTCAAACACTTCGCGGCACAAGTCAATCAAGCGCAACCCCTCCAAGGCATCCTGAGCAAATAGCCGTCCCTGGTAAGTCGATTTTGTTGCCTGTGTGAATTCGACCAGTGCCGCACGCAGGCGGGCTTCAGCTTGGTCCCAGCTTTCTTGTTCCTCCGAAGCAAACAAGCCGGTGCCGGTGCCAACATAAACCTGGCGAATCAAGCTGGGCAGCTCGCGTTCCACTTGCAATAGCACGCCGAGTTCAGGCAGGCCATTGAGCAGTTGCAGAGTCTTTTCGAACAGCTCAGCATCGCGCTTGTCAAGGCTGGCGGTGAACTGTTGGCATAACTCGCGCTCGGCCGGTGGAGCAATGGCAGCGACTACATGTCCACGCCCCACTTCCGGACGCTGCTGAACCTTGACCCCTGCATCGTGCCAGGCGCGCTGCGCCCGTAACCACAGCGCCAGTGAGGCTATTTGTGCAGCGCGAGGGTCGATATCCACGCCGTAGATATTGTGCTCGACGATCAACCGCGGTACTTCACGCAGGTAGGCCTCACGGTCGGCGTAAGAGTGGCTGAGCGGCAGCCAACCGGCATTCGGCTGGGAAGACACATCCAGCGAGCCTGGGCCATGAGTCTGCTCCCAGTCCCAGGCTTCCTGATATAACTGCAAGAATAAGTCGAAAGCGTACAGCCCAAAGTGCATTGACCCGCAGGCCGGATCGAGCAGCTTGAGGGTGCGCGGATCGCGCAGCCGGATGCTGATCTCAGGCTGTTCGTCCGGCTTGACTAGCAGGTATTGACAACGCCGGCGTAAGTCAGTCTGCCCCCCAGTAGCGTTGAACCACAGACGCCCCAGGGTGTTGTCGACCAAGAACTCCACCACGTAGCGTGGAGTGAAGAACTGATTACGTACCGCTAGTTCGCGGCTGTTACGCGGCGCCTGGCTGGCATCGCGCATTGCCTTGCGCTCTTCCTTAGAGTTGAAGTACTGGTAGATCCAGCCGATGGTTTCGTCTTCAGCCCATAGCGGCTGAATGTCTTGGTGATTCAGCGCTTGCAACACTTCAAGCAACGCTGGCTCGCGAGGGAACAGGCGCCCCTGTGCGGCATAGCGGTCGAATAGCGCCGGCAGATCGATGGCGAACTCATCAAACAGACTGAACAGGAAGGTGCGGTAGGCTTCACCAGTTTCACCCAGAGCGCTACCAGCTACCATCTTGTACAGTTCGAAAGCCTGGGACTGCTGCCCTTGGCTGACCACCGCCGCCGCCAGCAGGCCTCGCGCCTCCATCATCAGCAGGGCAGCCAGCCGGTTGAGCACAGTGAAGGCCTGCTCGCGAATGATGCGGTCGATGGCGGCGATACGATGGGCTTTGTCGTCCTCATCCACAGCCAGATAGTGCGCGAGGGTGTCGCGCAGCAGTTGAGCGGTCTGTCGATCCCGGTCACTCAGGTGAGCCAGCCGCTCCATGCTTGCTACATCGCCACTGTTCGGGTCAATGCCATAGGCCTGCTGCAATTGAATGCTGAACTCCTCACTGAGCAGTCTTCGGCAACGACTGACCAGCTTTTGCAGGCAATTGCGGGTGCTTTGATCAAATGCCATGGATTACTCCTCCACCTGCACATCAAGCTCGAAGGCGTGGGCGTATTTCAGTTCGCTCTTGAGCTTTTGCAGCACCTGGATCATGGCATCCAGGTCGGACAGCGAGGTAATGCGCGAACGGGCCTTGAAGCTGCGGGTAATGGTCTTACTCTCTTGCCCCCCCACCTGTTCTTTTTCCTGCTGCTCAGACTTGACCTTCTCTTGTAGGCGTTCGCGCCCCAAGCGCTCGATGCGCTGCTTGAGCTGCTGCACCTGGCTGTGGATTTCGTAGTCACGATTGACCAGTGCTTGCAAGCCAGCAACATTCGATTGTACTTGGAGAATTAAACCTTCCAGGTTACCCAGTAGCTCCTGCTGCTCTTGTAGGGTCAGCTCGCTCCACTCTGGGACACGTTGCAAATCGACTTCTGCCGCTTTCAAGCGCTCAGCCTGAGCTGCCTGCATGGCCTCAGCAGCACTGCTCACCTGAGCTCGCAGGTGGGTAAGGCGGGTATTGAAGTCGGCTGAGTGGCTATGGAAGTCCAGCTGTTGCAAACGCTGTTCCAACTGGGCAAACGGCTCGGCAAGCTCCTCCTTGAGCCGAGCGGGAATATCGGTTTGCGGCAGCCCATCGATAGCACGGCGATGATGCTGAAGATCGCGCAGGGTTTGCTCCAGGCCCTGCTCCAGGCTGTTACGCACATCGGCGGCCCATTTGAGGGTTTCGTAGAGGGCCGAGTCCTGCTTGCCTAGCCGTTGCGGCGCATCTGAGGCATCGGTCAGAAGGACATCGGCGATATCCCGGCTCAGGCTGTCAAGGCGCTCAACGCCCGGCAACCCTAAACCTTTGAGTTTTTCCGCCAAGGGCGCATAACGCTGTTGCAGGTTGGGAAACAGCTTGGTGGTCGCCTTGCTGATTGAGTCCTCCAGCGGCACGACCAGGTCGCCGCTCAGTTCGGTCAGCCGGGCCGAAGCCAGGGCGAGCATTTCCATCGAGGGCTTGTCATCACGCAGGGAAACACCGACGCTCTTGAAGCTATTGTTGGTCTTCAACGCATCGATGGCTTGCTGGCCGTTGACGGTGACCTCACGTCCAGCGACTTTGAGCTTGATCTCACCTGCCACCAGCATGGCGGCCAGCAAATAGCGGAGCGTGTCCGGAGACCACCCAAACGGCGCATCGGCGAACTTCTCGCTGAGGCTCTTGCCCTCGACGATCCCCAGCCGGTCGATGTGGTCGCGGATGCTGATCAGTGCCCTGTGGTCGGTGCGGATGTTAGCCTTAGCAGCCTGAACATGCACCAAACTGAGCGGATCGAGCTGGGTAGTAACGCCGGTGAGATTGCCAACACGCAGGAACTTCTCTGCCAACTCGGTAGCTGCGCGCACAGGTGCTTCGCCATAGCGGTCGAACACCTGGTCCGCAACTTCGCCCAGGTGTTTGCGAGCAGCATCAGCCAGCTCTGTACCCAAGTTCGCCACGGCATTTACTTGGCCCCGGAAAACGAAGGAGCCTTGCAGCAGGCTGCGCTTGATCAGGCGCTCCAGCTCAGCATTCAAGCGATTGGCACGATCCGACTGACCATTGCAGTACTCCTTGACCTCCTGATCAGGGTCATTCCGGTACTTGTTGGCGATTTCCTTGCAGCGATAGATTTCCGCCGTCAGGTCGTCGATTTCCGGGGTGGTACGCCCGACCAGGAAAATCTGGTACTGGGTCTGCTTCTGACGCGACTCATCCACCGAGCGAGTACGCGTGGCGTCGTAGTCCTTCGGATCGACCAGCTCGACGATGGTCTGGATGGTGTTGCGATCCCCGGCCAGAGCAACCGGAAGGCCGCCTTGGCTCTGGACCTTGAGGCCGGCTTGCACTACCAAGGAGCCGTGCAACTGGGTGCTCGGCAGCGGGCTGTAAGCAGTCGTCAGCGCATTGTTGGCGATACGCTTGAGTTCGACGGTACGCAGCGGTATCTGGCTGCGTTCTTGCTCGATATCGTTGAGCTTCTCGCTAAAGAAGCGCAAGCAGCCGTCCTGCTCACCAAAAGGAACTATGGGGTCACTAATCAGCTCTTCGACGGCCTGCTTGATTGCCTCCGCCTGGCTGGGTGCGGAAATGCTGCCATGCATTAGGCTGCTGACGTTTTGCCGGGTGATCGGCAGGTTACCGAGGATCTGCAGGACCCCTACAGTCTTAGCGATCTGCTGGTGGATCGCCGAGTGGCTGAAGCGAATCTTGCAGACGCTTTCAACGGCCTTGTGAATGCTGGCGAATGCGCGCTGGATATCTTTTTCCAAGGCGTCATACAGCGTCACCGTGGTGGCCAGCCAGCCCACCGGCTGATCGGCGATGGGAGTCTTGCCCTCGCCCGGCTCGACCAGCACATCCTGGATCACCTTGATCGCCGAGCGAAGACCGATACCGCCCGTGGAACGCGCCAGAGCGCCCAGCAGATGCAACAGAATGTCAAAGTGCGCCGGCAGGAAGGGGTACAGGTTGGTGAATGTAGCCTTGTCGAAATCCGCGCCGTAAGCGCGGGCGTCCTCCAGTTTGGTGTTGTGACGTAGGGCTTGCCCATATTGGTCGAACAGAGCGCCAATCTCGGCGCTCCCTTGCGGCGACTTGCCGAGCAGACGGGTGTAGCAGATTTCCTTGATGTCATTGGCTTCCAGGTCGATCTGGATCGGGAAGCGGTCTTTGAGCTTGAACAGCTGCGGCGAGTTGAGCGAGGCGCGCGGATCGTCCTCGGTCAGAGTTTGTTGCGCGGTACCGATGATCCAGACCTTGCCATCACCCAGGGCCTTGAGGTTCTTGGCCAGACCGTCGAGATTGAGGATCAGGTTGGGACGCGAGCCGACGTACTGCCCCACCTCATCGATGATGAAGATGATGTAGTCCTTGCCGGAGGCCTCACGGGCGATTTCCAGCATCTCCTGAACACGGTCGTTCTCGAAACGGATGACCTCGCTGGACTCGGTGCTGAACGAGCTCTCGGTCTTAAACAGATTCGGGTAGAGCTGGTGAGCAATGGCCGGCACCAGGCTATCTACGACCAACTCGTCATTGCGATAGTTCTGCCATTGTTCGCCCCCCGTCATGTCCTTAAACAGATCGAGGAACTCCTGGTAGCGACCATCCTTCTTCAGTTTGCGCTCCAAGGCCGCCACCTTGAGGTTGCGCGAATAGCCGGCCCATTGCAACACCTTGTAATAGAGGACGGTGGAGACCTCCTCCATGGTGGCACCCGCCACCTGCTCGCTGGCTAAGTCGAGCATCAACACCGCCGCCGGGAAGCGCTTAGCCACGGTGCTGAGCAGCTGCCGAGTAGTAGTCTTCTTCAGGCGGTCTTGCAAGTGCTGAATGAACGGCACACTGTCAATCTTGATGCTATCGTCGAAGGCCAGGCCTAGGTACTTGGTCAACGAGCTCTTGCCAGAGCCGTAAAATCCGGAGACCCAGACCCCTACCTCGTTCTCACCACCAATATCCATGGCTGCCTGCATCTTGAGTAGCAGTTTGTTGAACTGCTCGTCGATGCTGTCGGTCACTACGTATTCGCCGATCTCCGCCTTGAGGCGCTCCTCCTGGGAGATCCCGTAGGTGATGACTTTCTCGATGCTGCGGTAAATGTTCTTGCTGGGGTCGAAAAGCTGTTTGATTTCCATACGAGTCTCTAATTCTTAGCCGCCGACATGCACTGAGCGGTAGTTGCCGTCCTCGGGGTAGAAACCGAGGAACTTCAAACGGGTCTTGCCAGTGCGCACGCCGGGGTAAAAAAACACGGTGGGCACGTGGAATTTACCTTGCAGCTTCCCTTCGATGACACCGATGCGCATGAAGGGGTGCAGGGCCTCAAGATCGGACACCAGCAGGATGGCCTTGGGCTTGCCTTCCAGGATGCTTAATTTGGCTTCCAGCCGATCCTGGAGGGCGCCGTTGGCAATGGCATTCGCAAGGGAAGTATTGGTCTTCTCCCAGGATTGGGGGGCACGTTGGTCTGCTGCCAACCAGATCTTACGCAGGGGTGCTTTACCGAGGATGTCGGCGATTTCGTCAACAATGGAAAGCGTATGGACATCCCAACCATCGTTACGCAGCCGCGCTTCCCAGGCGGGCTGCTGACGCTTCACCTCCAGAATCTGCTCCGGGTGAAAAACCAGATAAAAAATCGGCTCGAAACTGGCGTGACCGAACTCGCGCCCCTGCCGAATACGTTCGATTAGCTCGTTGAAGTCAGCCTTGAGTGAGGACATCGATCACCTCGTCCATGTGCTTGTATATCCAACTGATGTGAGTGACCTCGGCAGCGGACTGCATGATCAGTAAGCCTTGCAACGACAGGCGCTTGAATTGATCGCGTACATCTTCGCGTTCCAGGCCGAACAGTTGCCAATCGCTGTGACCAACAATCTGGTTGTCTCCCAGCCCCTGAAATTTCAGGTCGTAGGCCAGGTATGCAGCGACCTTGGGTTGGATCCGGAAGGGCAGAATCCGGCGGGGACCACGCCCATTGTTAGAAAGCAGCTCATAGTTGGCACAGCAGCCAATCAGGTATGAGGAAATGCGTTTAATGGTGCTGTCCGACCAGGATTTCTGAGTCTTACCCTTGCGGACAGCGGTCAGTACGAACTCGCGGGCGTCATCCAAAGACAGGCTGTCTCGTCCGGCGCTGTAGCGCGGCCAGTACTGTTCACGGACGAACTCCTCCAGGATCAGGTTGGCTCGCGCGGTGTGCAGGAACAGCAACTGACTGAGCTCCTGGCGCGTCAGACTACAGGCCAGGCGCTTGAGCGCAGCAGCTACTCCCAGCGAACGCAGGTAGCGCGGAGCAAAGCTCTCGGCGACGATGTTGTGTAAGCGGCGAGCCGAGATCAGAGGGAACAATCCCGAGACCAAGGCCTTTTCTGACAGCTCACTGGTGCTCATTCCAGGCTGGTAAAGCCCGAGCAGCAGCCGTGTTTCCTCGATGAGTCCCAAACCCGCCTGGAGCTGGGTGGTGTAGAAACGTGTTGCGCTCACTGCGCCTCCCGCAGGTATGGGAAACACTGGATCCCCTTGTTGAAGGCATCCAGGTATAGCGCAGCACAGGACTTCAGAGAATCCCCCAGCCCATCCCTCAAATCGCCCACGACCACCGGTCCCTCAGTGGCACTGGCTACTTGCCCTGCCAGCTCAGCAAGGCGCGCAAGCGCCTGATCGCGACTGGTGACCGTGACACGGATGCTGGCCTCGGAGGGCTTGTCAGCAAACACGCTAGCGGCGGACTGCTCGAAAATCTCGGGGAGCCTGAACAGGTGAAAGCTGCGCCCCTCCCCAATGTGCTCCTCATGCTTGCGTGCGGCGGCAGCAGTCACGCCCTGGTACTGCGCCAGAGCCGTAGAACGGGCGAACACCGGCCCCAGGAAGGCTGCGGCGTTGGGGCTGTAGAACTGGCTAGGCCACCAGGCTGGCTGCTGCTCACCGAGGTAACCAATGAGCACTCGCAGCTCGGCAATGATTTTTGCGTCCTTGATCATAGGTGGCATCTCGTCGTTCGACTGGCAAATGACTGAATCATAAGGGGTAATGCATCGATTTTGGGCAAAAATCTTGGGTCAATACATCAGTTTAGTAGCAGCTCTACATGAGGGTGGAGGCTGTGCGCCTAGAAGGCACAAAGATCAAAACGGCCTGGTACCTCGCACAGAGGGGAGTCTGGACGCTGCACAAGCATGTAAACGCGATGCTGGATAAAACCGTACGTGAGTTGCACGGGTGCGGCCTGCCTGGATATTGAGCACGGGATCGAGCCGAAGCAGGAAATATTCTCCAGCCGCTTCTTAGGCATACGACTGCGCGAGTTTCCACTATTTAGGAGGCCGTCACCACTGCATTGAAGCCCCCAGGTAATCCCCCCCGCAGGAGTCCATGACCGCCGTGCACGGTTGTTAGCACGTCCGAGCTTACCCTCGGCGGAGGCGCTTCAGCCGCCCCACCCGCAAGCATCGTGCACCCACAGGCCTCAAGCGCAGGTGCTGAGCATCTTTGACAAGATACTTCACGACCTTGTGCACCTGACACCGAATCGACCGGTCACGCCTTTCGATGCGACCAATACCGCACTCGCTTCCGTATTGCCCCTTGTAGTGGTTGCAACTGTGCACGTAGCCCTGGCCATGCGTTATGTCATCCCACAACTCGCCGAGCTGAATGGCCTTGAAAACGTCTCCACGCACCTCATTGCCATTGAAGAAGTAGGCAGCGTGAATGTGGTAGCCCCCACCATCATTCTTGTCGCCCTGCTCCACGGAATAAATGTGGCCGATGAGGTGCTCAAAAATCGTATTGCGCTTGTGCTTGGCAATCAGTTCATCTAGGTCATCGAAGACATGCTCGACTCGCAGCCTGACTTGAGCCTCACTACGGTAGTGGAAGTCGACCCTGACGATAGTGATGCGTGAATAGAGCTCACATAAGGCATCGGCGTAGTCGCATACTTGGATCTCCTGCTCCTTGGCCTGGTGACGAAGGTCATGCTTCCTGCGGAGATACCACCGCTCACAAGTCAACTGCCGGATCCTGGTGACTAAGAGTTTCATGCTGAGATTATGATCCAGGTAGGCCGCGCCCTGTTCATTCAGACAGGCTGGACCGTCAGGGTGACGCTCCAACCCGATGTCCTGACATGCAGCCCTGAACGCTTGCAGGTGCTCGCTGTAGCTGTATTCGATACGGCCTTCGAATAGGTCCACCATCTGCTGGATGTGATCGAAGTAGCGAGAGATCCTAGCCTCTTGGACGCGTTCGCAACCTGGCCGTACCTGCTTGATTCGGAGCGCAGGTAAATCGGATTTTTCAATAGCCTGTACAAGACGCTCAATCTGAAGAGCAATATTAGCCTGGGAAAGATGAGTGTATTTTTTGCGATTAATCATGAATGCATGCCTGGTTTGTTGGTATGTATACCAGTCACGCGCCTTGTAATTTTTAACCTGTGTAGTAGGTGCTGTACCGGATGAGTGTCGATGAGTGATAAATTACTAGGCAATGATAGTCAGAAGATATATCACTAGAGGCAGCCCAGCCCATTACCAACTATCCCGGCGAGACTTGGCAATGGGGAGCAACATTGCCCTGCCTGCCGAGAGGTTTGCTAAATCGAATCCAGGGAGAGTTAGCTGAGAACTCATACTCTTCCAAAGCGGCATAAACGCCATGACCAGCCGTAGCTGGTCATGACGCAAATAGTCAACTCTAGTTGGCCACACTCCGTTGGCCAGCGGAGCGCACCGCAGCCCCCTCTGCCAGATCACGCTCCCCGATCCTAGCCAGGATCCAGTCATACACCTCGCGGTCGATCCAACCAACGCAGCGGTCCCCCAGCGACACCGGTTTCGGGAAGTTACCTTCCGCAATGTATTTGTAGATGGTAGACCGGGCAAGGCCGGTCGAATCGATAACTTCTTTCAGGCGGACGATCCTCATGAACGGGCTCCTAGTATTCGCTCACAGGATTGGTTTGTCCTGTAAGAAAATACTGCGCATGCCTAGCTGGGCATGACAGAAGCTGATGCCAGTACGCATCTCGCACTAGCATCACATGCAAAAGGATTCACTAGCCTTCGTCCGTTGAGCCTACATTCTCATTCCACGCATCGCCCCCTCCGGAGCAACGGGACAGCCAACTTTGCAGTTTGCTGACTTGAGACTACGCGCGCCCGCGCTAACCGAGAATCGAATCCCCCAGTCCGCCTACAACTGCAAGTGGAAAACGGCCTATGCCGCCTAGCATTCGCCGCAAAACTAAAAGGCTACTCCCACGTCAGGGGGATGATAATCCTTTAGTCCTAAGATCTCACACAAAGAAAACGCAGTGCTCACCCACTCACCCCCAGCATTCTAGGCGCAAAACGACAAAATCGAAATCATAGAAGATTCCTAGAATTATCTATAAATAAACTTAGAATTGAAATTGAAATTTCATAGGCGGTGCATAGGATGCATATAGAACCTGCTAGAATCACTCCACCAATAAATAGTTTTTTTATTTTTACTTACAGATACCAATAGATTTAAACTATGAACCGGAAAGATGACTTTGTCCTGGCGGATGACTGGAATGATGAGCTGGCCATGCTACTCGAGGACGTGCGGAACGATCCTCGCCGGGACATTTGGCTATGGCTATACCTTGTTATTTATGAGAACGCTGACCTCCCATTCGAATCCTGCAATGGGTCGACTATGCGAGGCCAAATCGCCCGCCTTCTGGAAAGGAGGCGTTCCATTCTCAGGCGACTAGGGTCACTTAAAGACCAGTTTCTCGTCTTAGCTGAACGAATAAACTGGATAGATCAGAGCGAACGACAATACCTCTGGTTGCGACCCAGAGTTGAAAGACTGACGACAGGGAAAAATCATCCGGGACTACCCCGGGGGCTAGTTCATCTAACCGGCAGGAGTCGTCTCATCGCTATGCTGGATATTTGGAATATCAACATTGCGGAGAAAGCTAAACAAATCGATTCCCTTCGCAATGAATGGCTACAGCACAAAGCAAAAGACAGTGATTTCGGATGGTTTGAAGATAAAAACGAAGGCCACTTACGCTGTAAATGCGCTTGGGACTGGCTGAAAAAAAATCGTTTACCCCCACATTCACTAGCCACCCCCATAACGAACCACACAGAACTAATTACATTCTTCGATCACGCGGAATTTGGCCCCACCGAGCAGAAAGCCATCATCAAGGCGATCAAGCAGTTGTGGAGCCGAAGACAGTTCGATGTGCGCGCGGTAGACAAGAAGCAGGTTAATGTCATGCTGGCAAAAACCGCCATCAACCTACTTGACGAGCTCGCAGAAAAGCACAAACTGAAACGAGCTCAAGTCCTTGAGCGGTTGATAACAATGGAATCCGAGGGTGGGGGATATTTAGTAGACAACCCTTACCCCCCTAAGGAAACTCCGAAATAGTTACTCAGCAGTCGGCGATGAGCGGAGTCTTGACTCAGTCAGGCTAGGCCTCCAAATGCCTTGACGCCGAAACCAACGCTTAGCACCCGCGCAGTCAACAATTGCCGCCGTACGATCCACAGAGTCCACAGCGCAAACAGTGTGGTCAGTTGCGCCGTGTTGTCGGCCACTCCACGAAAGCGGGTTGCGACCGCCCTCAGCTTTCGGGTAGTACGGCTCGGTCAACGCCACCTATTCTCTCTACGGCAATACCTGCTCCATTTCGACCAGGAAACGCTCACGGTGGGTTTGCTCGCGCTTTCGGCGTACTAAAAATGGGAAAAGCTCATCTGACTCATGGGTGGCGCTTGTTAAGGGTGCTGGACGGCACCTCAGCCCAGGTCATCTGACCTGTGCAGACTGTCCACAGATTCCTTAAGAGAAAGCAAGAGTAGGGATGCTACTCGACACCTGCCTTCCCATCTGCGCCGTTAACCTGATACTTGCGGTATTCCAAACGGTATTCCAAAGACATCTTCAAACAAAAAATAACCTTTAAAATCAATTTATTATGAAAACTATTCAGATTACCCCGGCTCCACCACCTTCCTTACACAAGCCCCATTTTATGGGGCTTTGTGCCATCTGGGCCTTGCATTTCTGCCGGTGTGCCACTGAGGTGTCACATTCCCGTGGGGCATCACTCGGTGCCTAGCATGAAACCATCTCCTTCCTACCTGACGCTTAACCGTCACGGAACGTTCTACTTCCGTATTGTCATCCCCAGCTCTCTGCGTATGCTGTTTAGTGGACAGCGCGAGATCAGACGAACCCTGAAAACCGACAGCCGTCGCTTGGCCCAAAAACGAGCACGGCAGTTTGTAGCGAGGTTTGAGTCAGCTTTTGACAAGGTGGTTAGCGTGATAGAACGAGATGAGCTTGGCCTTTCTGAAGCCGATTACAAAGAGATTCTGGAACTGCTTCCTGCGATGGAGCGCCTTCCTGATTTCTCTAGCCCTAAGGATGACAGCAAACCCGCTGATCCAATCCTTTCGAACGAAGAGTTAGAAACTCGCCAACGCCGGAGAGAGGTGGCACGACTCCTGACTGGGGCCTATGGCCGTCAGATTCCGCACGAGCATGAGGCATTGGCGAAGCAGTTACTGGAGCTTTCCCAACCCTACCTAGCAACCGAACTACGGGCGGTCCTACCGAAGCTTCGGGATGAATTGGTGCTCCGCAAGCTCGCTCCAGTAGGTGGCCATGCCGATGCAGAAGAAAAGCGCCAGCCGTTACCAAGCCATGATCCAGCAATGGCTGACTGGACGCTTTATAAGGTGTGGGAGCACCAGTTGGCACGAGACAGGGCTGACACCTCGTCGAGGGGTGGGCAGGCGAACCATGGCGGCACCCTGGAGGAAAGAGAGCGCCGAGCCAGGGTTATGACCGTCCTCACCCAGCACAAGCCCGTATGCAAGCTGAGCAAACAGGACTGGCAAGCTGCTTACGATGCTGCTCGTAGGATGAAAGCTGGCGCTACCGCCACCATAGCACCATCGCCAACCCCGCTTGATCAGCTTCTAACTGAAGACCCGGAGCAGATGACTGGGCACGAGCGCGTATCAGCACTCATCGGCTCCATGAAGCAACTTCAACAGTATGCTCGCTTCCTAGACTTGACCACCATCAAAGCTGACGACTTGATCATCAAACCAGTCGAGGAGAGGAAGACAAAGCGTAGCCGCGATGGCACCGCCTTCACCGACGCTGACATTGAGGCAATTTTCTCCGGGTACATCTATAACGGCCCAGCCCCAGCCGAGCGAACCAAGGCCTACCCATTTTGGTTCTGGCTTCCTTTGGTGGGTTATTTCACAGGCGCTCGAACAAATGAGATCGCACAACTCGACACTGCCGACGTCAAGAATGTGGACGGCCACCCGTGCTTCGATTTCTGTGCCGATGACATAGAGGTGCCCGAGGCGAAACGGATCAAGACCGACGAGGCGCGGCTAGTACCAATTCATCCCCGCCTATTAGAGCTAGGATTTCTTGAGTATGTGAACGGCCAGCGACAAGCAAAACAGAAGAAACTGTTTGGTGACGGCCTCACCTACCTGCCCCCAAGAGATGACGAAACTGAACACAACAAAGAAGGCTGGGCCAAGAGTGCGGGCAAGTTCTTCAACGAAAAGCCCAGAGGCTATCTGGTTACTATTGGCGTCCACGCACCCCATGACGGTAAAAGCATCTACTCATTCCGGCACACGTTAGAAACGAATCTAGCCAATGCCCAACGTGATGGCATGCCCGTACACCAGTCAACCGTCGATGCTATCACCGGCCATGCACCTGTTACCGTCGCAGGCAGACACTATGATATGGGTGCGACAATACAACAGATGCTCGCTGCCCTGACGCTGTTGCCGATCCCATCAGCTATTCAGCGGCTCACCAGCTACCAAGTCGACTTTGTTGATCGGTTTGGGAGCGTACTCACTAACGGCATCGCAAGCCATCGTCGTAAACATCCTAGAACCGTGTAGACGCACTCTCAGGCTCAGGTGACTTACCCCCTGAGCCCTCGCTGCTTCATATATTCAGCCGCCTGCCCGCTGTCGATGAAATCAAACGCAAACTCCTTAGCAAGCAGCAAGCTTCCGTATTTTTTCGCCCCTTGAACATCATCAATAACGAGCCTGTGGCCACCTGGAACAGGGATGACCACAACGCTCAAATTATCCTGCTTGATCATGTGTCGGTCGCCATCACTGCTCCATCTGGAAGAGGTGATGAACCGCCTCAGCCGGCCTAACCGCTTGCGATACTCAGTGGCCTCTTGCGTGCCAGTCAAATTGTCGCAGCAGTTAGTGCCCACTCCTATCTGCTCCCAATGCTCATGCTGCACGTAGTGCACATACCGGATGGGCGTATCGCAGAGCTCACAGTTTCCGAAGAGGTCCCCTAAATCATCTTCACCAACGTATTCCCAACCGGTATTCGGCCTAATCTCACCATGCTCCCGAGCATGACACCCCCGGCAGAGGGTCTCACAGTCAATAGTGTCGTACTCCCACGGCTTACGCCCCCAGACATAGCGCTTATGGTGAACCTGCAATACAACGCCGTCCAACCTCGACCGACCGCAGCTCACGCATTCGCCACCATCGAGCTCTATCACCTGCTCCCGGAACTCCGCCCATTTCTTGTCCGCGTAAAGGTTTGCCATTCCCCACCCCTTCGATCCTCCGGTTAAAGTGCCCCAAGGGCGAACGCGACTCAAGCATGAGCAACGGCCAATAATGAACAACACTGAAAATAACGGCTCATCAAACGACCGTTAGATGACACCCTTGCTGCACGTCAGATACGGGTATCAACAAATACGGGTTTACAAGTTGATGAGACCATGTAAATATGATCCCACCCTTGATGATACCGAGATCACGCAATGAGTCGCCTTTTTGGATATGGCCGAGTCAGCACGACGGAGCAGCATACAGATAACCAGCTCGTTGCCCTCAATGCGAAGGGTTTCGATATTCAACCTAACCGTTGGTTCTCGGAACAGATCAGCGGCGGTGTCCCTGCGCTCCAGCGTCCACAGTTCTCCCGGATGGCTGAACGCATGGAGAAGGGCGATACCCTCATAGTGCTCAAGCTGGACCGCTTAGGGCGTGATGTTCAAGACGTGCTGGCTACTGTCGAACGCCTCGCTGTTGATGGCATCCATGTGCGCTCCCTCGACTTAGATGGCGTAGACCTTACCAGCGCCGCCGGCAAGCTCCAGCTCACAGTTCTCGCCGCTGTAGCGGCCTTTGAGCGTGACCGGATTCGAGAGCGGACGAAAGAGGGCCTGGCACGCTCCACTAAGAAAGCAGGACGCCCCGTAGCGGTAGACACCACAAAGGCTGTACAGCAGCTCAAGGCCGATGGCATGACTCAAGCCGAAGTAACCAAAAAACTGAATATCAGCCTCCCTACCGTCAAACGCCATTGGAATAAATCCTAAGAGGAGATGCGTGATGCCAGGCAAGAAGAAGACCCCGGACCAAGCTGCTCAGGCAGTCATACTACGCGAAGCTGGCTTTACGCTTCCGGCAATAGCAAGCAGGCTGAATATCAGCGTGAGTACGACGCAGCGAATTCTCAAATCAAACAAGGCTGTTGCAGGGGCGTCCACGCAAGCGCTCATTGAAAAGGCTCGTGAGGAGCTACTCACAGCGGCATTTTCATTGGACGCTGTACAGCAAACAGCAGCTTCGCTGGTGGTTGACGAGCTGGCGCTCAATCAGCAAATCCGGATCAAGCTTGCGAGCGCTCTCGAAATTCTCGACCCGAGCAACCCAATTGTTTTCCGTTCGCTTGCCGCAGCATCCACAGCACTCAAGCTGACGCAGGATGTGACACGACGAGCCCTCCCCCTAGAAAAGCTCAACCAGGCCCTCAATGTTGAAGAGCTCCCGGAGCTGAAAATACACATCATGAATGATGCTGACGTCGCCGAGATGCGCGCACAACAGCGGCTAGAGGAGGCTGAACTAGAAGGGGATCTTCAAGGCATTGAGGATGAGTTGGAGACATTGCGCTGGCTCGACAGCAGACGCTTAGAACAGCTACAACAGCATGATGATGACGTCATCACCGAAGGCTCTGACCTAATCTTGCCCGGATGATGACCGGGTAGGTGTCAAATCCTTAGAACGCGGTGTAAGTATTCAACCCACTGGCCTCATCCAGTAGATCACAATTTTGAAAATCGCCCTCAATGAGGGGCTGAGAGTCCGTTATGAGCACGAAACGCGAAATCGCCCCCTCCCCTACCTTGGAGCAGGGTCGCCTCTCAGAGGAGCTAGCAGACAGCATTACCACGCCTTTTTCCCTAGCTGCCCACGACGCGGACAATTCCTACCCTCCTCCGCCTCCAAAGCAAAAAGCCGTAAAAACACGACCTATCAAACATCCCGCAACCGCAGGAGCGGCGGTGCATGCGAAGGAAATCGCCATGCACAAGAGAAGTATATTAACGAATGACTCTCCCCATCTCCCTGCACGAGGGATGAGAGCCAAGACTCTCCTCAATCAACCTATCCCCAGTGAGACCAATCTGAAGCCTTGGAAACAAGCTGACGAGTTTACGAAGCTTGCATCAGCAGCAACCCCTTTGTACTGGATGGCGAAAAGCAGAGACTGGGAGCTCAAGACATTCACTCTCATCCTTAGCAAGGAGCTCAGCGACCGCATCGACAATGGTGACAAGACCGCACTGCAATACATCCGGGATCAGCTCACTCGCCTCATTCCAAAAGCACTTGCTGCTGGCGCAGAGTTTTTGTATGGCATCGAAAAAGCGCCAGCAGCCCTTGCTGATGAAACCAGCCGGAGACGATGGCACCTGCATGGTCTGATCATCGGACCAGCCGGATTCTCCGCTACGGGGAACACACCTCTTCGCATGGCCCTGCAAGCCATCAAAGGAGAGGCAGATTCTGACCTGATGTTCCAGGCGCCCGGTGAACAGATTGAGCGAGACCCGCGACACTCTGCGATTCGGTGGAGCTTCTACGCTGCAAAAAATGGCTTGTCGGTACAGATCGACCCGGATTTGGCTAGCGCCTACGACCTGCCACCCGGCAAGCAGACCTTTATTTCCGCTCGATTGAAGCGTGAAGCTCAACGCTGGCATGAGGGCCGGATTGCTGGAATGCCTTTCCATAAACTGAGACAGCAAGCACCCGCTGGCCTGTATCAACCGATTGAATGAACAGCCTGAATGAGTCAAGGCCTTTCTAACTCACGTTTGGAGAAGCTGACTCAGTCGCTATAACCTCGTCATAGTCGCTATCTGCATAATCCTCGTCACAGATCTGCTTAGCTTTCTGCGAAGGTGAAGCGCTTCTGCCTGGAAGATTCCCATGAGCAACGTCGCGTACGCTTAAGTTTGATCAGATCGCAGCCTCGCAGCTCGTATCGATGACCATTCGGTTAAGATTCAAATAGCGGAAAAATCCCGTGATTTAGCTCTATTCGATCTGGCCATCGACAGCAAGCTACGAGCCTTCGATTTGACTTGAGGGCCTCACTGACATGCTACGGATCGGTTGCCCACGTGGTGGCCTGCCGCAAGGTGCCGTGCGCGTCCCACACCCCAAGCCAATGCTCTAGTCATGGATTCGCCCGGACGGGAATCGAAAGCTTCTTCGTGAAGGGCCATGCCGGTGCTTGCGTACACACCGATGAACATCTGTGTATTGCCCGTTCTTGACAGCCGCACCTGCACATCAATTGTCGTGCCGTCGTCCAAAGCCTCGTCATGAGTCCGATGGTGCAGCGTAGGTTCAGCCCAGTTCCAAAATACATCGCCGCGAATGCGCATGTCGGTCTCCTCCGACGCAATCTTGCGTGTCTTGTCCACCATAGCGCAGTAGGGCATTTGCGCAACGGTTATTAGTGCTGCTTGGAAGGAAAGGGACTAGCGGATTAATTCTTGTACATGAATTGAAATGTGTACAAGTTTTTCTCCTGCTATTAATTCAATCACGGCTCACCTATTTAATTTACAATCGCTTCTTTAATGTTAATGCAGCTCATGGAATTCGGCATTGTTGCTGCTTAGCGGTACTGTTAATTGTTCAAGTTCTTCCTTGAGGGCAGCGAGACGGATTTCCAGATGGGCAATACTATTGGCTATTGACTGGATAAGCTCAAGGCCGGTTGGGTCATTCCTATTATCGCTAGCAGGAGTGCTGGAGGTGAAAAATTCCTGGCTATTAGTTTTGCTGGTGGTTGAGGGTGTGTTGAGCCACAACTTCATCGCCTGGTATGAGGGGCGCCCCTTGGTCTTGCAGAAATTACTTAGGGGGACACGAGAATTTAAATACTCATCAATAAGCTTTTTGCGTTCTTCTTGGTTGTACCGCTTCGCTTGTTTAGCGGCAGTCAGCTTGCTAGCCATTTTCAAATCTCCATTCAACGCACCAGGGCGGCAGGCCTCTGGGGCTGGATCGCTGGGCCTTGATGCTTTGTGGCGCTGCTGGCTAAACAATCCAGTGGAGGAGGATTGTGGCCAGGCCGACTCCTATCAGCGACCCTACAAAAATAAAAAGTAATTCTAGGGGTGGCGTAGGATTGCCCATATCAACTGCGCCTCCGAAAACTCATAGGCCATGCAAATGAATAAAAGGCCAGCGGCAATTGCAATAGCGCCATAATATATGTCGATCTTGTCCGCGGGTGGAGTCATGGCACTAGCCCCCTTAAGTTTTTATTATTCCGTCCGCATTACAGGAAATAACTCGGAAGGATTGCGCGAGTTGTTTATCATCTTCTCGCATTCTTCTATAGCTTTCGCTCTGTTAGGGAAGCCCCGCTTTAATCTTATTTTTTCTTGATTGTCATAAATGTCGAATCCCCCAGAGCTTGTAGCGGCGTAAAAACGATTTCCTATTTGAAAGGATTCATTCTCGATAGGTACTGCTGGAACGATAACGAATCTTGGTTGCATTTTGCCATCTCCCCATTACCAAGAGCTAGTAATAGTCAAGCTAATGTCTGCACGCAAGAATATTCGCAGTAAATTTTTGAGGAACCTTTATGCGTATTGTTTTGACTTATTGCTCTAATTTTTCGATTCATTGAGCGGGTGACGGCCGTGACGTAGCAGACCAACGACCCCTTGGCGCTGGAAGCGGTTCGCCCCACCCAAGGTTAAACCTTGGCAGTCATGCGGCGGCTCGCAGTTGTTCAACGTAGTCACCCAGCTGCGTGTCCTTGGCCGCTGGAGGCGGATGTTCACCATGCCGAACCAGTCCTCGGCACCCAAGACCTATCTGGAATTCGACGACGCTGGGGAATGAAGCCTTCGCCGTACAACGCCCGCGTGGAGGATATTAAGGCGGAGCTGGTGAAATTCACCGTGCAGCTGCGTGACCGCCAGGAATTTCTGGTGGATCGCTATTCGGAGCGTAAGGAAAACGCCGAGAAGCTATCTGCTCAGGTGAACAACGATCGACCTGAAGCCATGCCCGAAATGTCAGCTATGGGTCGATTCCGCCGGTCAAGACGTACCCGTGCGCTGGTCACATCCGATGTAAAAGGCTGGTCAAGTCGAATGCAAACAGGTTGTCAGGTGAGATGCAAACGCTTGGTCAAGTCAGGTGCAATTTCCCACGTAGGGGCTACTGCAAGGTGAAATCATCCAAAGCCCGGATGTCTCGCTTCGCATCTCCAACTTGCCACTCACAAACACGCTTCTGACGCTCCAGGTCTTCAGCTTTAGGAGACGGGATGCTTTTTATCCCTAGCCGTCCTATCACCTCTCCTTGGCGCTCGATCCTACGAATCAATGCACGCGCCTTTGTCTGATCGACTCCAGGGTAAACACTGAGGGCGTCCCGGAGTGATG
Source organism: Pseudomonas sp. NPDC089428 (assembly GCF_044749325.1). Classification (NCBI taxonomy): domain Bacteria; kingdom Pseudomonadati; phylum Pseudomonadota; class Gammaproteobacteria; order Pseudomonadales; family Pseudomonadaceae; genus Pseudomonas; species Pseudomonas sp. NPDC089428. The sequence goes on from NZ_JBIVHT010000007.1 coordinate 121,938, forward strand.
TTAGGTACTCCGCACGCAGATCCTGGCGATCGCATTCAATCAAACCACCGAGATTTTGGCCCGAGCGTTCCACAATATCTGAGACTGCCTTTTTGGCTGTCGCCGACGGGGCGGACACAGCGCCGTGCGAAAAAAATGCACATGCCACGATGGATAGAACTATTGCTGAAAACCTATGCATCCGAATCCCTTCATCGATTTCTACCCGGGATGGGCAAACGCGCTAACTCTAGTATGTAGAATCGGAGTATGCAACGGACGACATTGGGCGCATGCCCATACCCTCCAGCCAATGTCATCTCGTTAGAGTTTTCGCCGCAAATGTGAAGCGCCGACGTCTAGAGCTCGGCATCTCCCAAGAAGAGCTAGCTGAGCGTGCCGGGGTGCACCGCACGTACATTGGAATGTTGGAGCGCAGCGAAAAGAACGCGACGCTTTACAGCATTGAGCGGCTCGCAAGAGCACTACAGGTCCCGCCGTCAGACCTTTTGGTCGATTAATCCCTACGATTTCCCTACCTCACCTGAATGACCTGTGCCCCTTGCTCGGTGCGTTGGATGCCGGTTCAACTCCCTATCGAGCATTTTTGCATGAGTCCCCTTGCGAATTTGATGGCGTGAACGTATGTTGGAGTTATGACTTCAACCGCCTGCACTGGGGTGTGACACTGCCCACAAGGCACCAGGGCTTTTCGCTTGGTTTCAAAGGAGTTGAGGGAAGCGGGAAGGAAAGGTAGTTTCTCCCCCCGGCTCCACCAAATCCAAAAAAAAAGACGCCCTTGGGCGTCTTTTTTTGTGTCTGAAATAATCCGAACTCTGCCGTAAGGGCGTTACAGATTGTTTCGAAATGCAGCGAAAAATCAGATTTGACCCCTTTCTTGTAGGCCATTTCCCAAAGATACTCTCTGCCCCAGTTTTCCGTTGCCGTCCGTTTTTTTGGGTTCTAGTCTCGGTGGGTCGTTGCACATCAACGGCATGACTTTGACAGGTCGCAACGGTAAACAACAAAACGGTTCGTCGTTATGGCGGCTGTGCGTGCGGGCACGCTTGCGTGCGCCGGAACTTGTTGTTTCCGCCGGTCTGTCAACCCGCGTACAGCTGCCACCCTCTGTTTGACAGCAGAAGGTGACGGCCCTGAAATGGAAGCAATCATGTTGAAGATAGTCCCCGATCCACCCCACCTCCTCCACTCCCTGGAAGACACGCTGATGATGGCCGCCGACTACGCGTTATGCGCCGAAGCCGTCGCCCAGCAAGCAATGCTGATGCAGCCAAAGTCACCTGTGTCGCTGCTGATCATGACGTCAATGCACGAGCTCGACAGCTTGCGCAGATTGCTCGAAACGGCGCTGGCCCAGATCCAGACGCCCGCCGATCCGCAGACACTGCACTGATCCGCATCACGATCCGCCTGGCCTGCCAGGCCAGGCATCTATGACCTCAGGGAGATCAAACTATGCCCACCGAAGAAAACAGATTCACCGTCGGCCAAACCACCTTCTTCCAAGGTGAAAACCAGACCCACCCACTGTTTCGCATTGAAGCCGGCATCCCTTGCCAGGCCGCCCGCGAACAGGCCTCTGAACTGATGGGCTACGCTCGCGACCTGTCCATCGACGGGCTGATGGAGGACAAACCTCAGTTGCTCTGGGCCTCGCACTACCTCTGCGCCCTGGCCAAAGCCCTGCTGGATGACGCCGAACTCGGCATGATGAAGCAGCCATGACCTCAGCCCATTCCCGCAGCCATCTGTGGGAGCGGCCCTGTGCAGCGCTTGACGGCGCTCCGCGCTACTGCAGCGGGATATAGATATCCGTCTGCCACTCGTCCAGCGGCGTCTCAGGAAAGACGCTCAGATAGTGAAAGAACAGCGGGTGGTCACGGAGTTCTTCGTTGCTGCCCGGCAGCCAGTCGCGATAGATCGGATAGATGCTCTCGCCGATGTGATCAGGCGAGCCGATGTGGCGCACGACCACACAACGGCCACCGGGAATGATCAGCTCGCGGACGCCGCAGTCGTTCGGCGCCACTGTCCCGTCGATCTCGCCGCAGATATCAAAGCGAAATTCTTCTGCCGGCGTTGTGTCGGGGTTGCCATATGGAATGCCGAAGGTGCGGCTCGCGCCTACCGGTGACTGCCCGCTGCCCATGCGCCACTGGATGAACTGGCGCACGCTCGTGTCGAGCAGTGCGGGAGAGCCGCTGTGTTCAAGGGCGGCGACCCGCACTTCGGCGAAATCGACGATACGTACCTGCATGGTAATGCTCCTGGAAAAGTGGGGAACAGTGAACACCGCATGCCAGGTCTGCCAGTTCGGCTGCCGTCTAAAGGCGCTGGGTGCCATGCCGAAGTCCCTTCGAAACGCCCGGCTGAATGCCTCGGGGCTGTCGAAGCCGGCTTCGAGCGAGGCGTCCAACACCGAGCATTGCGAAGCGGACGCCAAACGATGCGCTGCGCGCCGTAAGCGCATCAGCTGCACATAACGTGCAACCGGCACCCCCACATAGGCGGTGAACTGCCGATGGAAGTGAAACGCCGAAAAATGCGCCACCTCGCTCAGCGTGTTCACCGAGAGGTCACCCTCAAGATGGCCATCGATGTAAGCAAGCACGGCATCGAAGCGTTTGGCGTAGACAGTCGGAATATCGGGCACCGGGCGCAAGCTCCTGGTTATGCGGTCAGCGACAGGATCACCCAATGCGGTGAAGGCGTGCCTAGCAGGACTTGCTCAGTTTACGCCTGTGGCAGACCGTACCCCCCTGATATCGTGGCGACCGTTGATGGGGGTATGCGTACGCCGGAACTGAGGCTTTACCCTCGCCCTGCTGCCATCGCCAGCCTGACTTTCTCCAACAACTCACCCAAGCGGAATGGCTTCACCAGCATATCCATCCCTACCCCCAGAAACGCCTGCCGGTCCAGCGCCTCATCGGCATACCCGGTCATGAACAAAACTGGCAACCCGGGCCTGAAGGTCCTGGCCATGTCCGCCAACTCGCGCCCACTCAAGGTCGGCAACCCCACATCGGTCAACAGCAAATCCGGCCCTGGCTCTTGCCGCAACTGTTCAAGCGCTTCATCAATGGTCGATGCCAATGTGCAGCGGTACCCCGCGTCGGCCAGCGCTTCGGCCACCGACAAGCGCACCGAAGCCATGTCCTCGACAATCAGCACACGCTCACCATTGCCCTGGGCATCTTCTGCTACCTGACGGTGCGGGGCCACAGCGCAATCACCCGTCGCGGGCAACATCAGGGTTACGTCGGTCCCCTCGCCCAGCACACTGTGCAACGCCACGTGACCACCCGACTGGCGGGCAAAACCGTAGATGGTCGACAGCCCCAGGCCCGTACCCTGCCCCACCGGCTTGGTGGTGAAGAAAGGGTCGAACACCTTGTCCAGTAGCGCCGCGTCGATCCCGCAGCCATCGTCACGCACCGTCACCGAGACATAAGGCCCGTCACGCAGGTTTGGGTCGCCCTGGACCCGCGCCGTGCAGGTGGTGACCCAGATATGCCCGCCCTTGGGCAAGGCATCGCGGGCATTGATCACCAGGTTGAGCACGGCGCTTTCCAGCTGCACCGGGTCCACCAGGGCTATGGCTGACTGCTCGGACAGATCCAGGTTGAGGGTGATGCGTTCGCCAATGGTCCGCGTCAACAGAACCTCCAGCGAGCGGATGTGCTGGTTGACATCCACCGGCCGAGTATCCAGCGGTTGCTGACGGGCGAAGGCAAGCAAGCGGTGAGTCAGCACGGCAGCGCTGCTGGCGGAACCCAGCGCGGCCTCGATGTACTTGGGGACATTTTCCGTTCGGCCTTCGGTGACACGCTTGCGAATCAGCTCAAGGCTGGTGATCACACCGGTCAGCAGGTTGTTGAAGTCGTGGGCGATGCCCCCGGTGAGGCTGCCCAAGGCATCCATCTTCTGCAGTTGCAACAGCTGGGCTTCGGTGCGGGCATGTTCCGCCACCTCCTTGGCCAGCTGTGTGGTGGCATCGTCCAGCCGGGCCAGGTGAAAGCGCTCGCGATGGCGATGCTCGGTCACATCCTCGACCAAGACCAGGCACAGACCGGGGGTACGGTAAGGCGACAGCTGCCACTCGGTGTCGCGGGGCTGGCCGTGCACCAGCATGCCCAACTGGCCCTTCCAGCGCTCGCCCGAGTCGATGTGCTGGCGCAGTGCGCACAGCGCGGCGTCCTGCTGGCTGGCAAAGCATTCACGCAAGTATTCGGGGTGGCGATTGTCCTGCACCAGCTGGACAAAAGCATTGTTGCACTCATGCACCTTGAGCTCGGCATCGAGCACCGCGATAGGCGCCGACACGCTGCGGAAAATCTCCTGAAAGCGCGCCTCGCTCTCGCGCAGCGCCCGTTCGCTGTCGCGCACGCGCAGCAGGGTGCGCAGGGTGGCCAGCAAGACATCCGGGTCCACCGGGTGAATCAGGTAAGCATCGGCGCCGGCGTTCAGGCCGGTGATGATGTCGCCGCTCTGGATCGACGCCGCCGACACGTGGATCACCGGCAGCAAGGCGGTGCTGGCATCCTCGCGCAGCTGGCGCACAATGTCGAAACCGCTCATGTCGGGCAGGTTGACGTCGAGGATGAGCGCATCCACCCGCTGCTCTCGGATCAGCGCCAGCCCTTCACCGCCGGTACCGGCCTCGAGCACCTCATAGCCATGTACACCCAGGCGCCGACGCAAGGCGTAGCGGGTGGCCGCGTTGTCGTCGACGATCAGCAGGCGCACATCAGGTTTCATCGGGGTTCTCCTGGGCCAGGGCCAGCGGGATGATCACGAAGAAGCAGGAGCCAATCCCTGGTTCGCTGGTCACGCCCACTTCACCGCCCAGCAGCGTGGCAAAGCGCTTGCACAGCGAAAGGCCCAGGCCGGTGCCGCGCAGGCGCTTCTGCAGCGGCGAGTCGACCTGGGCGAAATCCTCGAACAAGGTGTACAACAGCCCGGACGGGATGCCGATGCCGGTGTCGCTGACGGCGAAGCAGATCTTGTCTTCGCCCTGTAGTCGGGCAGATACCCGCACCTCCCCGCGAGAGGTGAACTTCACGGCGTTGGAGATGAAGTTGCGCAGGATTTGCGCGAGCTTCTTGTCATCGGTGTACAGCCTTGGCAAGCCGACCGGTTCTTCGAAGATAAGGTCTACCGCGCTGGCGTCGACAATCGGCCGGAACATGCCACGCAGCGCCGCGAACAGGTCGAGCATGTCGAACCAGGCCGGCGAGATGGTGATGCGCCCGGCCTCGATCTTGGCCAGGTCGAGCAGGTCGTCGACCATGTCCGACAGCTCGCGGGTAGCGGTGCTGACGAACGCGACCTGACGGTGCTGCTCTTCCGACAAGGGGCCATCCAGTTCGTCGGCCAGCAGGCTGGTGATGCTCAGGATCGAGCCCAGCGGTGTGCGGAACTCGTGGCTCATGTAGGACAGGAAGCGGCTTTTCAGGTCCGATGCCTGGCGCAGTTGTTCGGCCTGGATATCCAGCTCGGCATACAACGCCAGCACGCCCTGGTTGGTTTCGTCGAGTTCAGCGCGCAGCGCTTGGTTTTCGGCGAGCAGGCGGGCGACCAGTGCCGCCTGCTCGGTCAGGGGTTCAGCCATGGGTGGGCTCCAGGTCGACGACCAGCACCGTCACATCATCCCGCCCACGGCAGAAATCACGGTGCAGCACGGTCGCGATCACGGCCGGGTGGCGATGCACCAGGCCAGGGTAGTCTTGAAGGTTCCAGCGCGATTGCAGGCCGTCGCTGTACAGAATGAGCAGGTTGCCATTCACCTGAGCGTAGTCGAAGGCTTGCGCCTTGCGGTACTGGCCGCCGACGATGCCCGGCAGCGAGGCCAGGCCACGCATCTGGGTGCCTTGGATCAGGCTGGCGCCGATATTGCCGATGCCGCTGAAAGTCAGGCGGTTCTTGCTGGCATCATGCTGGGCGATCGCCACGGCACCACCGCGGGTGCCGACCATCGCCTGATGCAGGCGGCCGACCAGCAGCAGCGGGTCGATGAATGCATCGGCGGCAAAGGCCGCAGCGCCTGCCTGCGCGGCTGTTTCGGCGTCTGTCCCGTGGCCCAGGCCATCGACCAGCAACGCGCTGAGGCGGTTGCCGTCGATCGCTACGTGCCAGGTGTCGCCACAGGCCGGGTCGTCATGCAAGGCGTGATGGCTCACGCCGATTCGCACGTCGAGGGCTGCGGCCTGGCGCCGGTACAAGCGCGCCATGATCACCGAACCACGCGCATCGGTGTGCACGTCGAACACCTGGGCCAGGCGTGCTATGGCACCAAGGCCGATGCCCTGGGTGCCGCCGGTGGAATAACCGTCGGCCAGGCAAAGCGCGGTATCGAAGCCCTGCGCGCGGTCAACCGCCAGCAGTTCGATACCGCAGTCGTGGGCGCCGGGCACCGCGCGCAAGTGCAGTTCGCCGCGCTGCGCATGCTTGAGTACGTTGCTGCTGAGCTCGGTGGCGAGCAGCGCCACGCGGCCGGCGTCCTCGCCATCGAAACCTTGCTGCTCGGCCAGTTTCTGCGCCACGCGTCGGGCGTGACCGACCTGACTGCTGTCTTCGAGTGGCAGCACCAGCGTACGGCTGGCGTGGATGTTCATGCCCATCGTGTAATCGTCACCCGTGTGCCCTCGCCGGGAGCGGTATCCAGTTCGAACTCATCGACCAGGCGCCGGGCACCGGTCAGTCCGAGGCCGAGACCGTTGCCGGAGGTCCAGCCGTCGGTCAGCGCCAGGTTGATATCGGGGATGCCGGGGCCTTCATCGCGGAACACCAGGCGCAAGCCGGTGCGCCCTCCCTCTTCCAGAACCTGCCAGTCCATATCGCCACCACCGCCGTACACCACGGTGTTGCGGGCCAGCTCGCTCACGGCGGTGACCAGCTTGGTCAGGTCGACCAGGCGCATACCGCACTCACCGGCCAGCTTGCGGGCCAGCTGGCGGGCCAGCACCACATCCTGCTCGATACGCACCGGCAGGCTGCCACTGTCTTGGGCACTCATACACGCCTCACTGTCTGGCGAAGCCGCTGCATGCCACGCTCGACGTTCAGCGCAGTACTCACGCCCGGCAAGGTGAGGCCCAGCTCGACCAGGGTGATGGCCACGGCCGGCTGCATGCCCACCAACATCACTTGGGCATCCATCAGCCGCGACAGGCTGGCGATGTCGGCGATCATCCGACCGATGAACGAGTCGACCATGTCGAGTGCAGAAATATCCATCAACAGGCCACGGGCCGAGGTGCTGCTGATGCGGTCGGTAAGGTCGTCCTGCAGGCGCATGGCCAGCTCGTCATGCATGTCGACCTGGATGGTCACCAGCAGGAATTCACCCATTTGCAGGATTGGTATGCGGTCCATGGCCTATACCCGCTCGGCCAGGCTCACACCCAGGCGCGACAGGGCCAGCTTCAAGGCGTCGGCAAGATTGGCCTTGGTGGTCAGCGTGCCCAGGTCGAGCCCCAGGTGCACAATGGTCTGGGCGATCTGTGGGCGCACGCCACTGATGATGCAATCGGCGCCCATCAGGCGGATCGCGGTGACCGTCTTGAGCAGGTGCTGGGCCACCAGGGTGTCGACGGTCGGCACACCGGTGATGTCGATGATGGCGATTTCCGAGCCCGTGTCGACGATGCGTTGCAGCAGCGACTCCATCACGGTCTGGCTGCGTTGCGAGTCCAAGGTACCGATCAACGGCAATGCCAGCACACCGTCCCACAGCTTCACCACCGGTGTGGACAGCTCCAGCAGCTCTTCCTGCTGGCGCTTGATCACCGCTTCGCGCGTCTTTTGGTAGGTGCGGATAGTGTGCATGCCCAAGTTGTCGAGCAGTTCGGAGATGCCCCATAGCTGCTCGGCCAAGCGTGCGGGTTCGTTGCTGTAGTGGGCCTGCAGCAAGCCGAACAGCGGGCCCTTGAGGGCGAAGATGAAATACACCGTCTGGTGCGAGTCATGCCCCAGCTGGGCCCGGCTGGCAGAGAGTTTTTCCAGGAACCGGCGGATTTCGTCCCACCCTGCTGCGCCAACGTTGTTGCCACTGTCTGTTTGCAGGCCGTCGGTCAACAGCTGGAGGAACTCGCGGGTTTCCTGGCTGAGCGTCTGTTCCTTGATGTTGCGCGTGGCGCCGCTGGCTTCCAGGCTTGAAATCCATTCATTGAGCAATTGTGCCTGATTGGTCTTGATCGCTTCCAACGTGCTGCCGTGCAGTGCTGCCATGTGCCTTTCGCTCCTGTGCGTTAAGGCCGGTATCCCCATGTCATCGCCGGCCTGCAGAAAGTGACATCCGCGCTTTCAAATAGTTGTGGGGCACAGGAAAGATAGTTCCAATAAGCCACCTTAGCGCGCGGTTTGCAGCGCAGTGCGGGGCAACGGGCGGCTCAATAGCGCGCCGACCACCACGGCGAATACCAGTGCTGCGCAGCCAGCACACAGCAGCATCGCCTGGAACCCGCCCATGAAGGCCTGCAGGACGAGTGGTGCGATAACTTGGCGCAGGCCCGGTTCGACCCCTGCCAGTGCTGCTGGCATATCACCTGCGGCGACGCGTGTGGCCATGGCGGCGACATTGCCCAGCTGCTCGGGCGCCACCTGCTGCAGCGCTTGTCGCAACAATTGCTCGCCACGGGTGGCCAGTACACCACCGAAAATGCCGATGGCGAGCACAATGGCGCCAAACCGGGTGGTGGTGCTCAGCCCGGAAGCCATCCCCGTACGCTCCCGCGGCACACAAGCCATGATGTTCTTCTGCGTATCCCCATTCAGCAGCCCGGCCCCCGCGCCCAACACCAGGCTGGCCAAGGCAAATGCCACATACCCCCCGACACCAACAGCCCAGGCACACAGCAGATTCCCCACCCCCACCAACACCAGCCCCAAGGCAAACACCTGAGCCGGGCTCAACCACACAGCCAAGCGCATCCCCCAGCGCGGCGCCAGCAACATGGCCACGGCAAACGGCAGCATCCCCGCCCCTGCCGCCAGCGCCGGCAGCTGCAGCCCGTTCTGCAGATACAACGGCAACAACGTCATCATCACTTGCGCACAGGCGGCATACGCGAACATCCCCAGCAAGGCCCCGATGAAGCGCCCGCTGCGCATCAGTTGCAGGTCGATCATCGGCCGTTCCTGGCTGCGTTCGACCATGATGAACAGCCCCATCAGGAACGCGCTGATCAGCAGGCGCCCGAGCGTATCGACGCTGGTCCAGCCCACCTGATTGGCCTCGATCATCGCCCAGATCAGGCAGCCCAGGCTGCCGGCGAAGGTCAGGCTGCCCATCGGGTCGAGCCGTGCGGCAGCGCTGTCGCGAGACTCTTCGATACTGCGCAGCACCATCAGCGCCAGCACCGCCACCAGTGGCAAGTTGATGTAGAAGATCCAGCGCCAGCCGAGGGTGCTGGCGATCACGCCGCCGAGCAATGGCGCGAAGGTGATGGTCGCGCCCATGCAGGCGCCCCAGAACGCCCAGGCACGCAGGCGTTCCTGCGGTTCGTGGAAGCGGTGGCCGATGGCGGCCAGGGCCGAGGTCAGCAGCATTGCCGCGCCCACGCCTTTGGCTGCCCGGGCCAAGTCGAGGAATAGCAGGCTGGGGGCGGCACCGCAGGCGAGCGAAGCAACGCCGAACACGGCCAGGCCGACCAGCAGCATGCGCTGGCGGCCGAAGCGGTCGGCCAGGCTGCCGGCGGGCAGCAGACAGGCGGCGAAGGCCAGCAGGTAGGCGCTGACCACCCATTCGATATCGGCGAACGAGCCGGAGAGGTCGCGGGCGATGCTGGGCAGGCTGACGGCGACGATGTTGGTGTCGAGGATGATCAGGGCACAGACCAGGGAGGCGGTGAGCAGGGTGAAGCGTGCAGAGGGCATGGATAGGCTCCGGGGGCGAGCGGGTTGGTTGGCCTGTGAGATCGCCGGGGCTGCTTTGCAGCCCATCGCCGGCAAGCGCGGCTCCCACAGGTACAGCGCCGCCCTCGGGTCTTGCACTGTACCTGTGGGAGCCGCGCTTGCCGGCGATGGACCGCGCAGCGGTCCCCTGCATGTTGGACTCACCTTAATGCCTTCGGCTCCGAAGCTTGTTAGCCTCAAGGGACCGCTTCATTAGCTTGCAGGTAACACCGCATGGAAATTCGTCATTTCCGTTACTTCCTCTGTGTCGCCCGCCACGGGCACTTCACCCGTGCCGCCGAGCAGCTGGGCATCGCCCCGCCCACCCTCAGCCGGCAGATCCAGGACATGGAGCGCGAGCTGGGCGTGCGGCTGTTCGAGCGCAATCAGCGCGAAGTGAACCTCACCGCCGCCGGGCAGGCGCTGCTGGTTGAAGCTGAGCAGGCGGTGCGCCAGTTCGATGCCGCGCAGCTGGGCGCGCAGCGTGCCGGGCGGGGTGAAAGCGGGCGTATCGAACTGGGCTACGTGGCGTCGGCGGCGTACTCGGGCATGTTGCAGCGGCAGGTGGTCAGCTTCAGCGATGAACACCCCGGGGTGCGCCTGAACATTCGTGAACTGCCCATGGCCGAGCTGCCGGGCATGGTTCGCGATGGCCTGCTCGACCTGGCCTATGTGCGCTCGCCGATGAAGCTGCCGGAAGCACTGGAAGCCATCGCCTTGCACCAGGAGGGTTTCGTGCTCGCCCTACCCGCCAGCTCACGGATCAACGAACTGCAGCAGATTCCGGCGGCGCGCCTGGCAAACGAGACGTTCATTCTGCCCGAGCAGATTTCCGGCACGCTGGAGGCGGCGGCACAGGGTGGCTTTGTCCCACGCCTGGGGCCGCAACCGGGCAGCCTGGTGGCGGTGATTACCTTGGTGTCGCTGGGGCAAGGGATCGCAGTGGTGCCCGAGTCGGTGGTGCAGCGCATCAGCCTGCCGCAGGTGAACTACCGGCGGATTGCCGATTGCCAGGCCAGCTCGTGGTTGAGCCTGGTGCACAGGCGCTTCGAGAAGGCGCCAGCGGTCGCGCGTTACATCGAAGGTGTGAAACCTGGCATTTGACCCGAGCTCACGTGCCCTCTTCAGGAGCAGCACCCAAGGCATAGAACTCGTGCAACTTGGCCTGCAGCAGAGCCTTGTCTGGCAAGCGTGTCTGGTATTCCGCAATCAAAGCAGGAGACAAGCTGCGGTTGAGCGCGTATTCGACCACTTCGTCGTCCTTGCTGGCACACAGCAATACACCGATGGCCGGGTTTTCATGAGGCTTGCGCTCATTGCGATCCAGGGCTTCAAGATAGAAATCGAGCTTGCCCAAGTATTCCGGCTCAAAGCGACCGACCTTGAGCTCGATCGCCACCAGGCAATTGAGACCTCGATGGAAGAACAGCAAGTCCAGTGCGAAGTCACGGCCGCCGACCTGTAACGGGTATTGGGACCCAACGAAGCAGAAGTCCCGGCCCAGTTCGATGAGGAACTCTTTCAGCCGATCCATCAATGCACAATGCAGATCAGCTTCGGCATGGCATCCAGGCAGACCAAGGAATTCAACCATGTAAGCATCCCGGAATATTCCTATGGCTGCAGGGCAATGCTGCCGTAGAGCCGCCGACGCCTTGGCCGGAGTCGCAACGCTGCGCTCAAAGAGCGAGGCTTTGACCTGCCGCTCCAATTCTCGACTTGACCATTTTTCCTGGATTGCCATGCGCAGGTAGAACTCACGCTCCTGTGGCAGCTTGCTCTGGCTGAGGATCGTCAGGTTATGGGTCCACGGTAATTGTCTCAGCAGTGCTGAGACTTTCTCGTCGTGACGATAAGCCTCATAGAATTGGCGCATACGGAACAGATTGGGTCGTGTAAAACCCCGCAGCCCAGGCTGCGTTTGAGCAAGATGTGTGGCCAGCTGACTGACCACCGAATCACCCCACTCCGCTTGCTCAAGCTTGCGACTGATATAGCCCCCCACCTGCCAGTACAAATCGATCAACTGACTGTTGACCGCTTGTACTGCCCGCTGCCGGGCCCCGTGAATCAACGCCAGCACTTCCTCGAAACGGTCATCCTTTACCGACGAAGAGGCGACTGGCGCTTTGGGGTCTTGTTGTTTTGCGCTCATGCTTGGACTCCCTGTATGAATTGCGCAGGAAGTCTACCTCCACCAACCCACCCTCCAGCGGCCGGCAGTACCGATCAAGTGTTTCAAAAAGCAAAGGGCACCCATCCACTGGTGCCCTTGCCCTTGTTGCAAGGTGAACTCAATCACCCCATCGACCGCGCCCCCACCATTTGCGCGTGGCCCCGCGAGGTGACGATCCCCAGGAAGGAAATCACGATCGCCAGGCCCAAGGTCGAACTCACTTCCGCCCGGTGCTCAGGCGTGTACATCATCACCGCCAGCGCACCGGCGATGAAGACGATCACTGCCCAGGTCAGGTACGGGAACAGCCACATGCGGAACTTCAACTCGGTATTCTCGCGCTCCAGGCGGCGGCGCATGCGCAGCTGGGAGATGGCGATGACCATGTACACCAGCAGCGCGATGGCGCCAGAGCTGGCCAGCAGGAACTCGAACACGCCCTTGGGTGCGAAGTAGTTGAGGATGGCGATGGCGGCGCCGATCAGGGTGCTGCCGAACACCGCGGCGCGTGGCACACCGACCTTGGAGGTCTTGTTGAGAAACGCCGGGGCGTCGCCGCGCTTGGCCAGCGAGTACATCATCCGCGAGGCGATGTAGATCGACGAGTTCATGCAGCTGGTCACCGCCACCAGCACCACCAGATCGACCATGAAGGCCGCGTTGGGGATGTTCATGATTTCCAGTGCGCGCTGGTACGAACCCACCACCGCCAGCTGCGGGTCGTTCCACGGCACCACCGAGATGATCACGAAGATCGACAGGATGTAGAAGGTGCTGATCCGCCAGATCACCGAACGGGTGGCCTTGGCAATGTTGCGCGACGGGTCGCTGGATTCGGAGGCGGCGATGGTCACGGCCTCGGTGCCGATGAAGCTGAACATCACAGTGATGAACGCACCGATCACTGCCGACCAGCCTTTCGGCACAAAGCCGCCATGCTCGGCCATCAGCCCGCTCAAGCCGCTGACTTCGCGGTTGGGCAGCCAGCCCATCAGCGCGGCGAAGCCCAGGCCGATGAAACCGAGAATTGCCGTGACCTTGAGGATGGCGAACCAGAACTCGAACTCGCCGTACTTGGCCACGCTGAACAGGTTGGTGCCTGCCAGCAACAGCACCGAGGCAAGGGCGAAGATCCAGCTGGGGATATCGGGGAACCAGGCGTTGAGCACATGCCCCGCCGCCAGCGCTTCGATCGGGATCACCAACACCCAGAACCACCAGTACAACCAGCCGATGGTATAGCCGGCCCAGCGGCCGATGGCCTGGTCCGCGTAGGTGGAGAACGATCCGGTGTCCGGGTGTGCAACGGCCATTTCTCCGAGCATGCGCATGACCAGTACCACCAGGGTGCCGGCCACGAAATACGAAAGAATGGTGGCTGGCCCGGCCGCCGCAATGGCGTGCCCGGAGCCGACGAAAAGTCCTGCGCCGATGATGCCGGCGATGGACAGCATCGTTACATGACGTGGCTTGAAACCTTGTGCAAGGTTGCCATCAGATCCCACGGTGTTCATTGATGTTGTTCTCTTTTTGCTGACACAAGGAAGGACGGGCAGGCGTAGGCGAAAATATCTCCTTTCAAATCAATAAGTCGACACGTTGCTGGTGCTCTGTTGTTGATCTTTGGCACGCGTCACAGAGCAAGATGCCGGTGCGGTTCGGGCTTCATTTAAGCCCCGCGAGGCTGTGGGAAATTACACGAGAACGCCTCGGAACTGTTCGATCACGACAGCGCATTTCCATAAACGCCAGATCTCGCGAACGGCTTGTCCAATCACGCCAGCAGGCCGTCTGAAGCTTTCGCAATTCAATTGGGTGGGTTTGTCGCATGCACAAAAAAGCCCCGGTCACCCAGGGCCTCTGTTGCTCAGGCGTCTGCCTACGCCTGCCCGGTACGCTCGAAGCGCCTGGCCAGCAACAGGTAAGCGAAGATTCCCAGCACGCCATGGGCGGCCACGAACCAGAGTGCGTTGTGGAACGAGCCCGTGCTGGCGACCACGTAGCCGATCACCAGCGGGGTGACGATGCCGGCGATGTTGCCGATGCCGTTGAACACGCCGCCACACAGCCCGATCATCTTCTTCGGCGCCACATCCGACAACACCGCCCAGCCCACCGCCGCCAGGCCCTTGCCGAAGAAGGCCAGGGTCATCAGCGCGATCACCGCCGCATTGCCCTCCACATAGTTGGCCAGCACCAGACTGGTAGACAGCGCCATGCCGATTACGAACGGGGTCTTGCGCGCCTTGGACGGGTGCACGCCGCGGCGGATCAGGCAGTCCGAGACGAAGCCGCCGAGGATGCCGCCGGTGAAACCGCAGATGGCCGGCAGCGCGGCGACCCAGCCGGCCTCCATGATGGTCATGCCACGGCCCTTGATCAGGTAGATCGGGAACCAGGTGATGAAGAAGTAGGTAAGCGCGGTGATGCAGTACTGGCCCAGGTACACCGCCCACAGGTTGCGGCTGGTGAACAGCTGTGCGATCTCGGCGCGGGTCGGTTTGCTCCTGGCCGTCTTGCGTTCCTTTTCCAGGTCGACCAGCGCACCGCCTTCGCGCATGTAGTCCAGCTCTTCGCGGCTCAACCCCGGCGCGCTGTGCGGCTCGTGATAAAGCCGGAACCACACCACGCTCAGCACCAGCCCCAGCACGCCCATCCAGATGAACACCTGCTCCCAGCTCAGGGTGTGGGTCATCCATGCCATCAGCGGGGTGAACAGCACCACGGCCATGTACTGCGCCGAGTTGAACAGGGCCGAGGCTGTGCCGCGTTCACGGGTGGGGAACCAGCAACTGACGATGCGCGAGTTGGCCGGGAACGCCGGTGACTCCACCAGGCCGAGCATGAAGCGCATGGAAAACAGCGACACTGCCGCCGAAGCACCGGCCAGCCCCAGCCAGCCGACCGTGCCCTGCAGCAGGGTGAACAGTGACCAGAGAATCAGGCTGATGCCATAGACCCGGCGTGCGCCGAAACGGTCGAGCAGCCAGCCGCCAGGGACCTGGCCCAGGGCGTAGGCCCAGGCGAAGGCCGAGAAGATCATGCCCAGCATCACAGGGTCGAGGCCCAGGTCTTTCAATACCTCGGTGCCGGTGATCGACAGGGTGGCGCGGTCGGCGTAGTTGATGACGGTGATGACGAAGATCAGCGCCAGGACCAGGAAGCGATGGCGACCGATCCCGGCCACGGCCTGCGATGCGGCGACGGCGGATTTGCTGTTCATGTGGACCCTCTTGCTTCTCGGTGGAAGCGATTGTTCTTGTGCGGAGAAGGTGTGGCTCTTGGGCCTTGTGTTGCCTGTACCGGCCTCTTCGCGGGCAAGCCCGCTCCCACAGAATTTGCAGAGATGCCGAATACCGTGGCATTCCTGTGGGAGCGGGCTTGCCCGCGAAGAGGCTCTAAAGGTCGATCACCCGATTCGGCGGCAGCTCACCGCGAAAACAGGCCTCAAGGTTGTTCAGCACCATGCGCCCCATCTCCAGCCGGGTCTGCAGCGTGGCACTGCCTCGATGCGGCTGCAGTGCAACCTGGTTCAGATCACATAGCGCCGGCGGCACGTAGGGTTCATCGACGAACACATCCAGCCCGGCCCCGGCGATGCGTTGTTCACGCAACGCCTCGACCAGCGCGTCCTCATCGACCAACTTGCCGCGCGCCACATTGACCAGGTACCCCTGCGGCCCCAGTGCATCGAGCACCTCGGCCGTCACCAGCACCTGGCCGCCATCGGCGGACGCTGCAACCACCAGCACATCCACCGAACGCGCCAACGCGACCAGATCGGCCTCAAAGCGGTAACCGGTTTCTGCCTGCTCGCGCCGCCCGTTGTAGGCAATGCGCATGTCGAATGCAGCGGCGCGCCGCGCGATAGCCTTGCCCACCTGGCCAAGCCCGATGATGCCCAGTTCGATGCCGCTGACCTTGCGCGCCAAGGGCAGGTTGACCGTGCCCCACAAACCGTCGCGCACCAGCCGCTCCCCCTCGCCCAGGCGGCGCAGGGTACTGATGATCAGGCCCATCGCCAGGTCGGCCACATCGGCGGTAAGCACGCCCGGCGTGGTGGTCACGTGGATGCCGCGGCTGGCCGCGTGGCGCAGGTCCACGGCGTCGGTGCCAATACCGCTGATGGCGATGATCTCGAGGGCAGGCAACTGGTCCATCAGCGCGTTCGACAGGCCCTTGGCGCCGCCGGTGACCACGCCGCGAATGCGCGGGCCAACCTCGGCGAGCAGTTGTTGCGGGTGGTCATGCTGATAAAGGCGATGTACCTGATAAGCGCTGACCAACTGGGCGTCGATGGCCTCTGGCACAGGCTGGGTCAGCAGCACGTCGATGGAAGGGTTGTTCATCCTGGGCATCCGGCAGTTCGAAGACATGACTCGATGCTAGGCCCGCATTTGATACAGGTCTAATATAGATGCTGGATCGAATAATTCAGGAATTGAATCATGGAGCTGCACCAGCTGCGCTGCTTCGTCGCCGTCGCCGAAGAGCTGCATTTCGGCCGCGCCGCCACCCGCCTGCACATGACCCAGCCGCCGCTGAGCCGGCAGATCCAGCTGCTGGAACATTCTCTCGGGGTGCTGTTGCTGGAGCGCAACAACCGCCAGGCACGCCTGACCCTGGCCGGGCAAAGCTTTCTCGACGACGCCCGGCGTATCCTGCAAGTCGCCGAATCGGCCAGCCAGTCGGCGCGGCGCATCGCCCATGGCGAAGCCGGCCGCCTGACCCTGGGCTTCACCGCCGTCGGCGCCTACAGCATGATCCCACGCTTGCTGGTGCACGCCGGGCAAACCTTGCCAGACATCGAGCTGGTGCTCAGCGAGCGCGTCTCGTCCACCCAGGTGCACGACCTGGAGGCCGGCCTGATCGATGTCGGCCTGGTGCGCCAGGTGCTGCCCAGCGCGCGCGTGGAGTACCTGCCGATCCACCGCGAACCCTTCGTCGCCGCCCTGCCCGCCGGGCATCCGCTGGCAGCCCGCGAGCGGCTCAGGCCGAGTGATTTCGATGAGCAGCCGTTCGTGATGTACAGCGCCAACGAAGGGCGCTATTTCCATGACCGCATCGCCAACCTGTTTGCCCGGCATGAGGTGCAGCCGCGGTATCTGCATCAGCTGGGGCAGACGCATTCGATTCTGGGCCTGGTCAATGTCGGGTTGGGCTGTGCGGTGGTGCCGGCTTCGGCGCAGGCGTTGCGCCTGGAGCAGGTGGTGTTCAAGCCGTTGGTGGGGATGGAGCAGCAGGCGGAGATCTTTCTGGCGTTTTGCCGGGATAACCCGAACCCGGTGCTGGGGGCCTTTGTGGCGATGGCGCGGGCATTCTTTGAAGCAGGGTAAATGGTGTTGGCTTCTTCGCGGCGGTTCGGCGCCCCGACACGCCCGCTCCCACAGGTACTGCACAAGACCCTGTGGGAGCGGGCGTGCCCGCGAAGAGGCCGGCAGCCTTAACGCACCAGGCAAGGCCGCTTGTTGTCGAAGCTCCAACCCGGGATCAGGAACTGCATCGCCACACTGTCATCCCGCGCGCCCAAGCCCATGTTGCGGTAGCACTCATGGGCCTTGGCCAGCTGGTCTTCATCCAGCTCCACGCCCAGCCCAGGCCGCGCCGGCACCCGCACATGGCCATCGACGATGCGCAGCGGGTCACGGGTCAGGCGCTGGCCGTCCTGCCAGATCCAGTGGGTGTCGATGGCCGTGATTTCACCCGGTGCAGCAGCCGCCACCTGGGTGAACATCGCCAGCGAAATGTCGAAGTGGTTGTTCGAGTGCGAGCCCCATGTCAGGCCCCAGTCGTTGCACATCTGCGCCACCCGCACCGAGCCCTGCAAGGTCCAGAAGTGCGGGTCGGCCAGGGGGATGTCCACCGACTGCAGGTGGATCGTATGGCCCATCTGCCGCCAGTCGGTGGCGATCATGTTGGTGGCCGTCGGCAGGCCGGTGGCACGGCGGAACTCGGCCATCACTTCACGGCCCGAATAGCCGTTCTCGGCACCGCACGGGTCTTCGGCGTAGGCCAACACAGCGTGCTTGTCGCGGCACAGGGCGATGGCTTCCTTCAGCGACCAGGCGCCGTTCGGGTCCAGGGTGATGCGCGCTTCGGGGAAGCGTTCGGCCAAGGCCGTCACTGCTTCCATTTCCTCCTCGCCGCGCAGCACGCCGCCCTTGAGCTTGAAGTCGCTGAAGCCATAACGCTGCTTGGCCGCTTCGGCCAGACGCACGACAGCTTCCGGGGTCAGGGCCTTCTCGTGGCGCAGGCGGAACCAGTCATCATCGGCATCGGCTTCGTTGCGGTAGGCCAGGTCGGTCTGCTGGCGGTCACCGATGTAGAACAGGTAGCCGAGCATCTTCACTGCCTCGCGCTGTTGGCCCTCACCCAGCAGGGCCGCCATCGGCACGTTGAGGTGCTGACCGAGCAGGTCGAGCAGCGCCGACTCGATGGCAGTCACTGCGTGCACGGTGATGCGCAGGTCGAAGGTCTGCAGGCCACGGCCAGCGGAATCGCGGTTGGCGAAGGTCTGGCGCATGGCATTGAGCACGCGCTGGTAATGGCCGATCGGCTGGCCGACCACCAGGCTGCGGGCGTCTTCCAGGGTCTGGCGGATCTTCTCGCCACCAGGCACTTCGCCCAGGCCGGTGTTACCTGCGCTGTCGCGTAGCACCACGACGTTGCGGGTGAAGTACGGGCCATGGGCGCCACTGAGGTTGAGCAGCATGCTGTCGTGGCCGGCGACGGGGATCACGCGCAGCTCGGTGACGACCGGGGTGCTGGTGTGAACGGGGGGGTTGGTCTGCATGTTCATGGTTGTTGTCTCGCAGTCATCAGTGGGTCTGGCCCAAGGCCGAAGGCGCCTTGAGGTCGTCAGAAGGAGCGCCCTTTGGGCGAATGCGTACGAAGAAGACGGCAATGGCCGCCAGCACCGAAGTCACGGCCAGGCCATACAACCCGCCCTGGATCGACCCGGTCTGCTGCTCGAGCAGGCCGAAGGTGGTGGGGGCGACGAAGCCGCCGAGGTTGCCGACCGAGTTGATCAAGGCGATCACGGCCGCGGCGATGCGGGCATCCAGGTAGCCTTGCGGAATCGGCCAGAACAGCGACGAGGCCGACTTGAAGCCGATGGCGGCGAAGCAAACGGCGACGAAGGCGAACACCGGGCCACCGGTGGTGGACATGAACATGCCGATGGCAGCGACCACCAGGGCGCCAGCAACCCAGGCCTGCTGGAACTTCCAGCGCGTCGAGCCGGCGGCGAAGGCATACATGGCAATGATCGAGATCAGCCACGGGATCGAGTTGAAGAAGCCGACCTGCAAGTCGCTGAGGTCGCCCATGCGCTTGATGATGCTCGGCAGCCAGAAGGTGGCGGCGTAGATGGTCAGCTGGATGCAGAAGTAGATCAGGCAGAACAGCACGATCTGGCGGTCCTTGAGCAGGCTCCAGGCCGAAGGCTTCACCGCGCCGACGGCCTCGCGCTCACGCTGCTCGCGGTCGATGGTCGCGACCAGTGCGTCCTGCTCGGCCTGGCTCAGCCACTTGGCATCCTGCGGCTTGGAGTCGAGCCAGAAGAACACGAAGAAGCACAGGGTCACCGAGGCCATGCCTTCGATGAACAGCATCCACTGCCAGCCATGCAGGCCCAGGCCCTGGATCTGCATCAGCGCGCCGGCCAGCGGCCCGGAAATCAGCGAAGCCAAGGCCGAACCGCTGAGGAAGATGGCAATCGCCTTGCCGCGCTCGGCGGCCGGCAGCCAGCGGGTGAAGTAATAGATCACACCCGGGAAGAAGCCCGCCTCGGCCACGCCCAACAGGAAGCGCAGCACGTAGAACTGGGTTTCGTTCTGGACGAAGGCCATGGCGGTGGCCACCAGGCCCCAGGTGAACATGATGCGGGTCAGCCACAGCCGCGCACCGACCTTTTGCAGCAACATGTTCGAGGGTACCTCGAACAGCGCATAGCCGATGAAGAACAGCCCGGCGCCGAAGCCAAAGGCGGCGGCGCTGATGCCCAGGTCGCTTTCCAGGTGCGGCCGGACGAAGCCGATGTTGACGCGGTCGAGGTAGTTGACGATGAACATGATGACAAACAGCGGCAGGACGTGGCGCTTGACCTTGGCCACGGCACTGGCCAAAGCGTCGCCTTCATTCCGGGCAGACGGAGCGAGGGTGTCGTTCACAGGTAGATCTCCCACTAATTGTTTTTGTGCGGGTCGAAGTTGTCTGACATGACAGTGGGACGGAGCATATGCGCAGCGAGGTTGTACGACAAGATGCCAAATGTCGCTGAAATGGCAAAATACAAGCAGATAAATAGCAATACTGCATCGAATATGACGCTATCGCTTGAAACCGGCGTGCACCCTGCAAAGAAAAACCAGGCAAAAATTATTTTTATTGGTTAACTTGTCGTACAAGTAACCCAGACCCGGAAATCGCCATGGATACTCCCCACGCCAAACGCAGCCACAGCCGCGCCCATGACCTGGTGTCGAGCCTGACCCAGCAGATTCTGCTGGGCACCTTCAAACCGGGGGACAAGCTGCCTTCGGAGAACACCCTGGTACGCGAGCATGGCGTCAGTCGCACCGTGGTCCGCGAAGCGCTGTCGAAGTTGCAGGCCTCAGGCCTGGTGGAGCCGCGCCACGGCATCGGCACGTTCGTGATGGCGCGCCAGGGCCAGGCGGGTTTGCGGGTGGGAGCGGAGAATGCCGCGAGCGTGCGTGACCTGCTGGAGCTGCGCATCGGCCTGGAGGGCCAGGCGGCGGCCCTCGCCGCCGTGCGCCGCAGTGACGAGCAGCTGGCGCGCATGCGCAAGGCGCTGGATGACTATCAGGACCTGGCGGCTGCCGGGGACAGCTGCATCGAGGCTGACCGGCGCTTTCACCTGCTGATCGCCGAGGCCACCGGCAACCTGTATTTCAGCGAGATGATGGCGCAGCTGGGCAATGGTCTGATCCCGCGTAACCGCATGGCCTTGGCTGAACGCGCCGGGGCCAAGCTGGCGCGGCATGCGTACCTGGCCAACCTTGAGCATGAGGCGATCCTCAATGCCATCCGCCGGCAGGACCCGGACGCGGCGCGGGCAGCGATCTGCCTGCACCTGTCCAACAGCCGGGACCGGTTGCTGCCGGACTAGGGACGGCGGTGCAGGCCTTTCGCGGGCAAGCCCGCTCCCACAGGATCGCCCAAAGGCCCGAATCTTGTGGAGAACCTGTGGGAGCGGGCTTGCCCGCGAATAGGCCAGCGCAGGCCCCTAAAAAAGCTCAGGCCAATGCCCTATCCACCAGCACCTGCAGGCGCCCTTGCGCACAGCACTGCCTTGCCGATGTGCGCAATGCATTGGGCTTGTCGAACCGTAGTTACCGTTTCACCAGGTCAGGCAGATCTTGCCGAAATGCCGGTTGCTTTCCTGATAGCGGAACGCCTCGACGATCTGCTCCAGCTCGAAATGCTTGTCCACCACCGGCCGCAAGCCATTGGCATCGATTGCCCGCACCATCGCCTGCTGCTGCGCACGGCTGCCCACCAGCACCCCTTGCAGGCGGATCTGCCGCACCAGTGCCTGCACCAGCGGCAACTGCCCGGCCACGCCGGTGAGAATGCCGATCAGTGACACATGCCCGCCGATGCGCGCAGCGATCATCGACTGCTCCAGGGTCGCCGGCCCACCCACTTCGATCACATGATCGACGCCGCGATTGCCGGTGAGCTCACGCGCCTTCTCGCCCCAGGCCGGGGTGCTCTTGTAGTTGATCAGGTGGTCGGCGCCGAGGGCCTTGAGGCGTTCGAGCTTGGCGTCGCTGGACGACGTGGCGATCACCGTGGCACCCGCCAGCTTGGCGAACTGCAGGGCGAAGATCGACACACCGCCGGTGCCCTGCACCAGCACGGTGTCGCCGGGCTTGAGGTGGTCATCGCTCATCAACGCGCGCCAGGCGGTGAGGCCTGCCGTGGTCAGGGTCGCGGCCTCGGCGTGGCTGAAACCTTGAGGCGCCAGGGTGAAGGCTGTCGCCGCAGCGGTCACCTGTTCGCGCGCGTAGCCGTCGAGGCCATCACCGGGTACCCGGCCAAAGCCTTCGACATTGGCCTGGCCATCGAGCCAGTCGGGGAAGAACGTGCTGACGACGTTGTCGCCCACCTTGAATTCACTCACGCCCGCACCGACCGCAACCACTTCGCCGGCACCGTCGGCCATCGGAATACGCCGCTCGCTCGGGCCCCACATGCCACTGACTACGGCGAAGTCGTGATAGTTGAGGGAGCTGGCGTGCAGCTGCACGGTGATCTCGCCGGCCTTGGGCGCCGGGGCCTCGCAAGTGCCGACCTCGACCTTGTCGTAGCCGCCGCCGCGTTGCACATAGATGGCCTTGCTGGTCATGGGTGAGGCTCCATTCAGGGAAAGTCAGGGGTTGAGCATAGCCATTTCCGGCCCTTTCGCGGGCAAGCCCGCTCCCACAGCTATCACACCAGATTCGAGCTTGCAGAGATCCTGTAGGAGCGGGTTTACCCGCGAAGTGGCCCCACAGGCGACACACGAGTCAGCCCAAAAGCCCCCGCAATGCCAGGCAATCGGCGGCATGCCAATCCACCAGCTCAGGCCACGGGTTATCCGGCAGGTTCACCAGCACCGTGCGCGCGCCAGCGGCCCGCCCACAGTCCAGGTCAAAGCGGTAGTCCCCGACCATCACCAGCTCGCTGGGCGCCACGCCCCAGGCACCGGCGATCTTCAACAGCCCATCCGGGCTCGGCTTGGGCTCGGCCTCATCGCGCCCGAGAATGTGCTCGACCTGGAAGCAGTCGGCCAGGCCGATCGCCTCCAGCGTCACATGCGCCAGCTCCCGCGCATTGCGGGTCAGTATGCCCAGGCGGCAACCGCGCCCGGCCAACTCACGCACCAGTTCCACCGCGCCGGCGGCCGCGGTCGAGGCAATCGCCAGGTCGCGTTCATGCTCCAGCAGCCAGGCATGCTTGGCTGCCGCCTCTGCCGCTGGCAGCGCCGCCAGGTGGGTAAGAATGTCGTGCTCGGCCGGGATATCCAGGGCGACACGGATGGCGGCAAAATCGTGCACCGCTACGGTCAGGGTGCCGTCCATGTCGAACACCCAGTTGCGGATATCGCCCAGGCTCATGCCCAGTCCTTGCGGTGGCGAATCAGGCCTTCCTGGGTCGACGACGCCACCAGCTGGCCAGCGCGGTTGAAGATGCTGCCGCGGCAGAAGCCACGGGCATTGCCGGCCCAGGGGCTGTCGGTGGCGTACAGCAGCCACTCATCGGCGCGCAGGTTGCGGTGGAACCACAGCGAATGGTCGAGGCTGGCGATCTGCATGTCACGCTGCCAAACCGACTTGCCATGGGGCAGCAGCGACGTGGTCAGCAGGCCGAAATCGGAGGCGTAGGCCAGCAGGTACTTGTGCAGCGCCGGGACGTCTGGGAGCGTGCCGTCGGCGCGGAACCAGGCGTACTTCACCGGGTCGCCGGGCTGGGGGTTGAACGGGTCGCGCTCGGTGACCGGGCGGATCTCGATCGGCTTGGCGCACAGCACCTTGTCGCGGATGCGCTCGGGCAGCTTGTCGGCATGGGCGCTGGCCAGCTCGACTTCGGTCGGCAGGTTTTCCGGGCCGACCACATCGGGCATCTGCGTCTGGTGCTCGAAGCCTTCCTCGTCGTACTGGAACGACGCACTGCAGGTAAAGATCGGCTGGCCCTTCTGGATCGCCGTCACCCGCCGGGTACTGAAGCTGCCGCCGTCGCGCACGCGGTCGACCGAGTACACAACCGGCAGGCTGGCATCGCCTGGGCGCAGGAAGTAACCGTGCAGCGAATGCACATGGCGCGCATCCTCGACCGTCTGGCTGGCGGCCGACAGCGACTGGCCCAGTACCTGGCCACCGTACAGCTGGCGGAAGCCCAGGTCCTGGCTGCGGCCACGGAACAGGTTCTCCTCGATCGACTCGAGGCTCAACAGGTCGACCAGGTCGTCCAACACATGACTCATCGGGGGTTCTCCTAGCAAGGCATCACAGCTCTACGGCGCTCTCAGGTGGGAAATGATACAGGGTTTGTCATCGACGCCGTGCATGGCGGCTCATTCAGTACGCAGGGTCTGCTCCCAACGTGCGCGGTCAATGCGGTACAGCACATGGGGGCGCAGCGGGTGCCCGATGGGCAGGCGGGGGTGGTCGAAGCTGCCATTGGCGTCCTGGACCATGCCAATGGCCTGCATGACTTTCTGCGACGGCAAGTTGCTCTCGCTAGTGAACGACACCACCTCCTCCACGCGCAATTGGGCGAAAGCACAACGCAGGCAGGTCCATGCCGCCTCGCTGGCAAAACCCAGGCCCCAGTGGCGCCGCGCCAGGCGCCAGCCAATCTCCACCGCCGGGGCGAACGGCGCGTCGAAATTGACATTGAGCAACCCCGTCATGCCGATGAAAGCCCCGCTGTCCTTTCGCTCCAGGGCCCACAGGCCGAAGCCGTATTCGTTGAAGTGCCCACGAATCCTGCCGATCAGCGCCGCCGCTTCCAGCCGCGTCATCGGTGCCGGAAAATAACGCATCACCTGCGGGTCGGCACACATCGCGGCGAACTCACGCAGGTCGTCATCGTGCCATTGGCGTAGCACCAGGCGTGCACTTTCCAGGTGGAGGATGGGGGTCATGGGACGAACTCCGGTTTTGCGGTGGGGCATTTTACAGCGTAGGCGTGGCCGGGTTTTTCACGCAACCGGCGGCGCCCGGAATGCAATTTTCACAACCCCTTCACCGCCCCCCGACAGACGGCTGCGCACAATGCCGCCAAACCAACACCGCGCCATTGGAGTGACGCATGCAACCGAGCAACACCCTGGGCCACCCCGCCATCCACGCCCGTCGCAAGCGACGCATGTCGCGCAAAGCCCTCGGTGCCGCGCTCGGCCTTTGCATGGTCATCGCGGCAGTGACCACCTGGCTGGCGACAAGGACCCATATCGTCGACCTTGGCAACCCGCAGCAGTTGAGTGAAAGCGGCTTGCTGCAGGACTGGGCCGACGGTGCGGTGATCGTGATGATCCGCCATGCCGAACGTTGCGACAGTGCTCCCGGCCCGTGCCTGAACGACCCCACCGGCATCACCGTGGCCGGCAGTGAGGCCGCCACGCGAGTAGGCCAAGGCCTGAAGCAACTGGGCCTGAGCAATGCCGATGTGGTTGCCAGCCCTAAGGTGCGCACCCAGCAGACGGCGCACTTCATCCTTGGCCAGGCCGTGGCGAGCGAAGCCTGGCTGGAAAGCTGCGACAACCAGTTCGCCCGCGAAGCACTGGCGCGCAAGCGTGCCGGGCACAACCTGGTGCTGGTGACCCACAATGGCTGCATCGACCATTTCGCCCGGCAGCAGCGCGTGGCTGGCGGTGAGCGGGAAAGCGACTATGCCAGTGCGTTGTTCGTCTCGGTGGACGCCAATGGCAAGGCGCGGATCCTCGGACGCTTGAACGAGCCGGATTGGCAACGCGTATTGGCCAGCGTCGGAAAATAGCTTCAACCCTTTCGCCGGCAAGCCGGCTGCCACAGGCACAGCGCCGAAATCGAGGGCGGCGCTGTGAGTGTGGCAGCCGGCTTGCCGGCGATTGGGCTGCGCAGCAGCCCCGGCCATGGCAAGATCAGCGCTGGCCCCGATTGCGAACTCCCCATGCCGTTGCCGCTGATCTACCACGAAGACTACAGCCCGGAATTCCCCGCCGAGCACCGCTTTCCCATGGACAAGTTCCGCCTGCTGCGCGACCACCTGGTGGACAGCGGGCTGACCACCGACCAGGCCCTGCTGCGCCCGGACATCTGCCCCGCCGATATCCTCGCCCTGGCCCATGACCGCAGCTACATCGAGCGCTACATGAACGGCGAGCTGTCCCGCGAGGATCAGCGTCGCCTCGGCCTGCCCTGGAGCGAAGCCCTGGCCCGGCGTACCGTGCGCGCGGTGGGCGGTTCGCTGCTGACCGCCGAGATGGCACTGCAGCACGGTATCGCCTGCCACCTGGCCGGCGGCACCCACCACGCTCACTACGACCACCCGGCCGGCTTCTGCATCTTCAATGACCTGGCAGTGATCAGCCACTACCTGCTCGCAGCCGGCCGCGTACACCGGGTGCTGATCTTCGACTGCGACGTGCACCAGGGCGACGGCACGGCGCGCATCCTCCACGACACCCCGGATGCCATCACCGTGTCCCTGCACTGCGAGCAGAACTTCCCGGCGCGCAAGGCCCACAGCGACTGGGACATTCCGCTGCCACGCGGCATGGGCGACGCGGCGTACCTCAAGGTGGTGGAGGATGCGCTGAACTACCTGCTGCCGCTGTATCAACCCGACCTGGTGCTGTACGACGCCGGCGTCGATGTGCACAAGGACGATGCCCTGGGTTACCTGCAGCTCACCGACCAAGGCCTGGCGGCGCGTGACGAGCTGGTGATGCGCCATTGCCTGGGCCGCGATATCCCGGTGGTCGGGGTGATCGGCGGGGGCTACAGCAAGGACCGTGAAGCCCTGGCCAAGCGCCACGGTATTCTTCACCACAGTGCGGCGCGGGTCATCGGTTGTTCACAATGACTGTGGAACCGCTTGTGGATAACCTGCGGGAAAGGCGCTGCAGCCCTTTACCCGCCTGGGCTGCAGAACGCTGATCATTTTTTGCTCAGTGCTTCCATGGGCTCGGCTGCGTTAGAATGCACGGTCTTTTCCACAGCCTGCTGCCTACCATGTCAGAAAAATCCCCCGCTTCCCCTCCCCTGGCCGTCGTTATCGGCGGCGGCCCTGCCGGCCTGATGGCCGCAGAAGCCATGGCCCAGGCGGGCCTGGCGGTGGAAGTGTTCGACGCCATGCCATCGGTGGGCCGCAAGTTCCTGCTGGCCGGCGTCGGCGGCATGAACATTACCCATTCGGAAGCTTATCCACAGTTCGTTTCGCGTTACGCCGAACGGCAGGCCGAGATCGACGGGCTGCTGCGCGACTTCGATGCCGATGCGCTGCGCCAGTGGATTCACGGGCTGGGTATCGAAACCTTTGTCGGTACCTCAGGCCGGGTTTTCCCGACCGACATGAAAGCGGCCCCGCTGCTGCGCGCCTGGCTCAGGCGCCTGCGTGACAACGGTGTAGTTATCCACACCCGCCATCGCTGGCTGGGCTGGAATGCCGACGGGAGCTTGCGAATTGCTTATCCACAGGGTGAATTGCAGGTCAAGGCCGACGCCGTGGTGCTGGCCCTTGGTGGCGCCAGCTGGGCGAGGCTGGGCTCCGATGGGGCCTGGCAGCCCTTGCTGGCGGAACGCACTGTGGATATCTCCCAGCTGCGGCCGAGCAACTGCGGCTTCGAGGTCGAAGGTTGGAGTCCACTGCTTGTGGACAAGTTTGCGGGGGCTCCGCTGAAGAATATTGCCCTGAGTGTGCCGGGCATGGCGCCGCGCAAGGGCGAGTTCATCCTCACCGCACAGGGTGTCGAAGGCAGCCTGGTGTACGCATGGTCGGCTCAGCTGCGCCAGGCCATTGAGCATGAGGGGCAAGCCAGGCTGTTGCTCGATCTGCTGCCGGACAAGCCTGTGGACAAGATTGCCCAGGCGCTGGCCAAGCCGCGCGGGTCGCGGTCGATGGCCAAGCATCTGCACAGCCAGCTGGGGATCGATGGGGTCAAGGCGGGCCTGCTGCGGGAGCTGACGGATCAAGCGACGTTTGCGGATCCTCAGGCACTGGCACAGGCGATCAAGGCGTTGCCGATCACGCTGGTGCGGACTCGACCGCTGGATGAGGCGATCAGCAGTGCCGGTGGCGTGCGTTTCGAAGGGCTGGACGAAGGCTTGATGGTTCGCCAGATGCCGGGGGTGTTCTGTGCTGGCGAGATGCTGGACTGGGAGGCGCCGACCGGGGGGTATCTGCTGACGGCCTGCTTTGCCAGCGGGCTGCGTGCGGGGCGTGCGGCGGTGGATTGGTTGGTGCGCTCTGCCTGACCGATTGCCGGGGCTGTTTTGCAGCCCATCGCAGGCAAGCCTGCACCCACGGGTACAGCGCAAACATTGAACCTGGCGCTGTACCCGTGGGAGCGGGTTTACCCGCGAACACGGGCCGAGCCCGTGCCATGCAGCGCGTCGAATTCTTCGCGGGTAAACCCGCTCCCACAGGGCCTGCTTACGGTTTGCGCTTGCGTGGCCCGCTGTTGAAGCTCGGCACCTTGCGCACGGCCTTCACCGCCGGCTCACCCGCTCCCGCTTCGGTACTGTCCATCCAGCGCCCCAAACCGCGCTTGGCGCTGTTCTCTTTCGGCTTCTTGGGCTTCTTCGGCTTCTTGATCACCTGGCCACTGGCATCGGTCATTGGTACCCGGTGCTCGGGGATGAAGTCGGGTTCCTCATGACGCGGCAAGGTCTGCCGGGTCAGCACTTCAATCGCCGACAGCATCTGCACTTCATCGGCACACACCAGCGAAATCGCCTCTCCTTTGTTGCCAGCCCGGCCGGTACGGCCGATGCGGTGCACATAATCCTCGGCCACGATCGGCAGGTCGAGGTTGACCACCAGCGGCAAGTCGTCGATATCCAGGCCACGGGCCGCGACATCGGTCGCCACCAGCACCTGGATCTCCCGCGCCTTGAAGCTGTCCAGCGCGCGCTGGCGGGTAGCCTGCGGGCGGTCGCCGTGGATGCCATCGGCATTTACACCATCGGCCAGCAAGCGCTCGACCAGCTGATCGACGCCATTGCGGGTCTTGGCGAACACCAGCACCTGCTTCCAGCGCTGCTTGCGCAGCAGGTGCATGAACAAGTCTGTCTTGCGCTTCTTGTCCACAGGCACCAGCCACTGCTTGACCGTGGTGGCGGCCGCGTTGCGCGGGCTGACCTCGATGCTCAGCGGGTCGTTCAGGGCCAGGCCCGCGAGCATGCGGATCTGCTCGGAGAAAGTGGCAGAGAACAGCAGCGTCTGGCGCTTGCGCGGCAAGGCGGCGTACACCGACTGCAGCTCCTCGGCAAAGCCCAGGTCGAGCATGCGGTCGGCTTCGTCGAGCACCAGGGTCTGCACCTGGTTGAACTTCACCGCGTTCTGACGGAACAAGTCGAGCAAACGACCAGGCGTGGCAACCAGCAGGTCGACGCCACGGCGTAGGCGCATCATCTGTGGGTTGATGCTGACCCCGCCGTACACCGCGTAGGTGCTGAGCGGCAGGTTTTCGGCATACTCGCGCACGTTGTTGTGCACCTGTTCGGCCAGTTCGCGGGTTGGCACCAGTACCAGCGCGCGGATCGAATTGCTGGCGACCTTCTCCCCTTCCAGGGCCAGGCGCTGCAGCACTGGCAGGGCGAAACCGGCGGTCTTGCCGGTGCCGGTCTGGGCCGCAGCCATCAGGTCGCGGCCAGCCAGCACGGCGGGGATGGCCTTGGCCTGGACCGGGGTCGGGGTGGTGTAGTCCAGCTGCTGCAAGGTGCGCAGCAGCGGTTCGATCAGGCCGAGTTGGGCGAAATTCATGGCAATACCGTCAGGGGGTTCAGCGAAGGCGGCAAGTTTACCGCATCGCCCCTGGCTACTTGCAGATTTCGCCCTTCAACGGCTGCTCGGGCGCCTTGCGCCACTGCGGCAGGCCAATCAGCACCACCGCGCCGATGATCACCGCCATGGCCAGGCATTCTTCCGCGCCGATTTCTTCGCCGGCGAAAACGATGCCCAGCAGCACCGCCACCGCCGGGTTGACGTAGGCGTAGCTGGTAGCGGCTGCCGGGCGCACGTTCTTGAGCAGGTACATGTAGGCACTGAAGGCGAGGATCGAACCGAACAATACCAGGTAAGCCAGCGCGCCCCAGCCAGCGGCGGTCGGCATCTGCGTCATGCGCTCACCCGACAGCACGCTGCCCAGGAGCAATACCGCACCGCCGACCAGCATCTCGGCGGCACTGGCCATCGGCCCCTGAGGCAGCGGCAGGCTTTTGCTCCACACCGAACCGAACGCCCACGACGCCGCCGCGAACAGGATCAGCGCCGCGCCAATGGGGCTGGCCTGCAGGTTCGAGCCCAGGTTGAGCAAAGCGATACCGAGCAGGCCAAGGAAGATCCCGGCCCATTCCAGGCGCGAGTTGCGGTGGCCGAACAGCAAACCGAATAGCAGGGTGAACAGCGGCACCGTGGCCACCGCCAACGCCGCCACACCCGATGCCACGCCGGCATGCTCGGCGACGGTCACACCGCCATTGCCGCAGCTGAGCAGCAGAAAGCCGATGGCACCCGCCGCACGCCATTGCGGCCAGGTCGGTGCCGGCACCCCGCGCCAGCGCAGGAAGCCGTACAGCAGTGCGCCCGCGATCAGGAAGCGCACCCCCGCCATTAGCATCGGCGGCCATGACTCGACGCCGATGCGGATAAACAGGTAGGTGGAACCCCAGACCAGATACAAGGCCAGGAAAGCGCCGATGAGCAACAGCGGAAAGCGACGGGAAGCAGGCATGGCAGGCAACTCAGAAATCCGTTTTCGGGTGACCGAGTTTAGGACTGTGCTCACGTAAACATAAGTTACAAAACAGCTCGAAATGAGCGGCACACTTTTGCTGCGTGCATCAGGCGAACCTGGCCAAGGTTTCGCGGACTTTAGCCGCAGGCGTTTTCTGCAGGCGGCACAGGAGTTCGTGGGAAAGCTGCTGCACGCCGTGGGTCTGACGCAGCACACCAGCCAGGTGTTGCAGCAGGTTCGCGGCCATTTCGGCATCGGCCATGGCCCGGTGCGCAGTGCCGGTATCCGGTAGCCCGGCCCAACGGGTCAGGGTACCCAGCTTGTGGTTCGGCGCCGCTGGCAGCAGGCGCCGTGACAGCAGCAGGGAACAGGCAAATGACTGCCTACGGCTGCGGCCGATGCGGCCCAGTTCGTAATCCCAGAACTTCTGGTCGAAGGCGGCGTTGTGAGCCAGCAAAGGGGTGTCCCCGACGAACTCGGCCACGTCGTTCATCACCTTGTCCACCGGCGGTGCAGTGCGCAGCATCGCCGTGGTGATGCCGGTCAGCCCGGCGACGAAGGAAGGCACCGGCACGCCGGCATTCATCAGGCTCTGGTAGCGCTCGACAATGCGCCCGCGTTCCAGCATCACCACCGCCACCTCGGTGGCGCGGCAGCCGGCACCGGGGGAGATGCCAGTGGTTTCAAAGTCGATGACAGCAATACGTTCCATGAAAAACCTTAGTGCTTGAGCAACAGCGCGCCCTCGATGGGCACATAACGGGTGGCGGCACGAATCAGCGACAACGCGGTCAGCCCAGGGACGCCATAGACCACCGCCTCGGTGCCGTGGCGCTGGATCACCCGCTCCAGCAGCAGGTCGAAGTCACCGTCACCGGAGGCCAGCACCACCTGGTCGACCCGGCTGGCGGCATCGATCACATCAAGGGTGATGCCCACGTCCCAGTCGCCTTTGGCCGAACCGTCGCTGCGCTGGATGAACGGTTTGAGGCGCACGTCAAAACCCAGGTTGCGCAGGATCTGCTGAAACTGCTGCTGCTTGCTGTCACCACGGTCGATGGCATAGGCAACGGCCTCGACGATCTCACCTTCGCGGCTGACGTCCTTCCACAGTGCGGTGTAGTTGAAGTGGCAGCCGTAGGCCTGGCGCACGGTGTAGTAGAGGTTCTGCACATCGGCGAACAGCGCGATCTTTTTCACCTGGGAACCCCATGGTCTGGAAGAGTTCGCGGGCAAGCCCGCTCCCCAGGGTATGTGCAACCTTCAGGTTTGCACTGTGGGAGCGGGCTTGCCCGCGAAAGGGGCGCAAGGCGCCCCCCGGAATTGCCAGCAGTATGCCAGACCGGTCAGACGAACGTATCGTCATCCGAGAAGAAGCCACCGCCATCGTTACCGTAGTCGGTATCGGCCCAGCCGCCCTGGTCGTTGCCCCAGCCGCCGTTGTCGGCGACCTGCTGCTGCCCGCCCTGGTCATTCCAGCCGCTGCTGTCACTGGCCGGTGCCGGCTCCTCCTTGATCACCTCGACCACTTCCTCAGGCTGCGAGTGGTGGTTGAACAGGCTGCTGATGCCTTGCGCCAGCAACACACCACCCGCGACGCCCGCAGCGGTCTGCATCGCACCGCCCAGGAAGCTGCTGGCACCGCTGCGCGCCGGTGCGGCGCCAAAGCCGGCTTGCGGTTGTGCTTGCATTTGCGGCTGCGGCTGGGAGAAGCCCGGTGCACTCGGCTCGCGCCAACCACCGCCCGAGGCTACCGGCGCACTTGGGCGCTGCGGTTGCGCCGGTTCCGGGTTGCGCGCACCGGCACCGAAAATGCTGGAGAGGAACCCTCCCCCGCCATTGCCGCTGCTGGCACGGGTCGCCTCAAGCTGGGCCCGGGCTTGCTTCAACTCAGCCTCCAGTTGCTTGTTCTGCTCGTCCAGGCGCTTGATCGCAGCTTCCTGAACAAGGATCGCCTGGGCCATGTAGTAAGGCGCCGCCGGCTGCTGGCGGACATGCTCCTCGATCCGTGCCTGCGCCTGCACATCACGCGGCTGGCTCGGGTCTTCGGCTTGCTTGATGCGGCCGAACAGGCCGTCGATCAGGTTTTGTTCATCAGTGTTCATTGGGCTACCTCATGGGCTAGCAGGACATCGGACACGGCAAAGATGGGGCGCACTGGCTGCGGATTCAATCACTGCGCAGGTGAAACTTTTTTCAGCAAGTAACTGCTCTGGGCTAAAGTTAGGCCCCTGTTTTTACTGCCATGCGATGTTGACTGATGAATCCGCTGAGCGTTCTGCGCGACTCCCTGTACTTCTTCCGCCGCCACCTGGCTAGCATCATCCCACTATGCCTGCCACTGGTGGTGCTCGAAGCCCTCACGACCCAGCTGCTGTACCGGCAACTGGGTGACGAGGCCACTGCGGCCTACGGGATGCTGATCAGCCTCTTGTTCTACCCGCTGTACAGCGCGGCGCTGATCCTCTACCTGGATACCCGCAGCAACGGCCAGGAGATCCCCAAACGCGACCTGTTCGCTCGCGCCGTGCAGCTATGGCCGCAACTGGCCCTGCTGATCATGATCAGCTCGCTGCTGATCATGGCCGGCCTTGCCCTGTTGGTCTTCCCTGGCGTGTGGATCATGATCAACCTGGTGTTCGCCGAGTACTTGCTGGTGTTGCGCGGCCTGCCGGTGGTGCAGTCGATGCGCGAAAGCGCACGCATGACCACCGGGCACTTCCTGCGCATCATGATCTGCGTGCTGGGAGTACTGGCACCGATCTGGCTGATCGACGGGCTGTTGCTGATGGCTTTCCCCGAACCCGCACCGGGGGTCGAACTGGCCATGGACAGCCTGAGCGGCTTCCTGCAGCTGTTCAGCACCGTGGTGCTGTATCGCCTGTTCATGCTGCTGGAAGGTGAAGCCGGGGCCTGAGACATCTGGGAAAGTCTTCGTTCTGCTCGCACGCCCGAGGGTGGCATTAGGGTAAACAAACCTTCAATGCCATTCGAGGAAAGCGTTATGGACAAGGTGATTCAAGATAAGTATGCCAAGACGTTTCATGCTTCGCTTATGATGAAATTCAACAATAACTTAATCACGGTGCGCCTCAGCGAGGGTAAAGAAAAATCCACTTGGGATTTCACCCCCGGTGATGACTGGTTAGTGGTGAAGGCAGGTACCATACCGAACGGGATGGAGTTCAGATACGTTTCACACACCGAAGATCGCCTGCACTATCACATCCACCTTTCGGGACAACCAGACAAAAAGTTGGGCGTCAGCCGCAATGGCTACCTCGGCTTTTACCGGATAGCCGAAGTCACTGATTACTGGGAGATCGAACCCTTGTACCTGGACCGTGACAGGCTGTTTTGCCACCTGCGCGACCAGAGTGGAAACAAGGTAAAGGTCATGAACTATGCACCAAGCTACTGGGGTTACGACCACCCGCCAGCCCCGCTGAACGTCAAGGAAGGTGAAGTCGCTACCTTCGCGCTTGACCTGAGTTGCTGATGCAAAGGTGGAAGGCATGAAGCGCTGTACGATTAGCCTTGATACTCGGTGAGGCAGCGTTGAAGTTCGCCTCGGAATGCTCATTTACAGTCCGCCCGACGGCTGTATAGGAAGCCATTCAGCCTCCCATCTGGCACGCCCGGTCCATACGGTGGAGTCTCCATCAATAGGAGGCTCCACATGGACTCGCTAATTCAAGACACTTATGCCAGGTCGTTCAGCGGCCAACTGTATGCAATGGCCTGCCTCGAAGAGGTGCCCCTGCGGCTAAGCAGCAGCCGCGATAAATGGAGTTGGGGTATCACGCCTCAGGACGACTGGCTCATGGCAGGCGGTGTGCAGAGCTCCATACGCCTGGATTTTGCTTTCGACTCCCAGACAGAAGACCGACTGCACTACCACATCAGCCTCG
Source organism: Pseudomonas sp. NPDC089428 (assembly GCF_044749325.1). NCBI lineage: Bacteria > Pseudomonadati > Pseudomonadota > Gammaproteobacteria > Pseudomonadales > Pseudomonadaceae > Pseudomonas > Pseudomonas sp. NPDC089428. The sequence goes on from NZ_JBIVHT010000007.1 coordinate 156,370, forward strand.
CTGGCAATGCGAATCCCCCCAAGAAACTGGGCTTGAGCCTGAACGGTTACCTGGGCTTCTACCAGCGCTCGGAAGTGACCGATTACTGGAAGATCGAACCGCTGGAGCTGTCGGAGTACGGTCTGGTCTGTTACCTGCGTGATCACCAGGGCTACCGGGCGGGAGCCATCCGGGACACCCCGCATTACAACCGCCAGACCCAGTACCTGCTGAACACAAGAGAAGGCGAAACAATCACCTTCCTGCTCAAGCAGGATAGCTGAGCACTGTCCCTCAGGTGCCGCGCGGCTTGGCCCGTGCGGTAGCCTCAGCCACCAATGGATCATCCGGCCAATAGTGCTTGGGGTACCTGCCCTTCAGATCCTTCTTCACCTCGGCATAAGTCGTACGCCAGAAGTTGGCAAGATCCTGGGTCACCTGCACCGGCCGCCGAGCCGGTGACAACAGATGCAACTTCACCTGCTGACGGCCATTGGCGATGCGCGGGGTTTCGGCCAAGCCGAACAGCTCTTGCAAGCGTACGGCAAGGATTGGCGGGGTCTCGCTGTAGTCCAGTCGAATGTTCGAGCCGGACGGCACCGCCAGATGCGCCGGGGCCCATTCATCCAGGCGCTGTGGCAATGGCCAGGGCAGCAGATTGCGCAAGATCGATGAAAGGTCCAGGGCAGCCAAATGGCTCAGCCGCGAGACTTTGCCCAGATAGGGTTGCAGCCAGTCTTCCAGGCTGGCCAACAGGGCCTCATCACCCAGGTCGGGCCATTCGCTTTGCCCATCCTTGAGCAGATCCAGCTGACGCAACAGTGCCACCCGCGCCTGCCACTGCCGCAGCTCCGGGGTCCAGCTCAGCAGATTCAAGCCTTTGCGCCGCACCAGGCCAACCAGTGCCTGGGCACGGGCTTCATCATTCAGGCCGGGCAATGGTTCGCGGCTCAGCACCAGTTCGCCGACCTTGGTCTGGCGTTCGGCGCGCAACACCTGCTCACGCTCGTCCCAGTCGAGGAGATCAACGTGCTCGACCTGCTCGGCCAGCACGTCATCGAGCAGCGCCGGGTCGAACTCGGCTGCCAGGTAGATGCGCTCTTCCCGTTGGCCCTGCCGGCTGCCCAGGTCGGCGATCACCAGCCACGGGCATTTCATCAATGCATCGACCTCGGCAAACAAGGCAGCACGGCCGTTAGCCAGGCGATACTCGGCACCGCCCTCACGCCGCTGCTGGGCGACCCGGTCGGGATAGGCCAGCGCCAGCAAGGCGCCGAGCCAGCGGGGATGATCAGGGTCGGCCACTGCTACGCCGACCTTGCCGCGCAACAGGCCACGGTATTGGCGAGCGAGTTGCCGGGCCCGCTGCACGCCACCCTGGCCGCCCCGGCCGGCCTTGCTCTCGCCGCTGACCAGCGCCAACCGGCTGTGCAGGTCGGCCCCACCACCGCGCTGGATATCACGCTCGCCGAGCAGCGCCGCGACATCGCAAGCCATGCTGGCCAGGCCAAGTTGCTGACCCCGCAGCAACAGATGGGCAATGCGCGGATGAGCCGGCAATTCTGCCATCATCTGGCCGTGCTCGCTGAGATGGTCGTGGCTGCCCGGCTTGAACGCGCCTAGCCGCCCCAGCAGGTCCCGGGCCTGGGAAAACGTCGCGGCAGGTGGCTGGTCGAGCCAGCGCAACTGCCCTGGGCTGACACCCCAGCGCGCCAACTGCAGGGCCAGGCCAGCGAGGTCGGCCTGAAGGATCTCGGCGCTGCCGTGTGCGGCCAGTTGTTCATGCTGAGCCTCGGACCACAGGCGGTAGCACACCCCCGGTTCCAGGCGCCCGGCACGGCCCGCGCGCTGGGTGGCACTGGCGCGGGAAACCCGCTGGGTGTCGAGGCGGGTCATGCCGCTGCCGGGGTCGAAGCGCGGCACGCGCGCCAGGCCGGCATCGATGACAACGCGCACGCCGTCGATGGTCAGGCTGGTTTCAGCGATGTTGGTGGCCAGCACCACCTTGCGCAGGCCCTTGGGCGGCGGGTCGATGGCCGCACGCTGGGCATTGAGGTCCAGCTCACCGTGCAGCGGGCAGAGCAGCACATCGGGGCGCTCACCCAAGGCGTCCTGCAGGCTTTGGTGCACACGGCGAATCTCGGCCTGCCCGGGCAGGAACACCAACACGCTGCCGGGTTGTTCGGCCAACGCCAGCAGCACGTTATCCACAACCCGAGGCTCAATGAACTCGCCCGGCTGGAAAGGCCGGCCCCAGCGGATATCCACCGGGTGCATACGCCCCTCGCTGCTGACCACCGGCGCGTCGTCGAGCAGCCGCGACAGGCGCTCGCCTTCCAAGGTCGCGGACATCAGCAGTATCTTCAGCGGTGGGTCGTCACGCAGCAGTTCGCGGCCATTGAGGCTCAGCGCCAGGGCCAGATCGGCATCCAGGCTGCGCTCATGAAATTCATCGAAGATCAGCAGCCCCACGCCGTCGAGCGCCGGATCGGCCTGCAGCCGACGGGTGAGAATGCCTTCGGTGACCACTTCGATGCGGGTGTTCGGCCCGACCTTGCTGTCCAGGCGGATGCGGTAGCCCACGGTTTCACCGACCTTTTCGCCCAGTTCGCTGGCCAGGCGCTCGGCCGCCGCGCGCGCAGCCAGGCGGCGCGGCTCAAGCATAAGGATGGTCTGCCCGGCCAGCCACGGCTCGTTGAGCAGCGCCAGGGGCACGCGGGTGGTCTTGCCCGCACCGGGAGGTGCTTCGAGCACGGCTTCGTCACGGTTTTCCAGGGCTTGACGCAAGGCGGGCAAGACAGCATCGATCGGTAAAGAATTCATGGTGGTCCTCGAACAGTCTCGCGAGTATAACGGCGAACCCAGCCTGCTCTATCATGGTCTTAGCTTCAGGTGCTGGCGCTTCGCTTGCCCTGCTGAAAACTTTTCGGAGATTTACATGCGCATCCCATCCCGCGTCATTGGTGGCGCCCTGATCGTCACCCTGCTGACCCAGTTGACGGCCTGCGGTACCATTTTCTATCCAGAGCGCCGTGGCCAGATTGGCGGCAAGATCGACCCCGTGGTTGCCGCGATGGACGCCATCGGCATCCTGTTCTACGTGATCCCGGGCCTGATCGCCTTCGGCATCGACTTCGCCACGGGCGCCATCTACTACAAAGGCGGGCACACAGCCCAAATCGACCCGGTAAAACTGCGTGACGCCGTCAGCCCGGACGGCAAGGTCGACAACCTCAAGCTGCAGGCCATTCTCGAAAGCGAACTGGGCCAGCGCCTGCCGCTGGATGATCCACGGCTGATCCAGCACCGCGGCAGCGTCGAGCAGCTGGCGGCCCTGGGCCTGGTACCTGCGGCCTGATCTTCACAAGGACATCACCCTGGGCATGATTACCCCGGCCGAACACCAGCGCCTGCTGCGCCTGGCTACCCGCGCATCACTGGCGGTGGCCAGCATTCTGGTCCTGAGCAAGGCTGTCGCCTGGTGGTTGAGCGGTTCGGTCAGCCTGCTGGCCGGGCTGACTGACTCGGCACTGGATGCCGTCGCCTCGTTCCTCAACCTGCTTGCCGTGCATTACGCCCTGCGCCCGGCCGATGACGACCATCGTTTCGGCCACGGCAAGGCCGAGGCCCTGGCCGGCATGGCCCAGGCACTGTTCATCGGGGTGAGCGCTGTGTTGATCGGGGTACAGGCTGTCGAGCGCCTGCGAGCACCAGAGCCGCTGGGCGACACGGCCATCGGCATCGCCGTGATGCTGCTGTCGCTGGCGCTGACCCTCGCCTTGCTGGCATTGCAGCGCAAGGTCATTCGCCTGACCGGTTCCACGGCCGTGCGCGCCGACTCACTGCATTACCGCTCCGACCTGTTGCTCAACGGCAGCATCCTGCTCGCCCTGCTGCTGGCGCGCGTTGGCTGGCCGCAGCTGGATGCGCTGTTCGGCCTCGGCATCGCGTTCTACATCCTCTGGAGTGCGCTGCAAATTGCCCGCGAAAGCACGGCGATTCTCATGGACAAGGAATTGCCCGGCGACATCGGCGAAGGGATGGCCGAACTGGTCCTGGGCATTCCCGGTGTGAAAGGCGTGCACGACCTGCGCACGCGCGTGTCGGGCAACCAGTGGTTCGTGCAACTGCACCTTGAGCTGCCGGGGCAGCTGCCGCTGCATGAGGCCCACGACTTGTGCGTGCGGGCCTCGGCGGTCATCCGCCAGCGTTATCCACAGGCGGACGTGATGGTGCATGCCGATCCGGTGTGATTCAGTTGACGCTGTAGCCTCGGCCACTGAAGCAGGCACTCAGTGCCCGTCGGTAGTTGCTCGCCACTTCCACGGGTGGCGCATAAGGCGCCGTGGCCGGGTCAAAGCCTGACTGGCTCACCGCCCAGCGGTGGCACTGGTAGCGGTCCTGGTCCTGCTGCTCCTGCCCTTGGCCATACATCGGGTAGGCAATCACGTCGTAGCTGTTGCTGGCCGGGGCTGCCGCTGGCAATGGTGCCGGAGCCATGGCGGGCGGGTTTACCACGACATACTCCTGGCTGTCGGCCAGGTACTGGTAGTAGGTGTCGGCCACCAGGAAGAACAGTGCGCCGCCCAGCCAGACTTCCCGCGCATAGGACGGCAGGTAGTTGACCCGCACGCCGTAGGGCGGTGTCACCACCACGTAGCTGCCACCGTGCGGGCGGTACCAGTAGCCCCCGGAGTAGAAGTAGTCATTGCCGCGATACGGCACCTTCCAGTAGCGGTCCGGGAAGTGATCGACCGTGTGCCCTGGGCGATACTGCGGTCCGGGGCCCCAGCCATTGCCGTGGCCATCCGGGCGCCCCTGCCAGTCGCCGCCGGGCCGTTGCCCTGGCCCGCCGGCTTGCCAGTGCCGATTGTCACCGATATGCCGGGGGATATCCTGGTAATAGCCCTGCCGCGCGGGCTGGGTCTGCTGCACTTCGTCACGCGAGTTGAGCGAGCGGCCGGGGCCACCTTCGTTGCCACGCCCCTCGCCCGGCCCTTCGGCCATGGCCCCGAGACTGATGCTCAAACCCAGCAAACCAACACCTGCCAACTGCCAGATGCGCGACTTCATGTTGTTCCTCACGGTAAAGAATACGGCATGCCGCCAGTCTACCGCGCTGGCGCCACGGGCAGATGAAATCGCGGCAATGAAAAAAGGGAGGCCATTGGCCTCCCTTTGAGAATTGTCGTCCGTGCTCGGCACTTGTGGCGCCGGCTCACCTCACAGCGTCTTCTGAAAGCTGTGTAGCCCGGGGGCCTGCAGATCCCGTTGGATGGCTGGCCGCGACCGCCCGCCTAGGGCGCGTCGCCGTGGACTGATGTCCGGGCAGTGATTCTGGGGTTAACGATACGGGAGTGGCTGCGGCAGAGGATTGCGAAGATTGCTCAGATAAATAGCACTTGCGCAATTTTTAACCCTGGATCGATAATTCACCGCAATTCGAACAGAAAAGGCCTTTTCCATGAGCAAACTTGACCGCTACGACCTGAGCATCCTCGCCGAATTGCAGCGCGACGCGCGCATCTCCAACCAGGAGCTGGCCGAACGCATCGGCCTGTCGCCATCGCCATGCTCGCGTCGGGTCAAGCAACTGGAAGACGACGGCTATATCTCGCGCCAGGTCGCCCTGCTCGACCGCAAGAAGCTCGGCCTGAGCCTGACTGCCTACGTGCTGATCGGCATGGACCGGCACACCCCGGAACGCTTCGAGACGTTCGAAGCCGCCATCCGCAACCTGCCGCAAGTGCTTGAATGCAGCTTGGTAACCGGTATGGATGCCGACTACCAGCTCAAGGTAGTGGTGCCGGACATGGACCACTACCAAAAACTGCTGCTAGGCAGCCTGACCCGTATCGAAGGCGTGACCAGCGTGCGTTCGAGCTTCGTACTCAACCAGGTACTGGCGAGCACCGAGCTGCCATTGACCCACCTGCGCTAAACGCCCGCTCGCCCGCGTATAATCGAAAGCTCAGCCTGCCTGGAGAACACAGATGGATCCCGCCGTATTCGAAGAATGGATGATGATCGTCCTCGTCACCGTACTGATCGGTTTCATGGGCTTCATCGTCTGGGACCTGGCGAAAAAATCCAAGGCCGGGCGCTTTGGCACGATGATCCTGTTCTTCGTGCTCGGGCTGGGCGTGCTGGCTTTCATCATCAAGAGCGTGGTGGTGGCATTTCTCGAAGGCGTTTGAAAATTCTGGGGCCTCTTCGCGGGTGAACCCGCTCCCACAGGTAAAGTGCAGCCTTCAAGGCAGTGCAGTACCCGCGAATGGTCCTAAAGCTTTGGCGCCACTTCACGCCAGCAACCCTGCTCCAGCCCATCCAGCGTCCAGTCGCCGATCCGCACCCGCACCAGGCGCAAGGTCGGCAAGCCCACTGCTGCAGTCATCCGCCGTACCTGGCGATTACGCCCCTCGCGAATCACCAGCTCCAGCCAGCAGGTCGGCACGCTCTTGCGAAAGCGTACCGGCGGATTGCGTGGCCATAGGGCGGGCTCGTCGAGGCGCCGCGCTTCGGCGGGCAAGGTCGGCCCGTCATTCAGTTCCACGCCATCGCGCAGTCGCTGGATCTGTTCGTCGCTCGCCTCGCCTTCCACCTGAACCCAGTAAGTCTTGGGCAACTTGTGCTTCGGGTCGGCGATTCGCGCCTGCAGCCCGCCATCGTTGGTCAGCAGCAACAAGCCTTCACTGTCACGGTCGAGCCGCCCGGCCGGGTACACGCCTGGGATGTCGATGAAATCCTTGAGGTTCGCGCGCCCCTCACCGTCGCTGAACTGGGTCAGTACATCGAACGGCTTGTTGAACAGGATCAGGCGTGGCTCGGCCGGCGGCGCCTTGGCCTGGCGACGGGGGCCGGCAGGCCGCGCCTGGAGGCGGCGCGGCTTGGAACGGGGTGGCAGTGGCATGGATCCTCAGCGGAACGGCGGCTCATCGAAGCTGCGCAGTTTACGCGAGTGCAACGAATTGAGCTCGGTGCGCAGCAGGTCCAGGGCGGCAATGCCGATCTTCAAGTGCTGGCTGACCGCACGGTTGTAGAAGGCGTTGGCCGAACCCGGCAGCTTGATTTCGCTGTGCAACGGTTTGTCGGACACGCACAGCAAGGTGCCGTATGGCACCCGCAGGCGATAGCCCTGGGCGGCGATGGTGCCGCTTTCCATGTCCACCGCCACGGCACGCGACAGGTTGATCAAGGGGCGCTCCTGGGCCCAGCGCAGCTCCCAGTTGCGGTCGTCGTAGGTCAGCACAGTGCCGGTGCGCAGGCGCTTCTTCAGTTCTTCACCACGCTCGCCGGTTACCTGTGCTGCGGCTTCCTGCAGCGCCAGCTGCACTTCGGCCAGTGCCGGGATCGGAATGTTAGGCGGCACCACGCGGTCTAGAATGCCGTCGCGGCGCATGTAGGCGTGGGCCAGCACGTAGTCGCCGATGGTCTGCGACTGGCGCAGCCCGCCGCAGTGGCCGATCATCAGCCAGCAGTGCGGGCGCAGCACCGCCAGGTGGTCGGTGATGTTCTTGGCGTTGGAAGGACCAACGCCGATGTTGACCAGGGTCACGCCATCACCGTCACCCGCGATCAGGTGGTAGGCCGGCATCTGGTAGCGGTGCCAGACCACACTGGCCACCAGGGCCTGAGCTTCGCCGTGGTCCATGCCCTTCTCGATCACCACGTTGCCCGGCAGCACCATGCGCACGAAGCGCGGGTCTTCACGCAGCTGCTCGAGGCCGTGGCTGATGAACTGGTCGACATAACGGTGGTAGTTGGTCAGCAGGATCCACGGCTGCACGTGGCGCCAGTCGCTGCCGGTGTAGTGCACCAGGCGACGCAGGGAGAAATCCACGCGGGCGGCATCGAACAGCGCCAGCGGCAGGGTTTCGGCGTTGCCCCAGTCATACAGCCCATCGGCGATGTTGTCAGTGGCCGCCGACAGGTCGGTGCTAGGGAACACCCGCGCCAGCTCGGCGGCGGTGATGCCGCTGCCGGCCAGCTCATCGCCCTGATCGACCACATAGGGGTACGGGATGTTCTGTTCGCTGACGCCGACTTCCACGGTCACCGTGTAGTCATGCATCAACGGCCGCAGCTGCTCCAGCAGATAACCGCGGAATGCTGCGGGCTGGGTGACGGTGACGCTGTAGGTGCCCGCCACCTGGACCTTGGCATAGGCGCGGGTGGTGGCGGCCACTTCGCCGTGGCTGTAGTAGGTCAGGCGCAGAGCCGGGTAGCGGTACAGGGCGCGCTCATCGGCACCGGGCTCGGTTCGGTCTTTGAGATAACGCTTGAGGGCCTGGCTCAGGGCCCCGGTGGCCTGTTCATGCAGGGCCGCCAGACGGTCGACGGCCTGTTCGGGGGTATCAACGACTACAAAAGCTTGGCTCACACTGGGCTTCCTGTCTGGACATGCATGTCAGCCATCTTGCCTGCCTTTGTTGCTAAATACACCCCCGATAGTCAGCCGTAGCATTCAACTCGGCCAGGCCGGTGTCGCCCGCGCCACCAGTGCCTCGACATCAACGCCCCGCGGCAATGCGCCATACACCCGCCCACCAGCGGCCAGCCGGCTACCGATGAACGCATCGCTGACCACGGCATTCCCCGCCTCCAGCAGCAGCTTGGCCTGCAGTGCCAGGGCAATATCCTCGGTCAACTGCCGTGCCCGGTACTGGATATCGCTGGTATCAGCAAACGCCCCCTTGAGGTTGCCAATATGCGCGGCCAGGCGCGGGTCGCCATGCCCATCGCCCAGCTCGGCGAACAGTGCATCGAGCACGCCAGGTTCCTTGGACAACGCGCGTAGCACGTCCAGGCATTGCACGTTGCCAGAACCTTCCCAGGTCGAATTGACCGGCGCTTCGCGGTACAGCCGCGGCAGGATGCTGTCTTCGACGTAACCGGCGCCGCCCAGGCACTCGGCGGCCTCGTTGATCATGGCCGGCGCCCGCTTGCAGATCCAGTACTTGCCCACCGCCGTGACCAGCCGTGCGAAATGCGCCTGCTGCGGATCGTCGAGCTGCTCCAGGGCTTGCCCCATGCGCAAGCTGAGGGCCAGCGCGGCCTCGCTTTCCAGGGCCAGGTCGGCCAGCACATTCTGCATCAGTGGCTGTTCGTTCAGCACCCGACCACCGACCTTGCGATGGGCGCAGTGGTGTGCTGCCTGGGTCAGCGCCTGGCGCATCAGCGCACTGGAGCCGACCATGCAGTCGAAGCGGGTCATGGCGACCATTTCGATGATGGTCGGCACGCCACGCCCCTCCTCGCCCACCATCCACGCCAAGGCACCGCGAAACTCGACTTCACTGGAGGCATTGGAGCTGTTGCCCAGCTTGTTCTTCAGGCGCTGGATGTAGAACTGGTTGCGGTTATCGTCGGGACGGTGGCGCGGCAACAGAAAGCAGCTCAGGCCCTTGTCGGTCTGGGCCAGGGTAAGAAACGCGTCGCACATTGGCGCCGAGCAGAACCACTTGTGCCCGACCAGCTCGTAGGCCTGCCCCGGGCCGGGGCTGCCGACCGGGTAAGCGCGGGTGGTATTGGCGCGAACGTCGGTGCCGCCCTGTTTTTCGGTCATGGCCATGCCAAGGGTCACACCGGCCTTGTGCCGGTCACCGACATTACGCGGATCGTACTCGCAAGCAAGGATCTTCGGCAGCCAGTATTCGGCCAGCTCGGGCTGCAGCCTGAGTGCGGGCACGGCAGCGAAGGTCATGGTCAGCGGACAACCGGTACCGGCCTCGGCCTGGCTGTGCAGATACGTCATCGACGCCCGCGCCACATGGGCTCCGGGGCGAGGTTCGGCCCAGGGCAACGAAGGCAGGCCGTGCTCGACGGCAGTGCGCATGAGCTCGTGATAGGCAGGGTGGAACTCGACCAGGTCGATGCGATGGCCATAGCGGTCATGGCTGCTGAATTCCGGCTTGTGCGCATTGGCCAGGAAGCCTGCGGCCATCAGCGGCCCACCCGCCAGGGCACCATAGGCGTCGATCCGCGATTCGGCCCAACCGGCCCCGAAACGCCGCGACCATTCCTGTAGCGGCAGGTCGAGGCGGTACAGGTTGGCACCGTCGAGTGACGGCGGCTGGTTGGTGACTTCGTGGGTTTCAGCGTACTGGTGCAGGTTCATCGGTAGCTCCTGGATCCGGGCATGCCTGAAAGGCCCAGTGAAGCACTCCCTGCGGGTCAGTCAAAGTGACAATAATGACTAAACATGTGGCTCAGGGCTGCCAAGGGTTCGCCACAACAGTTTCAGCGCCAGCGAGACCGAGCGCCGCGCGGGCGGCGCAGGGTGTCACAGGCGCTGAAACCCTGAAGGCAGGCCCTAGAACCGCGTAGCGCCCGACACAGCCCGCCCCGGTGGCATCTGCACCTGGGCAATCGCTACATTCAAGGTCAGCTCAAAGCGGCTCCCCAACCCCCGCGTCGACTCATGGGACAGTTTGGCATCAAGCAGTTCGGCCAACTGCCGGCAGATCGACAACCCAATCCCGAGCCCGCCATAGCGCCGGGTCATCGAGCCGTCGACCTGGAAGAACCGCTGGTAGAGAATCGCCTGATCCAGATCATCGAAACCGATGCCGCTGTCGCTGACGGTGAAACTCAACGCCAGGCTGTCAGGGCCAAGGCGGCGACCGCGGACCTGCACCATCACTCCGCCCTGATGGGTGAACTTCAGGCCGTTGTCTACCAGGCAACCCAGGCAACGGGCCACTTTGTGCGCATCGCCCAGCAACTCGTCCGGCAGCTCGGCGGGGATGTCCAGGCTCAGGTACAACCCCTTGCCCAGGGCCGTTCCGGCATAGCCGGCACGCAGGTCCTGCAGCATGCGCCGCAGGCTGAACGGCAGCGCCTGTGGCCGCATGCGGCCGGCCTGCAGTTCGGTCAAGGTGAGGATGTCGTCAACCATGTCCATCATGTCCTGGGCCGAACCGACCGCCGTACGGTGGTACTGGGCCATCTCGGCACTCATGGGCAGCGTGTGCATCAGTTCGAGCGAGCCGATCACGCCATTCATCGGCGTGCGCAGTTCGTGGGTGACGGTGGCAAGGAATTCGTCCTTCAGGTGATTGCTCCGGGCCAGTTGCTGGTTCATCTGCTCCAACGCCTGGCCGGTATCACGCAGGGTCTGCGCCTGCTGTTCGCGCATGCTGTTGATGCGGTCGGCAAGGGCCAGCGACAGCAACGCCACTTCCAGCGCCGACCCCAGCTGGCTGGAGTACATGGTGATGAACAGGTTGGGCAGGTAACCCAGCACCATCAGGGTATTGACCAGCCCACCGAGCAGAAACGCCGTCCAGGCAATAATGAACCAGCGCGCCACGCGCAGGCCACGCATCCAGGCATACAACCCGGCGGCAAAGATGCTCACCGTGAACAGCAGGGCCAGCACCGTGGCCATGCGCAAGGCGATGCCGTAGCGCATGCTCACCGACAACACCATTACCAGCACGCCACCGAGCATCAGCAACTGCAGCAACCGGTCGAAGCCGCTGCTGATCTTGCCCAACTGCAGGAAGTGACGCGCGAACTGGCAACCGAACAGGCCTGCAGCGCCGATGAACAGAGGCGTGGCAGCATTGGCCCACCACGGGCTGTCCGGCCAGAAGTAGGCGACCCCTGCCCCGTTCACCGACACCTGATAAAAGCCGAACGAGGCAATGTAGAGAATGTAGTAGAGGTAACTGACGTCCCGCACACTGAGGTAGATGAACAGGTTGTACACCGCCATCACCAGCAACACACCGTAGATCATGCCCAGCACATAGAGGCGGGTCGGCTGGTCTTCCATGTAGGCTTCGGCGGACCACAACGCCAGCGGTGCCTGTACCGAACCCTGGCTGTGCAGGCGCAGGTAGGCGGTGGTCGATTGCCCGGGTTGCAGGGGTAGTTCGAACAGGTAGTTGTTCTGGCGTATCTGGCGGCTGTCGTAGGGTAAGGCGTCGCCGGTACGCTGGGCCAGGCGGAACTCGCCATCGCTGCCCGGCAAGTACAGCTCGATATGATCCATGGGCGGGTATGCCAGCTCCAGCAACCACTGCCGCGGCTGCGCATTGGCAGAGGCCAGATAGTGCAGGTCGACCTTGAGCCAGAACACCGAAGTCGAGTAACCGGCGTTCAGCACGTCCTGGTGGTGCGTGCGGAAACGGCTGGCGAAGATAGGCGCGCTGACCTGGGCAATGCTGGCGCTGCCATCGCGGTCCTCGTAGACCTGCATGACTTTGCCCAATGGAAGATGCCGGGTCGCCTCGTCGAATTCGACGGCTCCGGCCAGCACGGGCAGCAAGCCCAGAAGCACAATCAGCAAATAGCGCATACAGCCCCAGCATGGCCTGTCCGGTCGCGTCGCGATGGCCTCCAATCCTTTTGAGACGACGAAATCCGGCAGCGCCCGTTTGTCGAGTTATCCGAGCACTCTAGCATAGCTTTCAACGTTGGCGACGGGCCACTCTAATTTTCAAATGAACAGCTCTAAATCAATGCTTTCAGCGCTAATAAACGAAAAAAACTGACCGCCCGATCAACAAATCTCATTTGTAGGACGATCCGCACAAATGGGTTTGGTGGTAAGCTCGCCGACCATGAATACCTACAGCTCCCGCCCCGTTGTCCTCTGTCTCTCCGGCCACGACCCAAGTGGCGGCGCCGGCTTGCAGGCAGATATCGAAGCCCTGATCGCCCAAGGCTGTCACGCCGCACCTACCGTGACCGCCCTGACCGTGCAGGATACCGTCAACGTTTCCGACTTCCGCGTGCTCGACCGTGAGTGGGTCCTGGCCCAGGCCAACGCCGTGCTAGCCGACTCCACGGTCGCCGCCGTCAAGCTGGGCATGCTCGGCTCGATCGACATGGTCGACACCGTCGCCGAACTGCTCAGTGCCCACCCGCACCTACCGCTGGTCTGCGACCCGGTGCTGCGTGCCGGTGGCGGTGGCCGCCTGGGCAAGGACGAAGTCGGCTATGCCCTGCGCGAACGCCTGCTGCCGCTGGCGACCATCGCCACGCCGAACCTGCCGGAAGCACGCATCCTGGCCGAGCTGCCTGAAGGCACCGCCGACGAATGTGCCGAAAAACTGTTGCCGTTCTGTAGACACCTGCTGATTACCGGTGGTCACGGCGACGAAGACGAAATCCATAACCGCCTGTACAGCCGCGACGGCCAGAGCCACACCTGGACCTGCCAGCGCCTGCCGGGCAGCTACCACGGCTCGGGCTGCACCCTGGCCAGCGCCCTGGCCGGTCGCCTGGCCCTTGGCGAGCAACTGCAAAGCGCGGTGAAAAGCGCCCTGGATTACACCTGGCGTACTCTGCGTGATGCCGAACAGCTGGGCAAAGGCCAGTTCGTCCCGCGCCGCCTGCCCCTGGATTTCTGCTCCTGATACGAGGCTTTCAATGAAGCTACGCGGTCTGTACGCAATCACCGACAGCCAGCTGCTCGCCGGCCGTTTCCTGTCCCACGTCGAAGCCGCGCTGGAAGGCGGTGTGTGCCTGCTGCAGTACCGCGACAAGAGCGACGACGCCGCCCGCCGCCTGCGCGAAGCCGAAGCACTGATGAAGCTGTGCGAGCGCTACGGCACCCAGCTGATCATCAACGACGACGCCGAACTGGCCGCACGCCTGGGCGTCGGCGTGCACCTGGGCCAGACCGACGGCCCGCTGACGCCGGCGCGCGCCCTGCTCGGCCGCCAGGCAATCATTGGTTCCACCTGCCACGCCAGCCTTGAGCTGGCCACCCAGGCGGCCAGCGAAGGCGCCAGCTACGTGGCCTTCGGCCGCTTCTTCAATTCTGTCACCAAGCCCGGTGCGCCGGCTGCCAATGTCGATCTGCTGGCGCAGGCCCGTGCCCAGGTAAAACTGCCGATCGCCGTGATCGGTGGCATCACCCTCGACAACGCCGCCCCGCTGATCGCCCATGGTGCCGACCTGCTGGCGGTGATCCACGGCCTGTTCGGTGCCGACAGCGCGCAGGAAGTCACCCGCCGCGCCCGCGCCTTCAACGCCCTGTTCGCTTCCTGATTTCGAGAGAAGATCCCATGTCCCGTTCCGAAGCCCTGTTCGCCCAAGCCCAGAAGCACATTCCTGGCGGCGTCAACTCGCCGGTCCGCGCCTTCAAGAGCGTCGGCGGCACCCCTCTGTTCTTCAAGCATGCCGAAGGCGCCTACGTCGTCGACGAAGACGACAAGCGCTACGTCGACTATGTCGGCTCGTGGGGCCCGATGATCCTCGGCCACGGCCACCCGGACGTGCTCGATGCGGTACGCCGCCAGCTGGAGCACGGTCTGTCCTACGGCGCGCCGACCGCGATGGAAACCGAGATGGCCGACCTGGTCTGCTCGCTGGTGCCGTCGATGGAAATGGTACGCATGGTCAGCTCCGGCACCGAAGCAACCATGAGTGCCATCCGCCTGGCCCGTGGCTATACCGGCCGTGACGCCATCATCAAGTTCGAAGGCTGCTACCACGGCCACTCCGACAGCCTGCTGGTCAAGGCCGGCTCCGGCCTGCTGACCCAAGGCGTGCCGAGCTCGGCAGGCGTACCGGCGGACTTCGCCAAGCACACCCTGACCCTGCCGTTCAACGACATCGCCGCAGTCGAGAAAACCCTGGCCGAGGTCGGCCAGACCGTAGCTTGCATCATCGTCGAACCGGTAGCCGGCAACATGAACTGCGTGCCGCCGGCGCCTGGCTTCCTCGAAGGCCTGCGCGAGCAGTGCGACAAGCACGGCGTGGTGCTGATCTTCGACGAAGTGATGACCGGTTTCCGTGTCTCGCTGGGCGGCGCCCAGGGTTACTACGGGATCAAGCCGGACCTGTCGACCTTCGGCAAGATCGTCGGCGGTGGCATGCCGGTGGGCTGCTTCGGTGGCAAGCGCGAAATCATGGGCTGCATCGCCCCGCTGGGCCCGGTCTACCAGGCCGGTACGCTGTCGGGCAACCCGCTGGCCATGGCCGCTGGCCTGACCACCCTGAAGCTGATCAGCCGCCCTGGCTTCCATGACGAACTGACCGCCTTCACCAGCCGTATGCTCGACGGTCTGCAGCAACGCGCCGATGCCGCTGGCGTACCGTTCGTCACCACCCAGGCGGGCGCCATGTTCGGCCTGTACTTCAGTGGCGCCGACGACATCGTCACCTTCGATGACGTGATGGCAAGCGACGCCGAGCGCTTCAAGCGCTTCTTCCACCTGATGCTCGACGGTGGCGTGTACCTGGCACCGAGTGCGTTCGAGGCAGGCTTCACTTCGATCGCCCATGGTGAAAAAGAACTGCAAATCACCCTGGATGCGGCTGAAAAGGCCTTCGCCGCACTGAAGTGATTGGCCGCCTGCGCCGGCCTCTTCGCGGGTAAACCCGCTCCCACAAGTTATGCGTGTAACCTGTGGAAGCGGGTTTACCTGCGAAGAGGCCGGCGCAGGCAATAAATGCCAATGCAATCAGCAAACCCTTCTTCGATACAGAATTTCGCGTAAAACTTTGTAAGGTTGGCGCTGCTTATCCCATAATGTGCCACCAGAGACATTGGCCGCAGCTTTGCAGAGGTAAGTCGATCCCCATGAACCGCACCGGCCGCGCCCTGACCTTGGGCTGCCTGTTGCTTCTTCAGCCCCTGCTGGCCCTGGCGGAGGGCGGTAACTCGTTGCTGATTCCGGCAACGGGGCGCTGCACGCTCAATGTTCAGCCAGAAGACCTGCAGAACGCGCTGAAAGCCTGCGAGGAAACAGCGGCGACCGGGGATGCCCAGGCACAGTACGAGCTGGGCGAGTACTTCTACACGCTGACGCCGAAAAACCTGAAAAAGGCCCTGGACTGGTTCGAAAAGGCCTCGTTGCAAGGCCACGCCGAAGCCCAGTACCGCCTTGGCGCCATGTTCTTCCATGGCGAAGGGGTCAAGGCCAACAACGTGCAGGCCTATATCCTGCTGAAAATGGCCGCGGTCAACGGCGCAGAAGATGCGCTGGACATGGCCGACGAAGTAACCGAGCAGATGCCCCGCGACGAGCTGGAGCATGCCACCCAGGTGCTCGGCCAGATCTTCCGCAAATACCTGCTGGAGCTGCAGAACGCCGAAGGGCGTACGCCGTTCTCGCCACTCCCCTGATCCTTACTTCTCCGGCATCGGCATGGGGAACGGCATCACGTTGCCGCCGCCCTTGGCTTCGCTGATCTTGGCCGTGCCCAGGCGCTCCACCTCGTCGATACGCACGATCGAATGCATCGGCACGAAGCTGCGGATCACCCCTTCGAACTGATTCTTGAGCTTCTCTTCGCTCGGGTCGACCACCACCTGGGTACGCTCGCCGAAAACGAACTCCTCGATTTCCAGAAAGCCCCACAGGTCGCTCTGGTAGATCTGCTTGGCATACATCTCGAAGACCTGCCCCTGGTTGAGGAAGATCACTTTATAAATGGCGGGTTCGCGTTTGCTCATGATCGGCGGGTTAACACATGCGTAAGAAATGGCGCGCATGATACCTGTACCGGCCCCTTCGCGGGCAAGCCCGCTGCCACAGGTACTGCGCCACCCTGAGGGCTGCGGATAACCTGTGGCAGCGGGCTGGCTCGCGAAGGCGCCGGAACAGGCAGTACATACCGTTGAACGTTTCAGTGCTTTCGCCACTGCTCTTCAAGGGTTATTCTTGAGTTCACATCCATCGCCGTCGAGCGGCTAAAAAACGACCTTGAACGCACCCATACAACCTCATCGTTTCATCCTCGAACCTTTCGAGGCCCACCGTTTCGCCAACTTGTGCGGCCAGTTCGACGAGCACCTGCGCCTGATCGAACAACGCCTGGCCATTGAAATCCGCAACCGCGGCAATCAATTCGAGCTGATCGGCGAACCCAAGACCACTTCCGCTGCCGAGCAACTGCTGCGCCGCCTCTACCGCGAGGCCAAGGCCACAGACCTGTCGCCGGAAACCGTGCACCTGTACCTGCAGGAGTCGACGGTGGAAAACATCGACAACCCGGCGGTCAATGAGGTGAGCGTTTCGCTGCGTACACGCAAGGGCAATATCCGCCCGCGCGGCGTCAACCAGCAGCGCTACGTCAAGGAAATCCTGGCCAACGACATCAACTTCGGCATCGGTCCAGCCGGTACCGGCAAGACCTACCTGGCCGTGGCCTGCGCCGTCGACGCCCTGGAGCGCGAGCAGGTGCGCCGCATCCTGCTGGTACGCCCGGCAGTCGAGGCGGGCGAAAAGCTCGGTTTCCTGCCTGGCGACCTTGCCCAGAAGATCGACCCTTACCTGCGCCCGCTGTACGACGCGCTGTACGAAATGCTCGGCTTCGAGCACGTGGCCAAGCTGATCGAGCGCCAGGTGATCGAGATCGCTCCACTGGCCTACATGCGCGGCCGCACCCTGAACAACAGTTTCATCATCCTCGACGAGAGCCAGAACACCACGCTCGAGCAGATGAAGATGTTCCTCACCCGTATCGGCTTTGGCTCGACTGCAGTGATCACCGGCGACATCACCCAGGTCGACCTGCCGCGTGGCACCAAATCGGGTCTGGCCCATGTGATCGAGGTGCTCAGGGACGTACCGGGGATCAGTTTCACCCACTTCCAACCCAAAGATGTGGTTCGTCACCCACTGGTGCAGCGTATCGTCGAGGCCTACGACCGCTTCGATGCCCGCCAGGCCAAGCCCGAGGCGCCGGGCAAAGATGCTTGAACTTGACCTGCAACGGGCCACGGATGCTGCCGCCCCGGATGACGCCGCCTTCCGCCGCTGGTGTGAACTGGCCTTGCGCCAGCGCACGGCCGACTCGGAAATGACCATCCGTCTGGTCGACGAAGCCGAAGGCCGCGAGCTCAACCACACCTACCGGCACAAGGACTACGCGACCAATGTGCTGTCGTTCCCGGCCGACGTGCCCGATGACCTGCTCGATATCCCGCTGCTGGGCGACCTGGTGATCTGCGTGCCGGTGGTCGAGCGTGAGGCAGCCGAACAGGGCAAATCGCTGGAAGCGCACTGGGCACACCTGGTCATCCACGGCTGCCTGCACCTGCTCGGCTACGACCACATCGAAGACGATGAGGCCGAGGAGATGGAAGCACTGGAACGGGAATTGCTGGCAGAACTGGGTCACCCCGACCCGTATGCCGACGATGAAAACGAACCTCTCACACACTGATACACGAAGGATCACGAGAACCGCCATGAGCGAAGATCGATCGAGCAACGGGCAGAAGTCCTGGCTGGGTAAACTGACCCAGGCTTTTGCCCATGAGCCGAAAAACCGCCAGGAGCTCCTCGAGCTGCTGCGCGAAGCCCATCAGAACAAGCTGCTCGACAGCGAAGCGCTGACCATCGTCGAAGGTGCAATCCAGGTTGCCGACCTGCAAGTACGCGACATCATGGTCCCGCGTTCGCAGATGATCAGCATCAAGGCGACCCAATCGCCGCGCGAGTTCCTCCCGGCGGTCATCGACGCCGCCCACTCGCGCTACCCGGTGATCGGCGAAAGCCATGACGATGTGCTCGGGATCCTGCTGGCCAAGGACCTGCTGCCGCTGATCCTCAAGGAAAACGGCGACAGCTTCAACATCAAGGACCTGCTGCGCCCGGCCACCTTCGTGCCGGAGTCCAAGCGCCTGAATGTGCTGCTGCGCGAGTTCCGCGCCAATCACAACCACATGGCCATCGTCATTGACGAATACGGCGGCGTGGCGGGCCTGGTGACCATCGAGGACGTGCTGGAACAGATCGTCGGTGACATCGAGGACGAGCATGACGTCGAGGAAGACAGCTACATCAAGCCGCTGCCAAGTGGCGACTTCCTGGTCAAGGCGCTGACCCCGATCGACAACTTCAACGAGTTCTTCGACAGCGAGTTCTCGGATGACGAGTTCGACACCGTCGGCGGCCTGGTGATGAGCGCCTTCGGCCACCTGCCCAAGCGCAACGAGACCACCGAGATCGGCGCCTACAAGTTCCGTATTCTCAACGCCGACAGCCGGCGGATACACTTGCTGCGCCTGACCCCGATCAGCCGTTAAGGACAAACATGCGTTGGATCACCCGCCCCGGCTGGCCCGGTAACCTGCTGGCCCTGGCGGCCGGCGCCTCTACCCTCCTGGCCCTGGCCCCGTTCGACATCTGGCCGTTGGCCCTGTTGTCCATCGCCCTGCTCTACCTTGGCCTGCGCGAGCTCAGCCCGCGCCAGGCCATGTGGCGTGGCTGGTGGTTCGGCTTCGGCCTCTACGGTGCTGGCACCTGGTGGATCTACGTCAGCATGAACACCTACGGCGGCGCCTCGCCGCTGCTGGCGACCCTTTTGCTGCTGGCGTTCTTCGCCGCCCTCGCCTGGTTCTTCGCCCTGCCCACCTGGCTGTGGGCGCGCTGGTTCAGGCGCAATGAGGCGCCCCTCGCCGACGCCCTGTGCTTCGCCGCCCTGTGGCTGCTGCAAGAGGCCTTCCGTGGCTGGTTCCTCACCGGCTTCCCCTGGCTGTATGCCGGTTACAGCCAGCTGGATGGCCCGCTCGCCGGCCTGGCACCACTGGGCGGTGTGTGGCTGATTTCCTTCACCTTGGCGCTGAGCGCCGCATTGCTGTGCAACTTGCACCGTCTACGCGCACGCCCGTCGTTCCTCGCCGCAGGTGCGGTACTGCTGCTGGCGCCGTGGGTGATCGGCATGGCCCTCAAGGGCCACGCCTGGACCAAGCCTGCCGGCGACCCGCTCAAGGTTGCGGCCTTGCAAGGTAACGTCGAACAGGAATTGAAATGGGACCCGGCGCACATCGATGCGCAACTGGCGCTCTACCGTGACATGAGCTTCAGCTCCAAGCCCGTTGACCTGCTGGTGTGGCCGGAAACCGCAGTGCCGGTGCTCAAGGACCAGGCCCAGGGCTATATCGACGTGATGGGCCGCTTTGCCGCCGACCGGCATTCGGCACTGATCACCGGCGTACCGGTGCGCGAAGTGGTGCATCACCAGCGCCGCTACTACAACGGCGTCACCGTGACTGGCGAAGGCGACGGAACCTACCTCAAGCAGAAACTGGTACCCTTCGGCGAGTATGTGCCCTTGCAGGACATGCTTCGCGGTGCGATCGAGTTCTTCAACCTGCCGATGTCGGACTTTGCCCGCGGTCCCGCCGACCAGCCACTGCTGCAGGCCAAGGGCTACCAGATTGCGCCATTCATCTGCTACGAAGTGGTCTACCCCGAGTTCGCGGCGAGCCTGGCGGCGCGCAGCGACCTGCTGCTGACCATCAGCAACGACACCTGGTTCGGCACGTCGATCGGCCCGCTGCAACACCTGCAGATGGCGCAGATGCGCGCATTGGAGGCCGGCCGCTGGATGATCCGTGCCACCAACAACGGCGTGACAGCGCTGATCGACCCGTTTGGCCGGATCACCGCCGAAGTACCGCAGTTCCAGCGGGCGGTGCTGTATGGCGAAGTGGTGCCGATGCAGCAGCTGACGCCATACCTGCAGTGGCGGTCGTGGCCGCTGGCGATTCTGTGTGTGCTATTGCTCGGCTGGGCGCTGCTGGCAGGGCGAATCGCCAAGACAGTCTGATTCAGCCTGCATCGGCCTTTTCGCGGGCAAGCCCGCTCCCACAGGAGCTCCACTAGCCTCAACGACAGTGGAGATCCCGTGGGAGATCACCCAGCCCTTTGGGCTGCGCTGTCGCGCAGAGAACAAAGCCTCAGCAAGCGCCGCTTTACCCTGTGGGAGCGGGCTTGCCCGCGAAGAGGCCAGCACAAGCGATACAAGGCTCAGTAGAACAACCGATACCCCACCAACCCCGCCGCTTCATTGAGCAACTGACCGCTCTGCCACATGGCGCGGCTTTCCGGCAGCAGCCCGGCAAACGGCCGTGCATGATCGCGCCCGAGGAACCCCACTGGCGCCGGCACCACCTCGAACCCGGCCCGCTCGAAGCTCCAGCGCGAGCGCTGCATGTGCCACGCCTGGGTCACCAGCACCACCCGGCGTATACCCAACGGCTGCAACACCTTGGCGCTCAACTGGGCATTCTCCCAGGTGGTGCGGCTGGCCTCTTCCTTCCACTTCACCTGCACCGCAAAATCCTCACGCAGGCGATCCGCCATCAACTGCGCTTCACTAGGCGGCGTACCGTAATGCAAGCCGCCGCTGGTCAGCACCGGCAAGCCGGAGGCTTTCGCCAGCCGCGCGGCGAAACGCATGCGTTCAAGGGCCGTTGCAGTGGGTTGGTCATCACCGCCCCAGGCCGGGTCGCCGCGCTCGCGCCCGGCACCGAGCACGACGATGGCATCCGCCCTGCCCGCCAGGCCAGCCCAGTCACCGGTCGGCAAAGGCGGCTCGGTCTCAAGCAATCGGGCAGACTCCTGCACCACCAGTGGCAAGCTCATCAGCCACAGGCTCCCCAGCCCCACGGCAAAACACAGCGCCGCCAGCCGAGGCCGCCGCCTGCGTAACCACCACGCCGCGAACAGCAGCAAGAACAGGACACCAGGCGGCATCAGCCATTGTTTGATGAAAAACCGGATCGGCATCGACACACCTCCATGGAAGGCGTGCAGCCTATAAAGGATCGACGCCGGTCAACAAGTCTGAACCGGCGCCAATCGTGAGAAGTGTGTTGTAGAACCGGCGCGCGATTGCCTGCGCCTGGCGTCCTGAACGGCTAGCGATGCGGCAGCGTCCTGGATCTCGCCGAGTTGGCGGGGCGTTTCTTGTCCTTGAGCCAGATAATCTTGGCCGTTGCCGGTTCCGCTTGCGGGATAGTACCGGCACAGGCATTGCGGCGTTCCGGGAGGGACTCCAGGTAAGCCTTGATCACTTCGAACTCTGCATGGCTCAAGCCACGCAACTCCAGCTCGGCTGGCATCTCGTCGCGTAATCTGACCGAGGTTCTGGCGACTTCCAGTGCCAGCCCAAGACGGTCGATCAGGCGCTCATAAAGCTCCGGTTTGCTTGCGGGTAGCTGCGTCTCTCCCATCCGTTCACCTCATTGAAGATAAAGATTATCTCCCCCCACACCTGAGCTTAGCGTTGCTGCAAAAAGCAGCCGGATGCCGCGACCAGCGGGCATTCGCAATCAAGGTTTCCCACGATGCGCGGCGCTGCTGTATGCTACGGCGTTCACTCTAAAACGACACCGGAGTGCCGGACGCAGCGAGGTTCCGCTGCCTGGAACAAGGTCTCTTCTCTCTCAGCCAAAAGTAGCCATGCACGAACAATACACGCCCCGTGATATCGAAGCCGCCGCCCAGAAGTTCTGGGACGAGCAACAATCGTTCGCTGTTACCGAACAGCCAGGCAAAGACACCTACTATTGCCTATCGATGTTCCCGTACCCGAGCGGCAAGCTACACATGGGCCACGTGCGCAACTACACCATCGGTGACGTGATTGCCCGCTACCAGCGCATGCTGGGCAAGAATGTCCTGCAGCCGATGGGCTGGGACGCTTTCGGCATGCCCGCAGAAAACGCGGCGATGAAGAACAACGTCGCCCCGGCCAAGTGGACGTACGAAAACATCGAATACATGAAGACCCAGCTCAAGAGCCTGGGCCTGGCCATCGACTGGGCACGTGAAGTCACCACCTGCAAGCCGGACTACTACCGCTGGGAACAGTGGCTGTTCACCCGCCTGTTCGAGAAAGGCATCATCTACCGCAAGAACGGGACCGTGAACTGGGACCCGGCTGACCAGACCGTACTGGCCAACGAGCAGGTCATCGACGGCCGCGGCTGGCGTTCGGGCGCGCTGATCGAGAAGCGCGAAATCCCGATGTACTACTTCCGCATCACCGACTATGCCGACGAGCTGCTGGAAAGCCTCGACGAGCTGCCGGGCTGGCCTGAACAGGTCAAGACCATGCAGCGCAACTGGATCGGCAAGTCGCGCGGCATGGAAGTGCAGTTCCCGTTCGACAAGGCCAGTATCGGCCATGAAGGCACCCTCAAGGTCTTCACCACCCGTCCTGACACCCTGATGGGCGCCACCTACGTCGCCGTCGCTGCCGAGCACCCGCTGGCCACCCAGGCTGCCCAGGGCAACCCGGCACTGCAGGCGTTCATCGACGAGTGCAAGAGCGGCAGCGTCGCCGAGGCCGACATGGCCACCCAGGAGAAGAAGGGCATGCCCACTTCCCTGTTCGTCGAGCACCCACTGACCGGCGAGAAGCTGCCAGTGTGGGTCGCCAACTACGTGCTGATGCACTACGGCGATGGCGCCGTGATGGCCGTGCCGGCCCACGACGAGCGCGACTTCGAGTTCGCCCACAAGTACAACCTGCCGGTCAAGGCCGTGGTGCGCACCAGCGCGGGCGATGACGTCGGCAGCGAGTGGCTGGCCGCCTATGGCGAGCATGGCCAGCTGATCAACTCCGCCGAGTTCGACGGACTGGACTTCGCCGGCGCCTTCGACGCCATCGAAGCGGCCCTGATCCGCAAGGAGCTGGGCAAATCGCGCACCCAGTTCCGCCTGCGCGACTGGGGCATCAGCCGCCAGCGTTACTGGGGCTGCCCGATCCCGATCATTCACTGCCCGTCGTGCGGCGACGTGCCAGTGCCGGAAGACCAGCTGCCGGTCACCCTGCCGGAGAACGTGGTGCCGGACGGCGCCGGTTCGCCGCTGGCGCGCATGCCCGAGTTCTATGAGTGCACGTGCCCGAAATGCGGCACTGCGGCCAAGCGCGAAACCGACACCATGGACACCTTCGTCGAGTCGTCCTGGTATTTCGCCCGCTACGCTTCGCCGAACTACGAAGGTGGCATGGTCGACCCGAAAGCCGCCAACCACTGGCTGCCGGTAGACCAGTACATCGGCGGTATCGAGCACGCGATCCTGCACCTGCTGTATGCGCGCTTCTTCCACAAGCTGATGCGTGACGAGGGCCTGGTCACCTCCAACGAGCCGTTCAAGAACCTGCTGACCCAGGGCATGGTCGTTGCCGAAACCTACTACCGCGTTGCCAGCAACGGCGGCAAGGACTGGTTCAACCCAGCCGACGTCGAAATCGAGCGCGATGCCAAGGCCAAGATCATCGGCGCACGCCTGAAGACCGACGGCCTGCCGGTGGAAATCGGCGGCACCGAGAAGATGTCGAAGTCGAAGAACAACGGCGTTGACCCGCAGTCGATGATTGACCAGTACGGCGCCGACACCTGCCGCCTCTTCATGATGTTCGCCTCGCCGCCTGACGCGAGCCTGGAGTGGTCCGACTCTGGCGTCGAGGGCGCCAGCCGTTTCCTGCGCCGCGTCTGGCGCCTGGCCCAGGCCCACGTCGCCCAGGGCCTGCCGGGCAAGCTGGATGTCGCCGCCCTGGACGACGCGCAGAAGGTCATCCGCCGCGCCATCCACGCTGCGATCAAGCAGGCCAGCACCGACGTGGGCCAGTTCCACAAGTTCAACACCGCCATCGCCCAGGTGATGACCGTGATGAACGTGCTGGAAAAGGCCCCGCAGGCCACCAAACAGGACCGTGCCTTGCTGCAGGAAGGCCTGGAAGCCGTGACACTGCTGTTGGCACCAATCACGCCGCACATCTCCCACGAGCTGTGGAAACAGCTGGGCCACGACCAGGCTGTCATCGACGCCGGCTGGCCGGCGGTCGACGAGAGCGCCCTGGTGCAGGACAGCATCACCCTGGTGGTGCAGGTCAACGGCAAGCTGCGTGGTCAGGTGGAAATGCCTGCCGCCGCCAGCCGTGAGGAAGTCGAAGCCGCTGCCCGCAGCAACGAGAACGTCCTGCGCTTCATCGATGGCCTGACCATCCGCAAGGTCATCGTGGTACCGGGCAAACTGGTCAACATCGTCGCCAACTGATGACAACGCCCAACCGCACCCCGTGCGGTTGGGCGGTATCGGCCCACAAGGGAGCAACAACATGATCAAACGCAATCTGCTGGTAATGGGCCTGGCTGTCCTGCTCAGCGCCTGCGGTTTCCAGCTGCGCGGCACCGGCACCAACGCGCTGAGCGTCAAGGAGCTGGACGTCAGCGCGCGCAACGCCTACGGCCCGACCCTGGTACAACTGCGTCAGGTACTTGAGCGCAGTGGCGTCAACGTGCACACCGGCGCGCCTTACCGCCTGGTGCTGACCAACGAGCAGGAAAACTCGCGTTCGGCGAGCTACACCGGCGGCAACCGCACTGCCGAGTACGAACTCACCACCACGCTCAACTACAGCATCCTGGGCCTGAACAACCTCGAACTGCTGAGCGACAAGGTTGAAGTACGCAAGGTTTATGTGCGTGACGGCTCCAACATCACCGGCTCCGATCAGGAAGCCCTGCGCTCGCGCGAAGAAATGCGTCGCGACCTGGTGCAGTCGATGGTCGCCCGCCTGCAGTTGCTGAGCCCTTCGCAGCTCGACGAACTGCAACGCAAGGCTGACGCACGTGCCAAGGCCGAGGCCGATGCACTGGAGGCCGCGCGCCGCCAGCAGGCGGAAACGCCGCAGCAATCGCCTCTGGAAATCCCGGGCAACTAAGCCCGAGCGGGGCACTTCGGTGCCCCACCTGCTCCCATGAAGCTCGCACCCGCCCAACTCAACAAGCACCTGCAAGGCAGCCTGGCCCCGGTCTACGTGGTCAGTGGCGATGACCCACTGCTGTGCCAGGAGGCCGCCGACGCCATCCGCAAGGCAGCGCGTCAGCAAGGTTTCGACGAGCGCCAAGTGTTCAGCGCCGACGCCAACTTCGATTGGGGTACCCTGCTGCAAGCGGGTGCCAGCCTGTCACTGTTCGCCCAGCGGCGCCTGCTGGAGCTGCGCCTGCCGTCCGGCAAGCCCGGTGACAAGGGCGCTGCGGCGCTCATGGAGTATTGCGCCAAACCCGCCGAAGACACCCTGCTGCTGATCAGCCTGCCCAAGCTCGATGGCAGTGCGCAGAAGACCAAGTGGGGCAAGGCACTGATCGAAGGCGCCCATTGCCAGTTCATCCAGATCTGGCCGGTGGATATCCAGCAGTTACCCCAGTGGATCAATCAACGCCTGTCCCAGGCCGGGCTGTCGGCCCAACGCGATGCCATCGACCTGATCGCCGCGCGGGTCGAAGGCAACTTGCTGGCCGCAGCCCAGGAGATCGAAAAGCTCAAGCTGCTGGCAGACGGCAACCAGATCACCGTCGAGACAGTGCAGGCCGCAGTTGCCGACAGTGCGCGCTTCGATGTCTTCGGGCTGGTTGACGCCATCCTCAATGGTGAAGCCGCGCATGCCCTGCGCATGCTCGAAGGCTTGCGCGGTGAGGGTGTGGAACCGCCAGTGATTCTTTGGGCACTGGCCCGCGAGCTGCGCCTGCTAGCCGGCCTTGCCCAGCAGTTTTCCCAGGGTGTGCCGCTGGACAAGGCATTCAGCCAGGCCCGGCCACCGGTGTGGGACAAGCGCCGTCCCCTGGTCAGCAAGGCACTGCAGCGCCTCTCAGCGCAGCGCTGGGCGCAGCTGCTGCAAGATGCCCAGCGTATCGATGCGCAAATCAAGGGGCAGGCCGAGGGCTCGCCCTGGACAGGTTTGTCGCGCCTGTCGCTGTTGATGGCCGGGCAGCGACTGGTGCTGCCTCCAGAATAATTGGGACTACTGTGGGAGCGGCGGTTCGGCGCCCCGATTTGCCCGCGAATCAGGCAACGCGGGGGATGGCACCGGCTGCGCCGGTGTTCGCGGGCAAGCCCGCTCCCACAGGGGTGTCACAGCTCACCACTCAACAGCAATACACATAATCAATTGGCCCCCCGCTCGCTCAGGCCATAAAGTCCGCCCCGAGTTCATCCAACCTGGGTACCCCACCATGAGCAAAAAGCCGAAAAAGCACGGCCCGAACAAGGCCAAGTCGATCATCGCCCAACCGTTGTTCCGCTGCCGCCAGGAGCGGCCAGACAAGGGCAAAGGCAGCTACCGCCGCGAAGCCTTCCAATCGAGAGATTGGGAGGCTTCTTACTTTTTGGCTGCATGAAAGCATCGCAAGCGCAGGCATGGTATGGTCGGCACCTGACCTGCAATTCTGGATCTGTGCATGCTCTTGAGTCTTCTCCCACGTTGGAATTCCCGCCAGTTGCTCGCGGCCTCCAGCTTCATCCTGCTCGTCGCCTGCGCGGAAAAACCCACCGCCGCCGACGCCCTGCCGCTGGCGCCCGCCCAGCCTGCGCCAGCAGTGAGCCTGCCCAGCGCCACGCCTGACGTCAGCACCGAAATCCAGCCTCTGCAGACCTTTGCCGAATGGCAGGCGAACTTCCGCCAGCAGGCACTCCAGGCCGGTATTGCGCCGAGTACCTTCGACCGTGCCTTCCTTGGCGTCACCCCAGACATGGACGTGATCAAGGCCGACCGCAGCCAGCCGGAATTCACCCGCCCGGTGTGGGAGTACCTCGACGGGGCGCTTTCGCCTTTGCGTGTGCGCAACGGCAAGAAGCTTCTGGAGCAGAACGCCGAACTGCTGACCCGCATCGAGCAACGCTATGGGGTCGACCGCCAGGCGCTGGTCGCGGTGTGGGGCATGGAGAGCAACTTCGGCCAGTTTCAGGGCAGCAAGTCCGTGATCCGCTCGCTGGCGACCCTGGCCTACGAAGGGCGCCGCCCACAGTTCGCCCAGGACCAGCTGATCGCCGCCCTGCAGATCATCCAGCATGGCGATATCCAGCCTGAGGCGATGCGTGGATCCTGGGCCGGTGCCATGGGCCAGACCCAATTCATCCCCACCACCTACAACACCCATGCGGTGGATTTCGACGGTGATGGCCGCCGGGATATCTGGAACAGCACGCCCGACGCCTTGGCATCGACTGCACATTACCTGCAGAGCTCTGGCTGGAAGCATGGCCAGCCGTGGGGCTTCGAGGTGCAAGTGCCTGCAGGCTTCGACTATTGGCAAGCCGACGGGTCGCTGCGCAAGCCGGTTTACGAATGGCTGCAGATGGGCGTGAAGCTACCGGCGGGTACCCAACTGCCAGCCGGCAGCAACCAGTTGTCGGCTGCCCTGCTATTGCCGGCGGGTGCCCGTGGGCCAGCATTCCTGGTGCTGGACAACTTCCGCGCGATCCTCAAGTACAACAACTCGTCGTCCTATGCACTGGCGGTGAGCCTGCTGGGTGATCGCTTCTCGGGCTGGGGCTTCATCAGCGGCAGCTGGCCGAAGGAAGACCTGCCGCTGAGCCGCAGCGAGCGGATGGAGTTGCAGAACTTGTTGAATGCCAAGGGGCATGAGGCGGGCAACCCGGATGGCATCATCGGGGCCAATACCCGCAAGGCGATTCGCAATGCCCAGCAGGGGCTGGGATGGCCGGCAGATGGCTACCCGACCCACAAACTGCTCGACAGTCTGCGTCAACGCTGAATTCACTGGGGCCGCTTTGCGGCCCATCGCCGGCAAGCGCGGCTCCCACAGGTACAGCGCCGCCCTTGAATCTTGCACTACATCTGTGGCGATGGGCTGCAAAGCAGCCCCGGCGATCTCACGCCTTGAACAGGTCCTGGCCCAGCACCAATGTCTGCTGCTCACTGTCCAGCCTCACCCATGCCCCCAGCGGCAAGCACACATTCGGGTCACAATGCCCGCTGCGCCACCCGGCCAGCACCGGCACGCCCAGCGGTCCGAACGTTTCCTCCAGCAGCGGTGCCAGCGCCGCGACGGTAATCCCGGCAAAGTCCCCTACCAGCACACCTTTGATGCCTTCCAGCTTGCCTGCAAGGCGCAACTGGGTCAGCAATCTATCCACCCGGTACAACGGCTCGTTGACGTCCTCGATGAACAGCACGCAGCCCTGGGTATCGATTTCCGCCACCGTCCCCAACGTCGCCCCCAGCATCGACAGATTGCCCCCCAACAGGCGGCCGCTGGCAACGCCGGGCACCACGCAGGTCAAGGCGAAGTCCTCCGGATGGACGATCTGATCACCCTCCCCCAACAACCCGGACAACTGCGCCAGCAGCGACGACTCGGTCGGTTGCAGCTTGGCGCCGAGCAGGTCGGCATTGAGCATCGCGCCGTGGAAGGTAATCAGCCCGGTACGCTGGTAGATGGCCGTGTGCAGCGCGGTGATGTCGCTGTAGCCGACCAGCGGCTTGGGGTTGCGGCCAATCAGCTCGAAGTCCAGCTGATCGAGCAGGCGCATGCTGCCATACCCACCGCGCATGCACAGGATCGCGTCGATCTCCGGGTCGGCAAAGGCAGCATGCAAGTCCTGCAGGCGCTGCTCATCGCTACCGGCCAGGTAACCCTCGGCCTGGTGAACACCCGGGTAGATCCGGCAGCGGTAGCCACGCTCGGCAAACCACTGGGCAGCCTTCTGCGCGTCCAGGCGAGCCGGCCCGGCCGGGGCGACGATGGCGAAGCAGGCATTGGCCGCCAGCGCTTTGGGCAAACGGGTTTCCATGGTTTCAGCGCAATTCATCGCAGCTCCTTACTAGAACGCAAAAACAAAAATGCCGATGCCGCCTCTCAGCGCGCATCGGCATGTTCAGCTCAAACCCGGATCAGAGTTTGATCTTGGCTTCGTGAGCCTGCTGGTCGGCGTGGTACGACGAGCGCACCAACGGGCCGGAAGCGACGTTCTTGAAGCCCATCTTGTAGCCTTCCTCGGCGAACCAGGCGAAGGTGTCCGGGTGGACGAAACGCTGCACCGGCAGATGGCTGCGCGACGGCTGCAGGTACTGGCCGAGGGTCAGCATGTCGATGTCGTGCTCGCGCATGCGGTGCATCACCTCGATCACTTCCTCGTCGGTTTCACCCAGGCCGAGCATCAGGCCCGACTTGGTCGGCACGTGCGGGACCATCTGCTTGAACTTCTGCAGCAGGTCCAGCGACCAGTCGTAGTCCGAACCTGGACGTGCGGCCTTGTACAGGCGCGGTACGGTTTCCAGGTTGTGGTTGAACACGTCCGGCGGCGTTTGGGCAGTGATTTCGAGGGCAACGTCCATGCGGCCACGGTAGTCCGGCACCAGGGTTTCCAGCTGCACGCCGGGCGACAACGCACGGATTTCGCGAATGCAGTCGGCGAAGTGCTGGGCGCCACCGTCGCGCAGGTCATCGCGGTCCACCGAGGTGATCACCACGTACTTCAGGCGCAGGTCGGCGATGGCCACGGCCAGGTTCTTCGGCTCGTCCAGGTCCAGCGGCTTCGGCCGACCGTGGCCGACGTCGCAGAACGGGCAACGACGGGTGCAGATGTCGCCCATGATCATGAAGGTCGCGGTGCCACCGGAGAAGCACTCGCCCAGGTTCGGGCAGGATGCCTCTTCGCACACGCTGTGCAGCTTGTGCTTGCGCAGCAGCTGCTTGATGCGGTCGACTTCCGGCGAAACCGGGATGCGCACGCGGATCCAGTCAGGCTTTTTCGGCAGTTCGTCGGTGGGGATGATCTTCACCGGGATACGCGCGACCTTCTCGGCGCCACGCAGTTTTACCCCAGCTTCCACTTTCTTCGGCGCTGGGCGCGCGGTGGCATCCTGGGTAGGTGTCAGGTTCGGCACGGCTTCTTGCACAGTTGTCATATTCAGTCGATTCCGCCCGTGAGGGTCGTCTGCTCAGCATAGTCGAGGTGCTTGACCAGCTGTCCGCGCAGCCTTGTCCTGACCTCGTCGAGTTCGATCGGGCCTGCCAGGTCGCGCAGCTGGGTCATGGCCAGCCCCGCATACCCACAGGGGTTGATTCGGCGGAATGGCGCTAGGTCCATGTCCACGTTCAGAGCAAGGCCGTGGAATGAACGGCCATTGCGGATTCGCAGGCCGAGGGAGGCGATTTTCGCTCCGTCGACATAGACACCCGGCGCATCGGGCTTGGCCACGGCGCTGACGCCATAGCTGGCGAGCAGGTCGATCAGGGTCTGCTCGATGCGGCTGACCAGCTCGCGCACGCCAAAGCCCAGGCGACGCACGTCCAGCAGCAGGTAGGCCACCAGCTGCCCAGGGCCATGGTAGGTCACCTGGCCGCCGCGATCGGTCTGCACCACCGGGATGTCGCCCGGCACCAGCAGGTGCTCGGCCTTGCCGGCTTGGCCCTGGGTGAAGACCGCGGGATGCTCGACCAGCCAGACTTCGTCCTGGCTGTCCGGGCTACGCTGCTCGGTGAAGCGACGCATGGCCTCCAGCACCGGTTCATAGGGCTGCAGGCCAAGCTCGCGAATACCGAGGCTGAGCGACATCAGAGCACCATTTTCACGATGCCGGTGGCACGCAGGGCACTGTTGATGTCATGCAGTTGGTTTTCGCTTTCAGCGACGATATGCAGCTGCACGGTGGTGTACTTGCCTTCCTTGCTCTGGCGCTCGGCCAGTGTGGAAAGGTCGACCTTGGCATGCTTGCTGAGGATCTCGATCACCGTGTCCTTGAAGCCGACAACGGTGTCGCCGATTACCTTGATCGGGTAATCGTCGCAGGGGAATTCGATTTTGTGCGACTTGACGTCAGGTTCGCTCATGGCGGAAACGGCCTCGTAAGCCGTGGCAACAACAACGCCCCCGCAGGATGCGCGGGGGCTTGCAGGTCACGTATCAGTTGAACAACCCGTAGAAGAATAGACGGATGCTATCCCACATACGGCGGAAGAAACCACCTTCCTCGACGCCATCGAGGGCGATCAGGTCGGCGCTGTGAACCACGTTCTCGTCCAGTTTGACTTCCACTTTGCCGATCACGTCACCTTTGGCGATCGGTGCGGTGAGCTGCGGGTTCATGGTCATCGAAGCCTGTAGGCGCTTCAATTGGCCTTTAGGCATAGTCATGGTCAGGTCGTCGGCCAGGCCAGCCTTGACTTGGCTGGTAGCGCCCTTCCAGACCGGCGCCTGGGTCAGCTCGGTGCCCTTCTGGTAGAAGGTCTGGGTTTCGAAGAAGCGGAAACCGTAGGTCAGCAGCTTCTGGGTCTCGGCGGCACGGGCTTGCTCGCTGTTGGTGCCGAACACCACGGCGATCAAACGCTGACCGTCACGTACGGCCGAAGCCACCATGCAGTAGCCGGCTTCTTCGGTGTGGCCGGTTTTCAGACCGTCGACGGTCTTGTCGCGCCACAGCAGCAGGTTGCGGTTCGGCTGCTTGATGTTGTTCCAGAAGAACTCTTTCTGCGAGTAGATGGCGTAGTGGGCCGGGTCGATGTTGATGATCGCACGGGCCAGCAAGGCCATGTCGTGAGCGGAGGAATAGTGCTCCGGGTTCGGCAGGCCGGTCGGGTTCATGAAGTGGCTGTTGGACATGCCCAGTTCAGCAGCCGTCTTGTTCATCATGTCGGCGAAGGCGTCTTCGCTGCCGGCGATGTGCTCGGACAAGGCGACCGAGGCATCGTTGCCCGACTGGATGATGATGCCGTGCAGCAGGTCGCTGACGGTGACCTGGCTGCCGACCTTGATGAACATGCGCGAACCGCCGGTACGCCAGGCGTTTTCGCTGACAGTGACCGGGTCGTTCTCGCCGATCTGGCCACGACGGATGTCGACGGTGGCGATGTAGGCGGTCATCAGCTTGGTCAGGCTGGCTGGCGGCAGGCGCTCGTCACCGTTGTTCTCGACCAGCACGTTGCCGCTGGACGCGTCCATGAGTACGTAGGACTTGGCGGCCAGCTGCGGTGGCGCAGGCATCATCTGCTCTGCTGCGAAGGCAGCAGGCGTGAGCATCAGCAGTACGGGCAGGCAAAGTCGTTTGGCAAGGTTGGTGATGTTCATCCGTCTCTCGAAAATCGCTAATGGTCTGATGTTCCCTGGGCCACATCGTGTGCCCAGCGCCAGTCAGTCTAGTTTTGATGGCCATGGCCGGCCCACACCTGAACGTGCGAATCAGGGTGCGTCTTTACGTCGCTGCGGGCAAAACCGGCATTGTACATGGCCGTGGCCGGCAATTCATGACAAAACCGACAGTTTGTGGGGGCCAAGGCCCCCGGGAAAACTGTCAGTCAGCTGTGACCAGCTTGGCCTGCCCAAGGTTCGCCAGGCGAATGCTGTTCTGCGCCTGCTGGATCTCGCCCTGGCTGTTGAACGGCCCCAGACGCACACGGTGCAGGGTCTGCTGGTTACGCACGATGGAGCTGATGAATACCGGCGCGCTGACCATTGTGCTCAGCTTGGAGCGCAGCAGTTCGGCAGCATCCGGGTTGGCGAAGGCGCCTACCTGGAGGACGTTGCCGACACTGCCAGCAGGTACGTTGTTGCCGCCCACCTGCACCGGCACCACTGGCGCCGCATGCTGCTGCGGCGGTGGAGTCCACTGCTCGACACGCCCGGTACTGGCCGGGATCGCCTGGGTCTGGGCAACTTGCGGCTCCTTGAGCATCAGCGGCGGCTGCTGGCCCTTCTGCGCCCACCATTGTTGCGGGTCGATGCCTTCGACGCGCACGTGCGCAGTACCGATCTCGGCGTAGCCGAGCTTCTTCGCCGCGGCATAGGACAGGTCGATGATGCGGTCGGAATAGAACGGCCCCCGGTCATTGACCCGCAGAATGACGCTGCGGCCGTTGGCCAAGTTGGTCACCCGCACGTAGGCCGGCAGCGGCAGGGTCTTGTGCGCCGCGCTCATGCCGTACAGGTCATAGAGTTCGCCGTTGGCGGTGTTCTGGCCGTGAAACTTGGTGCCGTACCAAGACGCAGTGCCCTCGGCGCGGTAGTTGCGCGCGTCCTGCATCGGGTAGTAGGTCTTGCCCAGCACGGTGTACGGGTTGGCCTTGTAGGCTCCGGTGTGCACGGTCGGCGTGGCATCGGGGATCTTGTTGACATCCACATCCCACCACGGCGCTCCGTCCTTGTGGGCACGGTTGATGTCCAGGCCAGGCTGCGAGCGGACGACATTGCCACTGCCCTGGGAGGCAGGGCGGCTGGAGGAACAGCTGACCAGCAGCATGCCGACGGTCATGCAGGTCAGCAGCTTGAAGGTGTTGGCAGAGAAGATCGCGCGCATTACTTGACGCCCCGTACTTGGACCAGCTGTTGCGCAAGCTGATGCACCGCCATGGCATACATCACGCTGCGGTTGTAGCGAGTGATCGCATAGAAGTTCTTCAGGCCCATCCAGTACTCGGGGCCGTTGTCGCCCTCCAGGCGGAAGGCGGTGACCGGCAGATCATCGCGCAACGCATCATGGCTCGACCAGCCCAGCGCCCGCAACTCCCCGAAGGTTTTCGCAGGCTCGATACCCGTGGTCAGGCCAAGGTCTGCCTGCGCGCCACTGACCTGGGCACGGCTGACCACACCCTCGCCGGCCACCCAGCCATGGCGCTTGAAGTAGCTGGCCACGCTGCCGATGGCATCGTCGGGGTTGTTCCAGATGTTGATGTGGCCGTCGCCGTCGAAGTCCACCGCGTAGTTGCGAAAGCTGCTCGGCATGAACTGCGGCAGGCCCATGGCACCGGCATAAGACCCCTTGAGGGTGAGCGGATCGACCTGCTCGTCGCGGGCCAGCAGCAGGAACTCTCGCAGCTCCTTGCGGAAGAATTCCGCGCGCGGCGGGTAGTCGAAGGCCAGGGTCGACAAGGCATCGATCACCCGGTAATTGCCGGTGTTGCGGCCAAAGAAGGTTTCCACGCCGATGATCGCGACGATGTACTGCGCCGGCACGCCATATTCCTGCTCGGCACGGGCCAGCACCGCCTCGTGCTGGCGCCAGAAGTCCACGCCACGGGCGATGCGCGCGTCGGTGATGAACATCGGCCGGTATTCCTTCCACGGCTTGACCCGTTCAGCCGGGCGCGAGATGGCATCGAGGATCGACTGCTTGCGCTGCACCTCGCGGAACACACCGTTCAATTGTTCGGGGGCAAACCCATAGTCGCGGCTCATCTGGAGAACGAACTCGGTCACTTGCGGCGAACCATCGTAATCACCGGCATGGGCCAGCTGTACAGCGCCGAACAGGCCCACCGCGCCGATCCACGGCGCACAACGGGCAGCCCAGTTACGCACTGCTTGCATGAAATTCTTCACCTTATTCAAACCTGCGCGATCCATTTGCGGTGCGTGTGGATCGACATCAGAACGCCAAACGCTGACAGCAGCGTCACCAACGAAGTTCCGCCATAGCTAATGAAGGGCAGCGGCACGCCCACCACGGGCAACAAGCCGCTGACCATACCGATATTGACGAACACATAAACAAAGAAGGTCATGGTCAGGCTGCCCGCCAGCAGCTTGCCGAACAGCGTCTGCGCCTGCGCGGTAATCATCAGCCCGCGGCCGATCAGCAGCAGGTAGACGATCAGCAGCAGACAGATGCCGACCAGTCCGAACTCCTCGCCAAGCACCGCGATGATGAAGTCGGTGTGGCTCTCCGGCAGAAAGTCCAGGTGCGACTGGGTACCCAGCAGCCAGCCCTTGCCGAACACGCCACCGGAACCGATCGCCGCCTTCGACTGGATGATGTTCCAGCCGGTACCCAGCGGGTCGCTCTCCGGGTCGAGGAAGGTCAGAACACGCTGCTTCTGGTAGTCGTGCATCACGAAGAACCACATCGCCACCGCTACCGGCACCGTCGCGGCCAGTACGCTGAGAATCCAGCGCCAGCGCAGCCCGCCCATGAACAGCACGAAGGCGCCGGAGGCGAGAATCAGCAGTGCCGTGCCCAGGTCGGGTTGGCGGACGATAAGAATGAACGGCACGCCGATCAACACCAGGCTTATTGCCACGTGTTTCAAATGCGGCGGCAAGGTGCGCTTGGAGAGGTACCAGGCGATGGTCGCCGGCATGATGATCTTGAGGAATTCCGAGGGCTGGAAGCGGATCACTCCGGGGATGTTGATCCAGCGCGTGGCGCCCATGGCGTTGTGCCCCATGACGTCCACCACCACCAGCAGGAACACCCCCACCAGGTAGGCCAGCGGCACCCAGCGCGCCATGAAGCGCGGCTCCAGCTGGGCGATGACGAACATCGAGACCAGGCCGATGCCGAACGAGGTGGCCTGCTTGAGCAGCAGGTCCCAGTTCTTGCCGCTGGCCGAATAGAGGACGAACAGGCTACCGGCCGCGAGGGTCAGCAGGATGATCAGCAAGGGGCCGTCGATGTGGATGCGCTGCAGGAAGCTTGCGCGTCGACGCATCACGTCCTCGCTGGAGAGCATGCGATCGAAATTGTTCTTCACGGGGCCGTTTCCTGGGCGACGGTGGTAGGCGCGAATTCAGTCTTGAGCCGGCCGTTCTCGTCGAGCAGCCAGGCGTCCATGATCTGCCGCACCACGGGCGCAGCAACGCCGGAGCCGGACTCACCGTTCTCGACCATCACCGAGACCACGATCTTCGGATCGTCAGCCGGGGCGAAGGCGACGAACAGCGCGTGGTCGCGGTGGCGCTCCTGAAGTTTGTTGCGGTCGTACTTCTCGCCCTGCTTGATCGCCACCACCTGGGCAGTACCGCTCTTGCCGGCGATGCGATACTGGGCACCTGTCGCAGCCTTGCGCGCAGTACCGCGGGCGTTGTGCATCACCTGTTCCATGCCGTGGGTGACCTTGGCCCAGTCGGACTTGTCGCGCAGGACGATGTCTTCCATCGGGTTGGGGTCCACCGGCGGCTGGCCTTCGATGGTCTTGGCCAGGTGCGGGCGGTTCCACACCCCCTTGTTGGCGATCAGCGCGGTAGCCTGGGCCAGCTGCAGCGGTGTGGCCTGCATGTAACCCTGGCCGATACCGAGGATCAGCGTTTCACCCGGGAACCAGGCTTGCCGGCGGGTGGCGCGCTTCCACTCGCGCGACGGCATCAGCCCGGGCGACTCCTCGAACATGTCGAGGGCAACCTTCTGGCCAATGCCGAACTTGTTCATGTAGCTGGACAGCCGATCGATACCCATCTTGTGGGCAAGGTCGTAGAAGTAGGTGTCATTGGAGCGCATGATCGCGGTGTCCAGGTCGACCCAGCCGTCACCGGTGCGGTTCCAGTTACGGTATTTGTGATCGTAGTTGGGCAACTGGTAGTAGCCCGGGTCGAATACCCGGGTACTGGCGTTGACCACCCCGCTGTCGAGGCCGGCAATGGCTACTGCCGGCTTGATGGTCGAGCCCGGCGGATACAGGCCGCGCAGTACGCGGTTGAACAGCGGCCGGTCGATCGAGTCGCGCAGCTCGGCATAGGCCTTGAAGCTGATACCGGTGACGAAGAGGTTGGGGTCGAAGCTGGGCTGGCTGACCATCGCCAGCACCTCTCCGGTACGCGGGTCGAGCGCCACCACCGCACCACGTCGGCCACCCAGGGCGGCCTCGGCGGCTTCCTGCAGCTTGATGTCGAGGCTCAGGACGATGTCCTTGCCCGGCTTCGGGTCGGTGCGCTTGAGCACCCGCAGCACGCGGCCTCGGGCATTGGTCTCGACTTCCTCGTAACCGACCTGGCCGTGCAGCTCGGGCTCGTAGAAGCGCTCGATGCCGGTCTTGCCGATATGGTGGGTGCCGCTGTAGTTGACCGGGTCGAGGGTCTTCAGTTCTTTCTCGTTGATTCGCCCGACATAACCGACCGAATGGGCGAAGTGCGGGCCCTGCGGGTAATGGCGCACCAGCTGGGCAACGACTTCCACACCGGGCAGGCGGAACTGGTTTACCGCCACGCGGGCGATCTGCTCTTCGTTCAGCTCGAACAGGATCGGCACCGGCTCGAACGGCCGGCGCCCCTGCTTCATGCGTTTCTCGAACAGCGCTCGGTCATCGGGCGTCAGCTCCAGTACTTCGACGATAGTATCCAGCACTTCCTGCCAGTTACCCGCACGTTCGCGGGTCATAGACAGGCTGAAGCTGGGCCGGTTATCGGCGATGATCACACCGTTGCGGTCGAAGATCAGCCCGCGGGTCGGAGGAATCGGCTGCACATGCACCCGGTTGTTCTCCGACAGCGTCGAGTGGTAGTCGTACTGGATGATCTGCAGGTAGTACAGCCGCGCGACCAGCACGCAGATGAGCAGCATGACCGCCACCGCGCCGACAACGACGCGGTTACGCACCAGGCGGGCGTCTTTCTCGTGGTCCTTGAGACGGATCGGCTGCGACATCGGACTGCTTACAGGCTCATTTGTGGTAAGGGTGCCCGGACAATACCGTCCAGGCGCGGTAGATCTGCTCGCCGATGAGTATCCTTACCAACGGGTGCGGCAAGGTCAGCGGTGACAGCGACCAGCGTTGCTCGGCGCGCGCACAGACCTCAGGCGCCAGCCCTTCCGGGCCGCCCACCATCAAATTCACCGTGCGCGAGTCCAGGCGCCAGCGGTCCAGCTCGGTCGCCAGCTGCTCGGTACTCCAGGGCTTGCCATGGACCTCGAGGGTGACGATGCGTTCCCCAGGCTGAACCTTGCTCAGCATGGCTTCGCCCTCCTGACGGATCAGGCGGGCGACGTCGGCATTCTTGCCACGGGTGTTCAGCGGGATTTCCACCAGCTCGAGCGACAGCTCCTGGGGCAGGCGCTTGGCATATTCATGCCAGCCTTCCTCGACCCACTTGGGCATGCGCGAGCCGACCGCGATCAGGCGAAGACGCACGACGCTTCCTTATTCCCGGTCTTTCAGCTTGTCGGTGAAGTAGTCGCTGGCGTTTTCCGGGCTGTGGTGCTTGGCATCGGCGGCACGGCTCTGCTCAGCCCCCATCCACAGGCGCTCCAGGTCGTAGAACTGGCGGGCAGCGGCGGTCATCATGTGGACGATGACGTCGTTCAGGTCCAGCAGCACCCAATCGCTGTCGCCCTTGCCTTCTTCACCCAGTGGCTGCGCGCCCTTGGCCTTGACCGCTTCACGGACCTTTTCCAGCATCGCGTTGATCTGGCGGTTGGAGGTACCGGTGGCAATGATCATGTAGTCGGTCAGGCTGTGCTTTTCGCGTACGTCGATGACCTGGATGTCCTGGGCCTTGACGTCTTCCAGGGCGCTGATGGTCAGTTTGACCAGTTCTTCGCCATTGATTTTCTGCTTGCTCATAAAAAACTCTTCAACTCGTTTGGATGAGGCGCCCTGGGGCACCGTCAGTTAGGGGCACGATACAGTTCGTGCGCCTCGATGTAGGCCAGTACGGCGTCCGGCACCAGGAACCTCACCGATTTGCCGCTGGCCAGCAGCTGTCGGATCTGTGTAGCCGACACCGCGAGCGGCGTCTGCCAGACGAACGAAATATTCCCCGCCGGGCCGGACATGGCGGTGGGATCGCTCTCCGAGCGCGCAGCCAGCAGGTTGCGCAACTCGTCAGGGGGTTCAACGTCGGCATCCGGGCGTTGCAGCACCAGGATGTGACAGTGTTGCAGCAGTTCTTCCCAGCGGTGCCAGCTTGGCAGGCCGCAAAAGGCGTCCCAGCCCAGCACCAGGAACAGCTGGTCGGCGGCGCCCAGTTCGGTGCGGATCGACTCCAGCGTGTCGATGGTGTACGACGGTTTGTCGCGTTCAAGCTCGCGGGCATCGACGCTCAGGCAGGCGACGCCCTGTACCGCTTCGCGAACCATGGCCAGCCGGTCCTGCGCCGCCACCTGCGGGGTATCGCGGTGTGGCGGGCGGGCATTGGGCAACAGGCGCAGCTCATCGAGCGCCATGAACTCGGCCACTTCCAGCGCGCTGCGCAGGTGGCCGATGTGCACGGGGTCGAAGGTGCCGCCAAGAATGCCGATGCGCCGGACTGCCTGGGCCTTGCTCAACTCAGCAGGACTCCTGGCCGCGCAGCTGGCCGTCACCGATCACCACGTACTTCTCGCAGGTCAGGCCTTCCAGGCCGACCGGGCCGCGGGCGTGCAGCTTGTCGGTTGAAATGCCGATTTCCGCGCCCAGGCCATATTCGAAGCCATCAGCGAAGCAGGTTGGGGTATTCAGCATCACCGATGCCGAATCGACCTCGGCCATGAACTGACGGGCCTGGCCCTGGTGTTCGGTGATGATCGAATCGGTGTGGTGCGAGCCGTACTGGTTGATGTGCTCGATGGCCTGGTCCAGGCCGTCGACGACGCGGATCGACAGGATCGCGTCGAGGTACTCGGTGTGCCAGTCGGCCTCAGTGGCCGGCTTGGCCTCGATCAGCGCGCGGGTACGTTCGCAGCCACGCAGTTCGACGCCCTTTTCCTGGAAGCGGCGGGCCATTTCCGGCAGGAAGCCTTCAGCCACGCGCTGGTCGACCAGCAGGGTTTCCATCGCGCCGCAGATGCCGTAGCGATAGGTCTTGGCGTTGAACGCCACGCGCCAGGCCTTGTCCAGGTCGGCGTGCTCGGCCACATAAACGTGGCAGATGCCGTCCAGGTGCTTGATGACCGGTACGCGGGCATCGCGGCTGATGCGCTCGATCAGGCCACGGCCGCCGCGCGGCACGATGACGTCGACGAACTCGGGCATGCTGATCAGCGCGCCGACGGCTTCGCGGTCGGTGGTCTCGACCACTTGCACCACGGCAGCCGGCAGGCCCGCTGCCGCCAGGCCACGCTGGATGCAGATGGCGATGGCGCGGTTGGAGTGGATGGCCTCGGAGCCGCCGCGCAGGATGGTGGCGTTGCCCGACTTCAGGCACAGGCTGGCGGCATCGATGGTCACGTTCGGGCGCGACTCGTAGATGATCCCGATCACCCCCAGTGGCACGCGCATCTTGCCCACCTGAATGCCCGACGGGCGGTAGCTCATGTCGCGGACGGCGCCGACCGGGTCTGGCAGGCCAGCCACCTGACGCAGGCCGGTGATCATGCCGTCGATGCGCGCCGGGGTCAGCGCCAGGCGGTCAAGCAGCGCCGGCTCCAGGCCATTGGCGCGGCCGGCGGCCAGGTCCAATTCGTTGGCTGCGGCAAGCTCGGCGCGCGCAGCATCCAGCGCATCGGCGGCGGCCTGCAGGGCGCGGTTCTTCTGCGCGGTGCTGGCACGAGCGATGACGCGGGAAGCCTGGCGTGCGGCGCGACCCAGGCGGGTCATATAGTCAAGAACGGACTCAGTCATGGGTTCGGTGTCTTGGCGAAGGGGAAATCGGCTGATTATAACTGTCGCGCAGGTATACGCCCAGCGGCGGGTGGCGGATGGTAGAAAATGGCTCACAAGATTCCATAGGAAAGATGTAACCGCGCTTATCGAACTGTCCCGGTTCAGCCTCGATTAAGCCATTCATTGCTATCATCCCCGGCTTTATTGCCACGAACCGCCAGCATGCCAGTCTCAGCCCCCTGCCCTGCACGCGCCCTCCCCGACAGCTTCTTCGACCGCGACGCCCAGACCTTGGCCAAGGCGTTACTCGGCAAGGTCATCCGCCATCGCCACGGCAACCTGTGGCTGGCCGCACGGATCATCGAGACCGAGGCTTACTACCTGACCGACAAGGGCAGCCACGCGTCGCTTGGCTATACCGAGAAGCGCAAGGCGCTGTTCCTGGGCGGCGGGCACATCTACATGTATTACGCACGCGGTGGCGATTCGCTCAACTTCAGCGCACAGGGCCCAGGTAACGCGGTACTGATCAAGTCCGCCTACCCCTGGGTCGATGCCATCTCCGACGCCAACAGCCTGGCGCAGATGCAACTGAACAACCCCGATGCCAGCGGCAACCTGCGCCCAGCAGAACGCCTGTGCGCCGGGCAGACCCTGCTGTGCAAGGCCATGGGCCTGAAAGTGCCGCACTGGGATGCGCAACGCTTCGACCCGGAGCGCCTGTACGTCGAAGACTGCGGCATTGCCGTGCCTCGGGTGATCCAGGCCACACGCCTGGGCATACCCCATGGGCGCGACGAGCACCTGCCGTACCGCTTCGTCGA
The DNA here is from genome assembly GCF_044749325.1 of Pseudomonas sp. NPDC089428. NCBI lineage: Bacteria > Pseudomonadati > Pseudomonadota > Gammaproteobacteria > Pseudomonadales > Pseudomonadaceae > Pseudomonas > Pseudomonas sp. NPDC089428. Next base: position 197,914 of record NZ_JBIVHT010000007.1, read on the forward strand.
TGCCGAATTCGCCCGCTTCTGCACCCGGAACCCGCTGCGTCGGGGCCAAGTCGAAGGGCAAGACTTTTTCATCCTCAAACAAGGAAGCTGAAACATGGGCCAATGGCTCGACAGCCTGACCGGCTGGCTCAGCGCCAACCCCCAGTGGCTTGGCGTGGCGATTTTCCTGGTGGCTTGCGTGGAATGCCTGGCCATCGCCGGCATCATCGTACCGGGCACTGTGCTGCTGTTCGCCGTTGCCGTCCTGGCAGGCAGTGGCGCGTTCAGCCTGGGGGAAACCCTGCTGCTGGGGTTCCTCGGCGGCCTGCTCGGTGACGCGCTGTCGTACACCATCGGCAAGTACTTCCACCAGAACATCCGCCGCCTGCCGCTGCTGCGCCACCACCCGGAATGGATCGGCAGCGCCGAGGCCTACTTCCAGCGTTATGGTATTGCCAGCCTGCTGGTCGGCCGTTTCATCGGCCCGCTAAGGCCGATGCTGCCGATGGTCGCCGGTATGTTCGACATGCCACTGCCGCGTTTTATCGCGGTCAGCCTGGTGGCGGGCGCGGGGTGGTCGGTCGCCTACCTGCTGCCAGGTTGGGCTACCGGAGCGGCGATGCGCCTGCCGCTGCCGGAAGGCTTCTGGCTGGATGCCGGTATCATCGCCGGCACCCTGGCGGTGCTGATCGGCCTGAGCCTGAACAGCAGCCTGCGCGATCAGCGTCATGGTACCCGCCTGATCGCAGGCCTCAGTTTCATCGCCTTGTCGGCGGTGTTTCTGGGCTGGCCTTACCTGCAGGCATTCGACCAAGGCGTGATGACGCTGGTGCAGGAGCATCGTAGCAAGGCGATCGACGGCACCGTGGTCCTGGTGACCCGGCTGGGCGACTTCAAGACCCAGTTTTTCCTGGGCGGCCTGTTGACCGGCTTGCTGCTCCTGGCGCGACAGTGGCGGCATGCCGTGTTCGCGGGCGGCACGCTGATCGGCACGGCATTGGCCAATGGCACGCTGAAATGGCTCTTCGCCCGTGCCCGCCCAGAGGTATTGGTCGATCCGCTAACCAGCTACAGCATGCCCAGCGGGCACAGTTCGGCATCTTTTGCGTTCTTCCTGACCCTGGCGGTACTGGCGGGGCGCGGAATGCCGCCGCGCATGCGCCTGACCTGGGTGATGCTGGGCTGCATTCCGGCACTGGCGATTGCCTTGTCGCGGGTGTATCTGGGGGCGCATTGGCCGACCGACATCATGGCCGGGGCCTTGCTGGCCTGTTGCGTGTGTGCACTTAGCCTGACGCTGGTGCAGCATCGACAGCCCCTGACTGCCATGCCGCAGCGGGTGTGGTGGCTGGTGCTGCCGGCGTGCACCGCGCTGCTGGCTTTCTTTGCCCTGCATGCGCTGCCTCACGCCCTGCTTCGTTACCAGTATTGAGGTTGCCTGTACTGGCCTCTTCGCGGCTAAAGCCGCTCCCACAGGGATCGCGCCAGATTCTAGAAACTGAGCAAGACAGTTGCTCCCACAGGAATGGCACAGACCTGTAGGAGCGGCTTTAGCCGCGAAGAGGCCGGCACAGGCCATTGAGTTCAATCAGGCAAACAGCTCACCCTGAATCCGCTCCAGCAGCTTCTGGATCTCTTCCAGCCGCTGCGCCGGTGAGTCGAGCGCCAGCAGGTCCAGCTTGTCCTCTTCCATGAATGGCAACAGATACGCCAGCTGGTTGGCCAACGCCTGGCGCCCATCGACACTGCGCGGCATGTCCAGCGCTTCGACCATCGGGTGCTCGCCCAGTGCAACCAACAGCGCCAGCAAATCATCATCCTGTTCGGTCAATGGGCTGTCCGGCTGTTCCGCCAGCCAATGCACCTCGCCCACCAGCAACTGGTCTTTCTGCACGTCGGTCTGGCTCAGCTCGAAGCGACGCACACCCTCCACACGAATGCCCAGCAAGCCGTTGTCCTGCTGGACGAAGTCACGGATCACCGCCTCGCAGCCGATCGAAGCCACCACCGGTGGCGCCTTGCCGACCTGCTCGCCTTCGACGATGCACACCACGCCAAAGCCGGTACCTTGCTTCATGCAGCGGCCAATCATGTCCAGGTAGCGTGCCTCGAAGATCTGCAGATCCAGCAGGCAACCGGGAAACAACACGGTATTGAGGGGAAACAGCGGTAGCGTCATCAGAACTCCTCAAGCCACCAGGCTGACCGCCAACGGCAGGAACACCGCCGTGGCCACCCCCATCAGGCTCATTGCCAGTGCGGCAAAGGCACCGCACTCGTCACTTTCCTGCAAGGCCACCGAAGTGCCCACGGCGTGTGCCGTGACCCCCAGCGACATCCCACGCGCCTCCGGGCTGTGCACACCCAACCGGGTCAGCAGTGCCGGGCCGAAGATTGCCCCGATCACACCGGTAATCAATACGAACACGGCCGCCAACGCCGCCACACCACCAATCTGCTCGGCCACCAGCATGGCGATCGGTGACGTAACCGATTTCGGCGCCATGGTCATCAGGATCATGTGCTCGGCACCGAACCACCAGCCCAGCAGCAGGCAGCAGACCGTGGCGAACAGGCCTCCGACTACCAGCGTAGTAAATGTCGGCCAGAACAGCTGCCGGATGCGCCGCAAGTTGAGGTATAGCGGTACCGCCAGGGCTACGGTAGCGGGGCCGAGAAGGATGTTCATGATCTCGGTGCTCTTGCGGTATTCGGTGTAGCTGATGCCGCAGGTCAGCAGCACACCGATCACCAGCAGCATCGACACCAGTACCGGTTGCAGGAAGATCCAGCGAGTTTTTTCATAGGCGGCCAGCACGATCTGGTATGCGCCCAAGGTGATGCCGATGCCGAACAAGGGATGATGGATGACGGCCTCGAGCGCGCCTTGCCAGTCGAGGATCATGGCTGCTCCTCACGCTTGCCGTGCTGGCGGTTGATCAGTTTCTGCATCAGCAAACCGACGAACACCAGGGTCACCAGGCAGGAAATCAGCAAGGCGCCGGCAATCGCCCAGAAGTCCGCGGCAATGTCCTTGGCGTAGACCATAACTCCCACAGCCGGCGGAACCAGCAGCAGTGGCAGGTAACGCAGCAGGCTACCGGCGGCCTCGCTCAGCGGCTTGCCGACCTCGCCACGGGCCATCAGGAAGCACAGCAGCAGCAACAGGCCGATGATCGGCCCCGGCAGAATCGGCACGCACAGGTGATTGAGCGCCGTACCCAGCAGTTGAAACAGCACCAGCCAGGTCAAACCACGCAACAGCATAAGCATCTCCTTCAGGCATGCCGGCCATTATAAGCACGCGCTGCGTATAAGCCGATATTCGCCGAAAAGCGGGCATCTTGACTGAAACGGTTCGTCGTGCTGATCTTGCACTCTCGTACCAAATGACAACCTGGAGAGTCGCGATGCCCTATGTACCGGTAAACGAGCTTACGCAGTACGTTGGAAAGGAGCTGGGACGTTCCGACTGGCTGAAGATCGACCAGCAGCGCATCAACCTGTTCGCCGAAGCCACCGGCGATTTCCAGTTCATCCATGTCGACCCGGAAAAGGCGGCGAAAACTCCGTTCGGCACCACCATCGCCCACGGCTTTCTGACCTTGTCGCTGATTCCCAAGCTGATGGAAGACATCCTGGTAATGCCCGAAGGGCTGAAGATGGTGGTCAACTACGGGCTCGACAGCGTGCGATTCATTCAACCGGTGAAGGTCGACAGCAAGGTGCGCTTGAAGGTGGACCTGGGCGAGGTGATCGAGAAGAAGCCAGGTCAGTGGCTGCTCAAAGCCACCGTTACCCTGGAGATCGAAGGCGAAGAGAAGCCGGCCTACATCGCCGAACCGCTTTCGCTCTGCTTCGTCTGACCTGGCCTCTTCGCGGGCAAGCCCGCTCCCACACTCACCACAAGGCTCGAGCCTTTTACAGTACCTGTGGGAGCGTGCTTGCCCGCGAAGAATCCAACACCGATTTCGATTGGATCACAGATACCTCCGCCCCCCATTCTGCGGCATACTCGGCAGACCTTTTGCCCGGATTCCGCCATGCGTCCACTGTTCCCCCTCGCACTGATCCTGATGCTCGCTGCCTGTGGCGATGGTGAGTCGTTGTCACCACCCGATGCACGCCTGCCCGATGGTGGTCGCTACCGGGGCCAGGTAGTCGATGGCCTGCTGCAGGGCGAGGGACGCATCGATTACCCCAACGGCAGCTGGTACGCCGGCAACTTCAAGGACGGCCAGTGGCATGGCCTGGGTGAGTGGCACGGCAGCAATGGCGAGGTCTACCGCGGCCAGTTCGACAAGGGGCTGTTCCACGGCCTGGGCGACCTGACCACCCCAGGCAGCCACTATGCCGGCACATTCAGCCACGGCCGGCGTGACGGCGAAGGCAGCCTCAAACAGGCCGACCAGACCTACCGCGGCCAATTCAAGGACGACCAGTACGAAGGCGCGGGCGAACTCGAACTGGCCGATGGCAGCCGCTACCAAGGCTTGTTCGCCAAGGGCAAGCCCAATGGTGCTGGCGTGCGCAGCGATGCCAGCGGCAACCAGTTCAGCGGCCGCTTCGTCGATGGCCTGCTGCAAGGCAGCGGCACCTACGACAGCGTCGATGGCGAGCAATACATCGGTGAATTCAAGGACAACCGCCTGGAGGGCCGCGGCCGCTACGAAAACGCCGACGGCGACGTCTGGATCGGCGACTTCAAGGACGGCTCGCTGATCGGCGAAGGCGAACTGCTCGGCAGCGACGGCAGCCACTACAAAGGCACCTTCCTGGACTGGCGCCTGTCTGGCCAGGGCAGCCTGCAACTGCCCGATGGCAGCCAATACGTAGGGGGCTTCGACAACGATGCCTACCAGGGCCACGGCAAGCTGACCCTGGCCAGCGGCCAGGTCGAGAGCGGCTTCTGGGTCAACGGCGTACGCGTACGTGACCAGAAAGGCAAGCTGCTGCCCGACCCGCTGGACCTGGCCCTGCTCAACCAGGGCCGCCTGCTCGACGAAGCCCTGGCCCGAGTACCGCGCTCGGCGCCACCTATCCAGCTGTACAGCCTGGTCCTGGCCGGCGATGGCCAGCAAAGCGTGTTCCTGCGCGAAGCCGACTATGTCAGCAACATGCTCAAGGTGCGCTTCGGCGCCCGCGGGCAAGTTACCCTGGTCAACCACCGTGACCAGATGACCACCCGCCCCATGGCCACCCGCGAGAACCTCACCCGCGCCGCCCGCACCCTGGCCGAACGCAGCGGCCCGGAGGACCTGATCTTCATCTACCTGACCAGCCACGGCAGCCAGGACCACCAATTGGTGCTCGACCAGCCCCGCCTGCAACTGGCTGACCTGTCCGCCGACGAACTGGCCAGCGCCCTGGCCCCACTCAAGGACCGCGACAAGATCATTGTCATCTCCGCCTGCTATTCAGGTGGCTACATCGCCCCGCTCAAGGACGATCGCACGGTGATCATGACCGCGGCACGTGCCGACCGGGTATCGTTCGGTTGCTCGGAAGAAGCCGACTTCACCTACTTCGGTGATGCCTTGTTCGCTGAAGCCCTGAACCAGACGGACGACCTGAAACAAGCGTTTGAACTGGCGCGCAGCAGTGTTGCCGAAAGAGAACGAAGGGAAGGTTTCGAGGCCTCCGAACCACAATTCTGGGCACCGCCCGCAGTACTGGCACACTGGCAGCAACTGCGTAAGCATCAGGCCGAAGAAGCCTTGCGTAATGCAGCACAGGCCAAGGCGGAGGAACAGGCAAAAACGCCTGCCAGCCGCTAAGCTTGTGTGTAACAAGGGAGAGACATCATGTATTTGACGCCTCAGCATGTCCTGCTTGCCGGAGCCACCGGACTGACCGGTGAGCATCTGCTCGACCGCCTGCTCAACGAACCCACCATCAGTCGTGTGCTGGCACCGACTCGCCGGCCGTTGGCAGGGCACCCTCATCTGGAAAACCCGGTGGGCGACCCGGCGGTGTTTCTCCCGCAACTCGCGGGTCGCGTCGATATCGCCTATTGCTGCCTGGGCACCACCCTCAAGCAGGCGGGCTCGGAGCAAGCGTTTCGTGCCGTCGACCTGGACATGGTCGTAGCCTTCAGCAAGCGCGCACGGGAAATGGGGGCGCGGCATCTGCTGGTGGTCAGCGCCATGGGTGCCGATCCCAAGTCAGCGATTCTCTACAACCGGGTCAAGGGCGAGATGGAACAAGCGCTGAAGGCTCAGGACTGGCCACAACTGACCATTGCGCGGCCGTCACTGCTGCTCGGTGAGCGGGTCCAACCACGGCTGGGTGAGAAGCTGGCATCGCCATTTGCGAAGTTGATGCCCGGTAAATACCGGGCGATCGAGGTCTGTACCCTGGCGCGGGCGCTGTGGCGCCTGGCACTGGAAGAACAGGACGGAATCCGGATTGTCGAGTCCGACGAGTTACGCAAACTGGGCAAGAATTAACCCCTACAGGCCGCCCGTAGCCTGAAAACCTATCCCTGCCGCCGTCAGCAATGACAGCGGCAGGAACAACGTATCCAGCAGCATGCTGCCCGGCAGGTCCAGGTGTGGGTACGCCGGCGCCTCAGCCCCGAAGCGATCCTTGGGGCAGCACCCGCCATTGATCACATACATGTCCAGCCGGGTCCCGGCATACACCACCGGCGCCCCTGGCTTGTTGGCATCCAGCGTGCGCACTGTGGCGCAGCCGCCGAGCAGGCTTGCAACCAGCAACCCAGCCAGGAACCGCTTCAATCATCAGCCCCGAAATGGTGTTCGCCCCAGCGCGGCAGCATGTCCTGCGGAATGTTCAACAGGTTGAGTATGCGCGCCACTACGAAGTCGATCAGGTCATCAATAGTCTGCGGCTGGTGATAGAACCCCGGCGCCGCTGGCAGGATCACCGCGCCCATCTGCGACAACTTGAGCATGTTCTCCAGGTGGATGGTCGAGAATGGCGCCTCGCGCGGCACCAGGATCAGCTGCCGACGCTCCTTGAGGGTGACGTCGGCGGCACGCTCGATCAGGTTGTTGCAGGCACCGGTGGCGATCGCCGACAAGGTACCGGTAGAACACGGCACCACCACCATCGCCGCTGGCGCACCGGAACCCGAAGCCACCGGCGACATCCAGTCTTCCTTGCCGTATACGCGGATCTGCCCATCGGCAGCACCGGTATATTCGGTAAGAAACGCCTGCATGGCCTGCGGCTTGGCCGGCAGGAGCACATCGGTTTCGGTAGCCATCACCAGTTGCGCAGCCTTGGAGATAAGGAAATGCACCTCACGGTCTTCGCGCACCAGGCAATCGAGCAGGCGCAAACCATACTGCGCCCCGGAGGCGCCGGTCATGGCCAGGGTGATACGCTCCGGCCCGCTCACTTCAAGGCCTCGGCCAGCTTGCCGTGGAGGCCGCCGAAGCCGCCGTTGCTCATGATCACCACATGGGTACCTGGGCGCGCCTGGCCTTTGACCCGCTCGATGATTGCGTCGAGGCTGTCAGCGACCACGCTGGGCACCTTGCACTGCGCCGCCGTGGCAGCCAGGTCCCAACCCAGGTTGGCGGGCGCGTACCAGATCACCTGATCGGCGTCGTTGACGCTTTCCGGCAAGCCGTCACGGTGGGCGCCGAGCTTCATGGAGTTGGAGCGTGGCTCGATGATGGCGATGACCGGTGCTTCGCCAACACGCTTGCGCAGGCCGTCGAGGGTGGTGGCGATGGCGGTCGGGTGGTGGGCGAAATCGTCGTAGATGGTCACGCCCTGAACTTCAGCGACCTTCTCCATGCGCCGCTTGACGCTCTTGAACGCGCTCAGGCCTTCGATGCCCATGGCCGGCACCACGCCCACATGGCGGGCAGCGGCCAGTGTGGCGAGGGCGTTGGCGACGTTGTGCTGGCCGGTCAGGGCCCAATCCACCACACCCTGCGCTTCACCCTCGAACAGCACTTCGAAACGCGAGCCGTCGGCGCTTAGCAGGCGTGCCTGCCACTGGCCACCTTCGCCAGTGGTCTGCACCGGGGTCCAGCAGCCCATGCCGATCACGCGTTCCAGCGCCTGCTCGGTAGTCGGGTGAATGACCAGGCCTTCGCTCGGAATGGTCCGAACCAGATGGTGGAACTGCCGCTCGATGGATGCCAGATCAGGGAAGATATCCGCGTGATCGAACTCGAGGTTGTTGAGGATCGCCGTGCGTGGGTGGTAATGCACGAACTTCGAACGCTTGTCGAAGAAGGCGCTGTCGTATTCGTCGGCTTCGACCACGAAGAACGGCGTGCCGCCCAGGCGCGCCGATACCGAGAAATTCTGCGGCACGCCGCCGATCAGGAAACCCGGGCTCATGCCGGCGTGCTCAAGCACCCAGGCGAGCATGCTGCTGGTGGTGGTCTTGCCGTGGGTACCCGCGACTGCCAGCACCCAACGACCCTGCAGCACATGGTCGGCAAGCCACTGCGGGCCCGACACATAAGGCAGGCCCTTGTTCAGCACATACTCCACCGCCGGGTTGCCCCGCGACATGGCGTTGCCGATGACCACCAGATCCGGCGCTGGGTCCAGCTGAGCCGGGTCGTAGCCTTGGGTCAGCTCGATGCCCTGGGCTTCGAGCTGGGTGCTCATGGGCGGATAGACGTTGGCGTCGGAACCGGTGACGCGGTGGCCGAGCTCTTTGGCCAGCACGGCCAGAGAACCCATGAAAGTGCCGCAAATACCGAGAATATGAATATGCATGGTCGACCTCGCAAAACTTCGAGGCAGGGTAGCCCAGGGCGCAGGAAATCGCACCCGGTGTTTTGCTCAGACGCCCCTGGCGATGCCGTGTTTGCGCAGTTTTCGATACAAGGTATTGCGGCTTATGCCCAGGTGTTCGGCGACCCGGGTCAAGTGCCAGTGTTTTGCCTCCAGAACGTCCATCAGCGCCTGGCGCTCTGCGCCCGGCAATACATCGACTCCCACCAAGGCTTCAGGCCCAGCACTGGGCCTGTGGGAGCGGGCTTGCCCGCGAAGAGGCCCGACCTGGCAATGCAAGGCAAGGGCGTTGCCCTCGTTGGCGGGCAAGCCCGCCCCCACAGAGGTCGCGTGAGTCCTGACAATGGAGGGAAGGTCCGGGAACCGGACAAGGGAGCCCTCGCACAAGGCGACCAGCGTTCGCAGCACATTGCGCATCTGCCGCACGTTCCCCGGCCAGGCAAAGTCCAGCAGCGCCTGGCGCGCCTCAGGTGCCAATTGCACATGCTGCCCCTGCGCCTCCTGACGCAACAGAAATTCCAGCAAGGCTTCCTTGTCCGTGCGCTCACGCACGGCCGGCAGCGCCACCTCCAGGCCATTGAGCCGGTAGTACAAGTCTTCGCGGAAACTGCCCTGCTCGACCCGTTCCAGCAAATCCCGGTGGGTGGCACTGACAATACGCACATCCACCGCCTGCGGCTCACCGCCAATCGGCACCACCTGGCGCTCTTCCAGCACCCTCAGAAGGCGGGTCTGCAAAGCCAGCGGCATGTCACCGATTTCGTCCAGCAGCAAGGTACCGCCATCGGCCTGCAGCAGCTTGCCGCGCATGCCTTCCTTGCGCGCCCCGGTGAAGCTGCCACCGCGATAGCCGAACAGCTCGCTCTCGATCAGGCTCTCGGGGATCGACGCACAGTTCACCGCCACGAATGGCTTGCCACGGCGCTGGCTGGCCTGGTGCACGGCCAGAGCGAAGGCCTCTTTACCGCAACCGGTCTCGCCGCGCAGCAGCAGCGGCACATCGCGCTCGAACACGCGCACGGCACGCTGGAAATCCTGCTGCAAGGCCGGGTCCAGCAAGCAGATGCCCGGCTGCGCTACGGGGGTGCCCTGGGGCAGGCTGGCCGGCACCGTCCATTGCCGCGCCCTCGCCTGCCCACGCAGGCTGGCAAATACCTGGCGGCCATCGCGGGTGTGCATCGGCCAGACCGTACTGCCGCTTGGCGTGGCACGGCTGAACAGTTCGTCATGGCTGCAGGCGAAGAACATCTCCAGCGGCTTGCCCAGTACACCGCCGCGAATGGTGCTCAACAGGTTCAGGGCACTCTGGTTGGCAGCACAGATGCGGCCATCGCCATCGAACGCCAGCAACCCTTCGCTGAACTGGCCGACCGACTCGGCTTGCACATGGAAGCGCAGCAACCATTGCTGCTCGAAATGACGGAGGAAATAACAGCTCTCGATCATCTTTGCCGAGAGGTTGACCAAGGCCATGGTGTGGAACTGGCTCTGGCGCGACACGTCCGGCCGCGCCGAGGACACATCGAGCACCGCCAGCAGCTCGCCGTGCGGGTCGAACACCGGGCTCGCCGAGCAGGTCAGCCCGGTATGGCGGCCACGAAAATGCTCATCCTGGTGAATGGTCAGGGCCTGGCGCTCGACCAGGCAGGTACCGATGCCGTTGGTGCCTTCGCGGGCTTCGCTCCAGTCCGCCCCCAACCATAGCCCGGCACGTTCGAAACTACGCCGCTCGCTGGGCGCGGTGACACAGTTGAGGATCACGCCGCGGGCGTCGGTGAGCAGCACCGCATGGCCAGCGCCGGACAGCTGCTGGTGCAGGCTGTTCATCTCGTGGTCGGCGATCTTCAGCACCTGGCGCAGGCGCTCGCGGCTCTCCAGCAGGCGCCCGTGCTCGAGCACCACCGGTGCCTCGATCACTGACGGGTCGAGGTGGTAGTCGTCCAGGCAGCGCAGCCAGGAACGGGCAATGGAAGGGTCGCTGCCAGCTTCGCCACGGGCAACGGTATGCACTTGCTGGGCATGGCGGCTGAATGCGTTGCTCTGCATTTGTTGTTGTTCTCCGCAGATAGAGATTTCAGCCAGCATCCTCTGCGGCGACCGCCCGGTCAAGCACGTACCGCAAACGGCACAAAGTGTCACCCAGGCCGTGCCAGCACTGGCACACAAACGCAGCGAAAGGGCCATCCGCGTGACCCAAGTCATTGATTTGGCTAGGGCCCGCCACGCTGGCCCAACCTTTGCTCTACGCTTTTCAACTCCCTAACAAACACAATAGCCAGGAGACACACCATGCGTTACGCACATCCCGGTACCGAGGGCTCCAAGGTTTCCTTCAAGAGCCGCTACGGCAACTACATCGGTGGTGAGTTCGTAGCTCCGGTCAAAGGGCAATATTTCGAAAACACCTCCCCGGTGAACGGCAAGCTGATTGCCGAATTCCCCCGTTCCACTGCCGAAGACATCGATAAAGCCCTGGATGCCGCCCATGCCGCCGCTGACGCCTGGGGCCGCACCTCGGTACAGGACCGCTCCAACGTCCTGCTGAAGATCGCCGACCGTATCGAACAGAACCTGGAAATCCTGGCCATCACCGAAACCTGGGACAACGGCAAGCCGGTCCGCGAAACCCTCAACGCCGACATCCCGCTGGCCGTCGACCACTTCCGCTACTTCGCCGGCTGCATCCGCGCCCAGGAAGGCGGCGCCGCCGAAATCAACGAAAACGCCGTGGCCTATCACATCCACGAACCGCTGGGCGTGGTCGGGCAGATCATCCCGTGGAACTTCCCGATCCTGATGGCCGCCTGGAAGCTCGCGCCAGCCCTGGCCGCCGGCAACTGCGTGGTGCTCAAGCCGGCCGAGCAGACCCCGCTGGGCATCACCGTGCTGGTCGAGCTGATTGGCGACCTGCTGCCCAAAGGCGTGCTCAACGTCGTCCAGGGTTATGGCCGCGAGGCCGGTGAAGCCCTGGCCACCAGCAAGCGCATCGCCAAGATCGCCTTCACCGGCTCTACCCCGGTCGGCTCGCACATCATGAAATGCGCTGCCGAGAACATCATTCCGTCCACCGTCGAGCTGGGTGGCAAGTCGCCGAACGTGTACTTCGAAGACATCATGCAGGCCGAGCCAAGCTTCATCGACAAGGCCGCCGAAGGCATGGTGCTGGCGTTCTTCAACCAGGGCGAGGTGTGCACCTGCCCATCGCGTGCCCTGGTGCAGGAGTCGATCTACCCGCAGTTCATGGAAGTGGTGATGAAGAAGGTCCTGCAGATCAAGCGCGGCGACCCACTCGACACCGACACCATGGTCGGCGCCCAGGCCTCGCAGCAGCAGTTCGAGAAGATCCTCTCGTACCTGCAGATTGCCCAGGAAGAAGGCGCCGAGTTGCTGACCGGCGGCAAGGTGGAAAAACTCGAAGGCGCGCTGGCCACCGGTTACTACATCCAGCCGACCCTGCTCAAGGGCAACAACCGCATGCGCGTGTTCCAGGAAGAAATCTTCGGCCCGGTGGTCAGCGTCACCACCTTCAAGGACGAAGCCGAAGCCCTGGCGATTGCCAACGACACCGAGTTCGGCCTCGGTGCCGGCGTGTGGACCCGCGACATCAACCGCGCCTACCGCATGGGCCGCGGCATCAAGGCTGGCCGCGTGTGGACCAACTGCTACCACCTCTACCCGGCACATGCCGCGTTCGGTGGCTACAAGAAGTCTGGCGTGGGTCGTGAAACCCACAAGATGATGCTCGACCACTACCAGCAGACCAAGAACCTGCTGGTGAGCTACGACATCAACCCGCTGGGCTTCTTCTAAACCGCGTCGCCTGCTTCGCGGGTGAACCCGCTCCCACAGGGAATCGCAACACTCCTGTGGGAGCGGGTTTACCCGCGAAGAGGCCTGGCCTGCAAACACAAAATCCAGAGCGGCAACCGTGTACCAACCGCTCTGGCTCGCTTCCTGCAGTACCCATCACCATCGGCCCGGACGCCTTCCGGCCACCAAGAAAAAAAACAGGTGAAACTATGCCAAGCGATCATTCCGCCGGTGTGCCGGCAGGGTCTTCCGTGGACTTCGAAAAAGTCGGATCGGACTATTTCCAGCAACGTGAACTGAAAAAAGGCGCCGCCGGCTGGGTACTGCTGGTCGGCCTGGGTGTTGCCTATGTGATTTCCGGCGACTATGCCGGCTGGAACTTCGGCCTGGCCCAGGGTGGCTGGGGCGGCATGTTCCTCGCCACCCTGCTGATGGCCACCATGTACCTGTGCATGTGCTTCTCGCTGGCCGAACTTTCCTCGATGATCCCTACCGCTGGCGGCGGCTACGGCTTTGCCCGCAGCGCCTTCGGCCCGTGGGGCGGCTTCCTCACCGGCACGGCGATCCTCATCGAATACGCCATCGCCCCCGCCGCCATCGCCACGTTCATCGGCGCCTACTGCCAGTCACTGTTCGGCATCGGCGGCTGGATGATCTACCTGGCGTTCTATGTGGTCTTCATCGGCATTCACATCTTCGGCGTGGGTGAAGCGCTGAAGCTGATGTTCATCATCACCGCCATCGCCGCCATCGCCCTGGCCGTGTTCCTGGTGGCCATGGTGCCCCATTTTGATGCAGCCAACCTGTTCGACATCGCCAAAACGGACGCCGTGGGGGCCAGCAGCTTCCTGCCGTTCGGCTATGTCGGTGTGTGGGCGGCGATCCCCTATGCCATCTGGTTCTTCCTCGCCGTGGAAGGCGTGCCACTGGCCGCCGAAGAAACCAAGAACCCCAAGCGTGACCTGCCACGCGGCCTGATCGGCGCAATGCTGGTGCTGCTGGCCTTCGCCCTGCTGATCCTGGTGGTCGGCCCTGGCGGTGCAGGCTCCGAAGCGCTCAAGGCCTCCGGCAACCCGCTGGTCGAAGCGCTGGCCAAGGCCTACGGCGGCGCCACCTGGATGGGCAGCTTCGTCAACCTGGTGGGCCTGGCCGGCCTGATCGCCAGCTTTTTCTCGATCATCTACGCCTATTCGCGGCAGATTTTCGCCCTTTCCCGCGCCGGCTACCTGCCGCGCAAATTGTCGGAAACCAACAAGAGCAAGGCCCCGGTGATGGCGCTGGTGATCCCCGGGATCATCGGTTTCGCCCTGTCGCTGACCGGCCAGGGCGACCTGCTGATCCTGGTGGCGGTATTCGGTGCCACACTGTCGTATGTGCTGATGATGGCCGCGCACATCACCCTGCGCATCCGCCGGCCGAAAATGGAACGCCCTTACCGCACCCCGGGCGGCATCTTCACTTCGGGCCTGGCTCTGGTGCTGGCCTGTATCGCCGTGGTCGCGGGCTTCCTGGTCGACCCACGGGTGGTGATTGGCGCTGCGGTGATCTATGCGGTATTGATCGCCTACTTTGCGTTCTACAGCCGCCACCATCTGGTCGCGGGCACACCGGAAGAGGAATTCGCCGCGATCCAGAAGGCCGAAGAGGCCCTGCACTGATCGCCGCCACCTGCCGCGGGCCAGCCCGCGGCCCTGGAGATTCTCTATGGCAAGTTTCGTACACACGGTAGGCCACCTGGTCTACCGCTTCGACAGCCTCAAGGACGTGATGGCCAAGGCCAGCCCGGCCCGTTCCGGGGACTTTCTGGCCGGCGTCGCCGCCGCCAACGACGGCGAGCGGGTGGCCGCGCAGATGGCCCTGGCCAACATCCCGCTGACGCATTTTCTGAATGAAGCCCTGATCCCCTACGAACAGGATGAAATCACCCGGCTGATCGTCGACAGCCACGACGCCCAGGCCTTTGCCCCGGTCAGCCACCTGACCGTTGGCGGCCTGCGCGACTGGCTGCTCAGCGAAGAGGCCAACGAACACAGCCTGCGCGCGCTCGCCCCGGGGCTGACCCCGGAAATGGCGGCAGCAGTGTCGAAGATCATGCGCGTACAAGACCTTGTGCTGGTGGCGCAGAAGATCCGCGTGGTCACCCAGTTCCGTGGCACCATGGGCCTGCGCGGGCGCCTGTCGACCCGCCTGCAGCCCAACCACCCGACCGACGAACCGGCCGGCATCGCCGCCAGCATCCTCGACGGCCTGCTCTACGGCAACGGTGACGCCATGATCGGCATCAACCCGGCCACCGACAGCATCGCCTCGATCTGCACCCTGCTGGAAATGCTCGACGCCATCATCCAGCGCTACGACATCCCCACCCAGGCCTGCGTGCTGACCCACGTCACCACCTCGATCGAAGCGATCAACCGCGGCGTGCCGCTGGACCTGGTGTTCCAGTCGATTGCCGGCACCGAGGCGGCCAACGCCGGCTTCGGCATCAACCTCAACGTGCTGCAGGAAGGTTACGAGGCCGGCCTGTCGCTCAAGCGCGGCACCCTCGGGCAGAACCTGATGTACTTCGAAACCGGCCAGGGCAGCGCGCTGTCGGCCAACGCCCACCACGGTGTCGACCAGCAGACCTGCGAGACCCGCGCCTACGCCGTGGCCCGCCACTTCAAGCCGTTCCTGGTCAACACCGTGGTCGGTTTCATCGGCCCCGAGTACCTGTACAACGGCAAACAGATCATCCGCGCCGGCCTCGAAGACCACTTCTGCGGCAAGCTGCTCGGCGTGCCGATGGGTTGCGACATCTGCTACACCAACCACGCCGAAGCCGACCAGGACGACATGGACACCCTGCTGACCCTGCTGGGCGTGGCCGGGATCAACTTCATCATGGGCATCCCCGGCTCCGACGACATCATGCTCAACTACCAGACCACGTCGTTTCACGACGCGCTGTATGCGCGCCAGACCCTCGGCTTGAAGCCCGGGCCGGAATTCGAAGCCTGGCTGCAACGCACCGGCATCTTCACCCAGGCCGATGGCCGCGTACGCTTCGGCGACAACCTGCCGCCGGCATTCCGCCAGGCCTTGGCGCAGCTGGCATAAGAGGTGACCATGGCAGACCGTACCCCAACCCCGCCTTCTACCCCGCTCTCTAGCCAGGAAAGCCCCTGGCTGGCCCTGCGCAACCTCACCCCGGCGCGTATCGCCCTGGGCCGTTGCGGCACCAGCCTGCCCACCAGCGCACAACTGGACTTCCAGTTCGCCCACGCCCAGGCCCGCGACGCCGTGCATTTGGCCTTCGACCACGCGGCCCTTAGTGAACAGCTCAAGGACAGAGGCCGCGACAGCCTGGTGCTGCACAGCGCTGCCAGCGACCGCCACCAATACCTGCAACGCCCCGACCTCGGCCGGCGGCTGAACGAGGACTCGGCCGAACGCTTGCGCCAGCATGCCCAGGCCAACCCCGACGGCGTCGACCTGGCCATCGTGGTCGCCGACGGCCTCTCGGCCCTGGCCGTGCACCGCCATACCTTACCGTTCCTGGCCCGCTTCGAGGAGCAGGCCGCCGCCGATGGCTGGACCAGCGCCCCGGTGGTGCTGGTGGAACAAGGCCGGGTGGCAGTGGCGGACGAAGTCGGCCAGTTGCTCGGTGCACGCATGACCGTGATGCTGATCGGTGAACGTCCGGGGCTGAGCTCGCCGGACAGCCTCGGCCTGTATTTCACCTACGCGCCCAAGGTCGGCCTGACCGATGCCTATCGCAACTGCATCTCCAACATCCGCCTGGAAGGCCTGAGCTACGGCATGGCGGCCCATCGCCTGCTATACCTGATGCGCGAAGCCTGCCGGCGGCAGCTTTCCGGTGTGAACCTGAAGGATGAAGCCGAGGTCCCTGGTATCGACAGCGAAAATGCCCCCACCCAGCGAGGCAACTTCCTGCTCGGCGAACGTTAAAAAACATGTAACGGAAGGCGGATTGCGCTGACGGCCAGCATTGGGGCAGCATGCCCATGAAAGCCGCAGGCATTCCGCTGTTTCCCCTAATGGACTCTGAGGGCCGCACATGCGCATCATCAAGGCAACCCTGGAACACCTCGACCTGCTCACTCCAATGTTCGTCAGATACCGCGAGTTCTATGGGCAGCTCCCTTATCCGGACAGCTCTCGTGCCTTTCTGGAGAAACGCCTGAAGTACAAGGAGTCGGTGATCTACCTGGCCCTGCCGGATGAGGATGAAGACAAGCTCATGGGGTTCTGCCAGCTGTATCCGAGCTTTTCGTCGCTATCGCTGAAACGCGTGTGGATCCTCAACGATATCTTCGTCGCCGAAGACTCGCGGCGCATGCTGGTGGCCGACCACCTGATGCGCGAGGCCAAGAAAATGGCCAAGGAAAGCCAGGCAGTGCGCATGCGAGTATCGACCAGCGCCAACAACGAGGTGGCGCGCAAGACCTATGAATCGATCGGCTTTCGCAAGGACACCGAGTTCGAGAGCTACATATTACCGATCCATCAGGACTGACCGCTCCGGCCCTTTCGCGGGTAAACCCGCTCCCACAGGCACTACGCAAAGCTCAAAAGCGGTGCAATACCTGTGGGGGCGGGTTTACCCGCGAAAAGGCCAGTACATGTTCAAGTCGTAACCCCCGGCTACAAACTCCGCGGGCAGGTTTCCTACTTAGCCGTATAATGCATCGACCTGCCATGTGTGAAATTTTACCCATCCTCAGGTCATCATGCCGACACCCAGGGCATTGTCCGTCATCGCGTGCCCGTAAAACGGGTCTAGAACACAGGTGCTGTACATGGAATTCAACCCGCTGGACTTAATCCTGCATCTCGACACCTACCTCGATCTGCTGGTTACCAACTACGGTCCCTGGATCTACGCGATCCTGTTCGCTGTCATCTTCTGCGAAACCGGCCTGGTGGTGATGCCGTTCCTGCCGGGCGATTCGCTGCTGTTCATCGCCGGCGCCGTGGCCGCCGGTGGCGGCATGGACCCGGTACTGCTGGCGGGCCTGCTGATGGCGGCGGCCATCCTGGGCGACAGTACCAACTACATCATCGGCCGCACCACCGGCGAAAAACTGTTCAGCAACCCCAACTCGAAAATTTTCCGCCGCGACTACCTGCAACGCACCCACGAATTCTATGAACGCCATGGCGGCAAGACCGTGACCATGGCGCGCTTCCTGCCGATCCTGCGCACCTTCGCGCCGTTCGTGGCCGGTATCGCGCACATGCACTACCCGCGCTTCCTTGGTTTCAGCGTGGCCGGTTCGTTGCTGTGGGTCGGCGGCCTGGTGACTCTGGGCTACTTCTTCGGCAACGTGCCGTTCATCAAGCAGCACCTGTCGTTGATGGTGGTCGGCATCATCGTGCTCTCGCTGGTACCGATGATCCTCGGCCTGCTGCGTAGCCGCCTGGGTCGTACCGCCAAGGCCCACTGACAGCAGACATGTGGTCCTACAGCGCCTGGCGGCGCAAGCGCACCCTCGCGCGCTACCCGATCGATGCACGGCAATGGCAGGTGATCCGCGATCGCCTGCCGATGCTCGACGGCATCAGCGCCGATGAAGATCGGTGGCTGCGAGAAGCGTGCATCCTGTTCCTGCTCGACAAGCACCTGACCACCCTCCCAGGGGTAGAACTGGACGATGAGCAGCGCCTGTTTCTCGCAGCCCAAGCGCAGTTGCCATTGCTGCACCTGGGCGAGTTGAACTGGTACCAGGGCTTCCACGAGATCATCCTCTACCCCGACGACTTCAAGAGCCCGCAGCGCCACCGCGATGCCAGCGGGGTTGAGCACGTGTGGGATGCCGAGCACAGCGGCGAAGCCTGGCAGCAGGGGCCGATCATCCTGGCCTGGGCCGGCGTGCTGGCCAGTGGCGGCTGGGAAGCCTACAACCTGGTGATCCACGAACTGGCGCACAAGCTCGACATGCTCAATGGCGATGCCAACGGCCTGCCGCCGCTGCACCCGGGCATGCGCGTGGAAGACTGGGCCGCCGCCATGCAGCAGGCCTATGACGACCTCAATCACCAGCTCGACGCCGACCCCGACGCAGAAACCGCCATCGACCCCTACGCTGCGGAAAACCCGGCGGAATTCTTCGCCGTCACCAGCGAATACTTCTTCAGCGCACCCGACCTGCTACAGCAGGCTTATCCACAGGTGTACCAGCAGCTGTCGCTGTTCTACCGCCAGGATCCGCTGGCGCGCCTCATGCGGCTGCAAGCCGAGCACCCGGAGTACCGCCAAAGCCACGCCTGATGCGGCCGCACATCTGCCCGCACATCAGGCCGGGCGTGGCATGGCCTGGCGGAATGTGCCTATAATCGCCGCCACTTTTTTGATCAAACACGGGGGCACTGCCCAATGAGCTACAGCAAGATCCCGGCTGGCAAAGACCTGCCGAACGACATCTACGTCGCTATCGAGATCCCGGCCAACCACGCGCCGATCAAATACGAAATCGACAAGGACAGCGACACCCTGTTCGTTGACCGTTTCATGGCCACCCCGATGTTCTACCCGGCCAACTACGGTTTCATCCCGAACACCCTGGCGGACGACGGTGACCCGCTGGACGTGCTGGTCGTGACCCCGTACCCGGTAGCCCCAGGCTCGGTCATCCGTGCCCGTCCGGTCGGCGTGCTGAACATGACCGACGACGGCGGCGGCGACGCCAAGGTCATCGCCGTTCCTCACGACAAGCTGAGCCAGCTGTATGTCGACGTGAAGGAATACACCGACCTGCCAGCCCTGCTGATCCAGCAGATCGAGCACTTCTTCGCGAACTACAAGGATCTCGAGAAGGGCAAGTGGGTCAAGATCGAAGGCTGGGAAGGCGCCGACGCCGCCCGCGCTGCGATCACCAAATCGGTTGCTGCCTACAAGGGCTGATACCGCTTTGCAGAAAAAGCCCCGCCTCGGCGGGGTTTTTTTATGGGTCATACTTATGACAGGTAAAAAGTCCTACGTAGTCCTACACCTTCGCCCTACATGAAGGCATTTTTCACGCCGTTCATGTCAACATCCCGTTCATTTCGTTACTGGCAACCGGCCGCTACACTCGGTCTCATGAACAGATCCGGTGAACGCCTCAAGGCACTCCTTCGGGAATGTGGCCTGACTCCCTCAGACTTCGCTGCCCAGCGCCGCGTTACGTCCCAGCACATCAACAACTGGTTCACTCGCGGCATCCCCATTGCCCGCCTCGACGAAATGGCCGAGTTGTTCTGTGTGCAGCGCCGCTGGCTGCAAACTGGCGAAGGCCCCAAACACCCGCATTCGTTTCTACGCATGTACGCGCCCCAGTCAACGCCTGTAGAAACACCCGGTTTACCTTCGATATCGCATCCTCCCCTGGTGCAAGTGCCCTTCAACGAACTGCGCAATGGCCAACTCGTGGCGATCGACCATCACTGCCTGGCAATGCCGGCATCTGCGCTGGAGGCATTGGCCGTGCCTGAGGACAAAGCCATCTGCATGACCATGCCTGCCGCCAACATGGCGCCGTGGATCCCGCGCGATGCCATCTTGGCGATCGACCTCAGCTTCACCCGCGTGGTTGATGGCGAGATCTATGCCCTGCTGCACAACGGCAGGCTCAGGGTGAACAGCCTGAGCCTCGGTCACCGGGGCACCCTGTGCCTGCACAGCCATAACCTGCGCGAGATCGTGGAGCGCTACACACCCTTACAGTGCGATGCGCAAAAGCTGGAGATACTCGGCTGGGTGTTCCATTGGTCGCATTACCGCCAGAGACGCCCCGACTGACACACTCTGTGCCATTTTTTGCTGGGCATACCGCGCCAGCCCTTGTATGCTACGCCGCACATTCAGCCCCGGCCGGCGCAAGCCGCGTTCCAGAGGGCTCGGCGACGCTCCACACGACCGTCTGCCATCTCTTTCAGGCCCTTGATGGCCACACAGTTAAGGCGGCTGCGACTTACCATAAATTAGTCGGAACCGTCCCCGAGAAGCCGGCCACAAGCCGGCTTTTTAATGTCCCACTGAAAATAATTTTCATCTCTTGAAGCCGCCTGATGCTTTGCCACATCAACCTCGAACCGGCGCGAAAGCGGCCAACCTGAGAAAGCGGCTGCTAGCCTTCATGGGTGTGTACCTTTCCATCTTTGTGTGCGTGCGTCTTAGAGCCTGGCTTTGAGTGATGATCACTAGAAGATTCGGCAGCATCATGATGGCCGCCCCCAGACTTGTGAGCCTCGGAATCTGCCGGGTGTGAGTGATGGGCCTCTGACTGCTGCATATCGTGGTGCCTTGCCTCAGAGGCAACGTTGCCATGATGCTCTCGCTCATTGCCGCCCTGTAGGCCCTCATGATTGTGCATCTCACTTTCCCCACCACCATGCTGATGGCCGCCACTGGTTGTTACCAACGCTTGGTACTGCTCTGCGTTCATCTGCGGCATTTGCTCAAGGAAAGCGACAACACCCCAGATGTATTGATCCCCCATGCTCTTGCCCCATGCGGGCATGCCGCTGGCCTTGATACCGTGTTTAATGATCCAGAAGGCACCTGCGGGATCATTGCCTGAACCTATCATGGCAAGATTGGGCGGTGCCGGATAAAGCGCTTGGCTGAGCTCGGTTTTATCCAACCCTGGGGCGAGGTGGCAGCCAATGCACATAGCATTGTAGTTACCGGCACCGGTACGGATAAGGGTTTCATCCTTGAGGTTCGGAACCTCGATGTCCCTAGCGCGAACTTCAATAGAGCGATCCCGCGCCATGGCGAGGAAAGCATGCACGGCCGGGAAGTGAGGATCATCAGCACCGACGTTGACCAGGCCAAAATACGCCGCCGCCAATGCCGCCGCACTACCCACTGTGCCTGCTGCTAACAGCGTTGTAATTGTTCTCTTCATGTCGAGCTCTCAAAACCACATCCGAATGCCGGCTACGAAACGCGCCTCATCGACATCCCCGCCCTCATCGCGAATCAGGTCTGCCGTTTTGCCGTAGGAGCGGTTCCAGGTTACGCCGATGTAGGGCGCGAACTGGCGCACGATCTCATACCGTAAGCGCAGACCGACTTCGGTGTTTGCCAAGCCAGAACCCACTCCGCGCTCGGGATCGTTCTTGCCATAGAAATTAGCTTCAGCGGTTGGCTGCAAGATCAGGCGATTGGTTAGAAAAATGTCGTATTCGCCCTCCAGCCGAGCAGCTGCCTGGCCATTCTCACCGATGAACGCTGTGGCTTCGGCTTCGAAGTCATAGAGCGCCATGCCCTGGATACCAAAAGCGCCCCATGTCTGTGGTGATCCTGGTTGGAAATCCTGGCGCACCCCAGCTACCACATCCCACCATGGGCTAACGGAGCGCCCATACAGAAGCTGCAACTCAGCGTCCTCGGTGACGCCATTGGTCCGCTCACCTTCGGAGCGGATCCACAGCCGGTTGATATCGCCGCCAACCCATCCAGAGGCTTCCCAAGCCAGCGCGCTGCCTTCGTCTGCATCCTGGTACTCAAGCTTGTCTAGCAAGAAGAAGCTGTTGATCGCGCTGTCATGCATCTGATGCCCGCCCAACGGAGGAAAGGCAGCTTGGCGATCAGCATCCGTCAGCACAGGTATCGGAGTACGACTAGTCGTCGTTGGGGCATCAGAGCCATGGTTCATCATCGAGTGATCCATGGCACCATGATCCATCCCCTGCATGCTGCCATGGCCCATCTTGCTGTGGTCCATGTGCGCAGGTTTGGCCGCAGCTTGACTGTGTTTCATCTTGCTGCGATCAACTGGCGGGGGGTTCTTCTGCGGCTTGCTCGCGCCCATGTGCGCGTGGTCCATACCTGGCATCGGGTCCGCCGACGGGGTGGAATCCATTTCCATGGCCCCGTGCCCCATTGCCGAATGGTCCATCTCCTCAACAGCAAAGCTGGGCGCAGCACCCAGCATGCTGAATGAAACGGTCAATGCCAACAGCGATGGTCGTGCCAGGCTATTGGTCATCTTTCCCTGCCTTAGCTTTATCGCTGCCATGCGATTCCATCATTTTGCTGTGATCCATACCTTCCATCGAGCCATGGTCCATACCTTTCATGGTGTCGTGGCCCATACCCTTCATGGAGCCATGATCCATGCCCTTCATCGAGTCATGATCCATGCCCTGAGAACCCTTCGATTTCGCGGCATCGGCAGACTGCTGACTGTGCTGTTCATGGTTGTCGCCGGACCACGACGAAGGAGCGTAAACAGCAAACAGACCAGCCATCGCGGCAGAGAGGAAAAAGGCGTTTCGCTTCATTGGTTTGTTCATTTTGGATCTCCAGTTCATTCGTCCACGCGGACTTCTCGGAACATGCCCATTTCCATATGGAACAGTAGGTGGCAGTGGTAGGCCCAACGGCCCAAAGCATCCGCGGTTACTCGGTAGCTTCGTTTTGAGCCTGGTGGCATATCGATGGTGTGTTTTCGAACCATGAAGTTACCGTCCTCATCTTCCAGATCGCTCCACATTCCGTGGAGGTGGATGGGGTGAGTCATCATGGTGTCGTTGACCAAAGTGATACGCAGACGCTCGCCATATTTGAGGCGTAGGGGTTCAGCATCGGAGAATTTCACGCCGTCAAAGGACCAGGCGAACTTTTCCATATGGCCTGTGAGATGCAGCTCGATGGTGCGCCCTGGTTCACGTCCATCCGGATCAATGAACGTGCTTCGCAGATCCGCATAGGTCAGGACATGCCGTCCATTGTTGCGCAGGCCAATTCCCGGATCGTCCAACTTAGGCGTTGGACTCATAGTCTGCATGTCGACCAAGGGGTTGTTTGTTTCTGAAGCTGGGTGAGACTGCATGGCGCCGCCCATGCCTCCCATGCTGCCATGGTCCATCCCAGCCATCTTGCTGTGGTCCATGCCAGCCATGCTGCCGTGATCCATACCCATATCGCTCATTGAAATGAGAGGGCGAGGATCAACTGCCGGAACTGAAGCTTGCATACCTTCGCGAACGGCTAAGGTGCCTCTGGAGTAGCCTGTGCGATCCATGGATTGAGCAAAAATGGTGTAAGCCTGCTCGTCCTCCGGTTCAACAATGACATCGAACGTTTCAGCCACTGCGATACGGAATTCATCAACCGTGACCGGTTTGACGTGCTGCCCATCAGCAGCCACGACCGTCATTTTCAAGCCAGGGATACGCACATCAAAGTACGTCATGGCCGAAGCGTTGATGAAACGCAGCCGGATTCTCTCACCAGGCTTGAAGAGGCCCGTCCAGTTCGTATCTGGGGCCTGCCCGTTCATGAGGTAGGTGTAGGTGTAGCCACTTACGTCAGCGAGGTCGGTAGGGCTCATTTTCATTTCAGCCCACATTTTTCGATCCGCCACCGCAGCCGACCACCCCATCTCGCCTACGTCGTTGACGAAGTCGCCCACGGTGCGTTTGTGGTAGTTGTAATAGTCCGACTGCTTCTTGAGCTTGGACAGGACCCTGGCAGGATCCTCGTCAGTCCAATCGCTAAGCATGACCACATAATCGCGATCATAGGTGAATGGCTCTGGCTCCTTGGCATCAATGACCAGGGCACCGTAGACCCCGACCTGCTCCTGGAACCCAGAGTGGCTGTGGTACCAGTAGGTCCCATTTTGATGGACCTTGAACTTGTACTCATACATGCCATCGGGTGCGATGCCATGAAAGCTCAGACCAGGCACACCGTCCATGTTCGCCGGTAGGATGATGCCGTGCCAATGGATAGAAGTGTCCTGTTTCAAGCGGTTGCGTACCCGCAGCGTGACAGTGTCTCCCTCCCGCCAACGAAGGATCGGCCCCGGAAGCGAACCATTGATTGCCATGGCTGTGCGAGTTGCTCCGGTGATGTTGACCGGCAACTCACCGATGTAGAGATCAAAATCGGTGCCTGTCAGAACATTCGGCTGGCCCGGACTGGTAACAGCCCAGACCGGCGCGCGCCACATACCCAGTCCACCCAGTAATCCAGTAGCGGCCAGGCCTTTGACGAAAGATCGTCTAGTGGTTTTGCTTTGCATGCCGTAGTGTCCAGTCAGTCAGATAATTCGCTGATATCCGGGCCGCTCGATCACAGCCCCGGCTCTCTTCGGGATCCCACAAGTCTTTGCTAGAAAACGCAGGCCGTAGTGGGAAAACGCGATTTGAAACTGCCACATAAAAGATTCCCGAGTGATTACATTTCTGTAAGCTCGGATCAGCAGTTCTCATGCTGCCCGTGTTTATGGCTTTGGCTTGCCATCGACGCCGGGTTCGTCTTCTGCCGTGCAAGCTGATAGGCATCCGTGGCGTTTTGACGTGCAGCCTCCATCTTCGCAAAGGTCCGCTCGCCACCACCTTCAGCCAGTGCAAGGCCAGCCATTCCAAACGTGATAACCATTGCGAATGCTTTGATCGAGTTCATCTGTTGTTCCTTGGCAGATTACTGTGCGGCCCATGGGGTTCAGGCTTGGGGTCACATTAGCCAGGCTGCGCTTTCAGGAAGCTGAGCTCGGCATTACAGTTCTGTCAGCGTCTTGCGACCCATAAAAAACGGCGCCGTGTGGGCACCGATGGGTCAAAGGAGCACGAGGGGAACGGCCACGAATCCTGGACTACGGATGACTCGCCTTGTCCGCCATCATCGACTTGTGTTCACGAACCCATCAGGGGGTTTGAAACCATTGCTACCGATAACGGCAGGCGTGACAGCAATGCCCGTCTTCAATGACCGTAGATGGCAGGCTCCGACAGCTGGCTGATACCAACATTGCATTTGCGTCAGCTTCCGGTTAGCTCACTTTTTTTGCTGCACACTGGGTGTGAGGGGATGCGGGATTCGATGCGAAACGTCGGGCCCTTTCGCGGGCAAGCCTGCTCCCACGGGTCCCGCAGCCACTTCCAAACCGGTGCGATCCCTGTGGGAGCGGGCCAGCGAAGAGGCCAGTACAAGTCACCCTTTTACGCAAACCACCTGCCGCAGGGTGTGCACCACCTCCACCAACTCGCTCTGCGCCCGCATCACCGCATCGATGTCCTTGTACGCCATCGGAATCTCGTCGATCACGTCCTTGTCCTTGCGGCACTCGACATGCGCCGTGGCCCGCCGCTGGTCGTCCACGGTGAAGCGGCTCTTGGCCTTGGTCCGGCTCATCACCCTGCCCGCACCATGGCTGCAGGAGCAGAACGACTCCTCGTTACCCAACCCCCGCACGATGAAGCTCCGGGCGCCCATGGAGCCGGGGATGATACCGAATTGCCCTTTCTGCGCCGACACCGCGCCCTTGCGCGTCACCAGTACCTCGCGCCCGAAATGCTGCTCGCGCTGCACATAGTTGTGGTGACAGTTGACCGCCTCCAGGCTTGCCTCGAAGGGTTTGCCCAGTGCCTTGCGGGTGGCTGCGACCACCGCCTGCATCATCAGCTCGCGGTTGCGCCGGGCAAAGTCCTGCGCCCACTCCACCGCCTCGACATAGTCGGCAAAATGGCGGCTGCCCTCCTCGAAGTAGGCCAGGTCCTTGTCCGGCAGGTTGGCCAGGTGCTGGCGCATGTCGGCCTGGGCCAGTTCGATGAACAGGTTGCCAATGGCATTGCCCACGCCGCGCGAGCCGCTGTGCAGCATGAACCAGACCCGGTCAGCCTCGTCCAGGCACACCTCGATGAAATGGTTGCCACCGCCCAGGGTGCCAAGATGGTGCCGATTGTTGGTCTTTTCCAGGCGCGGGTACTTGTCGGTAATGGCCTTGAAGCGCCCGGCGAGCTGGCCCCAGGCCTTGTCCGCCGAACCCGGCACCTTGTCCCAGGCACCCTGGTCGCGTTTGCCAAAGGTCTTGCCATGGGGCACCGCCTGTTCGATGGCGCTACGCAGCCCATGCAGGTTGTCTGGCAGGTCGCGCGCCTGCAGCGAGGTACGCGCGGCGATCATGCCGCAGCCAATGTCCACCCCCACCGCGGCGGGGATGATCGCACCGAGCGTGGGAATCACGCTGCCAATGGTCGAGCCCTTGCCCAGGTGCACATCCGGCATCACCGCCAGGTGCTTGAAGATGAACGGCATCTTCGCCGTATTGAGCAGTTGCCGGCGAGCGTCGTCTTCGACCGGCACGCCGTCGGTCCACAGTTTGACCGGCTTGCCGCCGGCGACCTGGAGAATGTCCATGGAGCTGTTCCTGTTGAGCCATGCCTGCATGATACCGCCGAAGGTCGTAGAACTGCGGGTTGCCAGAACGGTGGCACAGTGCTGTATGCTTGGCCGGTCTTCAGGGCGGGGTGAAAGTCCCCACCGGCGGTAAATCGAAAGATGAGCCCGCGAGCGCCCCGGCCATGCCGGGGGTCAGCAGATCTGGTGCGACTCCAGAGCCGACGGTCATAGTCCGGATGAAAGAAGGCGTCAGGCAGGGGCCATTCGGGCGCCCCTGCGCGCGCATTTTGTTCGCCCCGAGACGTTCATCGATCAATCACGAGGAGCGTTTCATGTCCCCTTTGCTGCAAAAACAATTCCCCAATGTGTCCGCCGCCATCGCCGCCTTCCAGGCCGGGCGCCCTGTATTGCTGCTCGACGATGACGACCGCGAGGACGAAGCCGATATCGTTGCCGCCGCCGAGAACCTGTCGCTGCAGACCATGGCCATGATGATCCGCGACTGCAGCGGCATCGTCTGCCTGTGCCTGGACGAAGCCACTGTCGATGCCCTGCAGCTGGCGCCGATGGTGCAGAACAACCAGGCCCGGCATGGCACGGGCTTCACCGTCACCATCGAGGCAGCCGAAGGCGTGAGCACTGGCGTTTCCGCGCAAGACCGCATCACCACCATCGAAGCGGCGCTGCGCTCGACCGCCGAGCAACGCCATATCGTCAGCCCTGGCCATGTGTTCCCGCTGCGCGCGCGGGATGGTGGCGTGCTGACCCGTCGTGGGCATACCGAAGGCTCGGTGGACCTGGCACGCCTGGCCGGACTACGGCCGGCGGCAGTGCTGTGCGAGTTGATGAACCCCGATGGCAGCATGGCGCGGGGTGAGCAGGTGTCGGTGTATGCCCGGCAATACAACCTGCCGGTGCTGACCATCGAAGAGCTGGCGCGGTGCCGTGAGGCCATGGTCGAGCGGGAAGCCGAGCCTGCCTGATCTGTCGCACGGGGCCGCTTTGCGGCCCATTCGCGGGCAAGCCCGCTCCCACAGGGATCTCACACAGCTTGAGGGCGGTGAGATGACTGTGGGAGCGGGCTTGCCCGCGAAGAGGCCGGCAAATCCAGCCTCAAGTTGCCTGAAGTTTGCTCCCCCCGCCCCGCTCTGCTAACGTCGCGCGGTTCTGACCCGCCACCGAGACTGTCGCCATGGCCCGCAAAAAAGCCTCCATCGATTTCGAACAATCCCTCGCCGACCTGCAAGCCCTGGTCGAGCGCCTGGAGAACGGCGAACTGTCGCTGGAGGACTCGCTGGCCGCGTTCGAGCAAGGTATCGCCCTGACGCGCGATTGCCAGGGGGCCCTGGCCCAGGCCGAACAGAAAGTTCAGATCCTGCTGGAACGTGATGGCGAACTCGCCGCACAGCCGTTCGATGCGGAGCCAGAAGCATGATCAGCGCTTACCAGGCCAGTTGCCAGGCCCGTGTCGACGCCGCCCTCGAACCGCTGTTCATCGCTCCGACCAAAGAACTGGAGCGCCTTTATGCGGCCATGCGCTACAGCGTGATGAACGGCGGCAAACGCGTGCGCCCGCTACTTGCCTATGCCGCCTGCGAAGCACTGGGCGCGCCAGCCGATCAAGCCAACGGTGCAGCCTGTGCTGTGGAGCTGATCCATGCCTATTCGCTGGTCCATGACGACCTGCCGGCCATGGACGACGACGACTTGCGCCGTGGTCAGCCAACCACCCACAAAGCCTTCGACGAAGCCTGCGCGATTCTCGCCGGTGACGGCCTGCAGAGCCTGGCCTTCAGCGCCCTGCTCGACCCACGCCTGAGCCCGCAGGCCGACAGCATCCGCCTGGCCATGGTCCAGGCCCTGGCCAAGGCTGCTGGCCCCGCGGGCATGGTCGGCGGCCAGGCCATCGACCTTGGCTCGGTCGGCCTGAAGCTGGACCAGCAGGCCCTGGAATTCATGCACCGGCACAAGACCGGTGCGCTGATCGAAGCCAGCGTGCGCCTGGGCGCCCTGGCCAGTGCCCGCGCCGAACAGGCGCAGCTGGATGCCCTGCAGACTTATGCACAGGCCATCGGCCTGGCATTCCAGGTGCAGGACGATATCCTCGACGTGGAAAGCGACACGGCCACCCTTGGCAAGCGCCAGGGTGCCGACATCGCCCGTGACAAACCGACCTACCCGGCGCTGCTGGGGCTGGAAGCCGCCAAAGCCTACGCGATCGAACTGCGCGACCAGGCGCTGGTCGCATTGCAAGGGTTTGGTGAAACTGCCGAGCCATTGCGGGCGTTGGCGCGCTACATCGTCGAGCGCCGTCATTAAGGCTTGACTGCAATCCCTTGTGGATGCGGGTATACCCGCTGCCACAGGGTCCGCGTAACCCGTGGTCGAATGGGCACTTTTCCCACAATGGGGTAAACTGCCGCGTCTTCACACCTATAACGACTCGCCTGATGCCCACGACGTTTCAAGAGATCCCCCGCGAACGCCCGGTCACGCCGTTGCTCGACCGCGCTGACACGCCTGCCGGCCTGCGCCGGTTGGCCGAAGCCGACCTGGAGACCCTGGCCGACGAATTGCGCCAGGAGTTGCTCTACACCGTTGGTCAGACCGGTGGGCATTTCGGCGCCGGCCTGGGCGTCATCGAGCTGACGATCGCCCTGCACTACGTCTTCGACACCCCGGATGACCGGTTGGTGTGGGACGTCGGCCACCAGGCCTACCCGCACAAGATCCTCACCGGGCGCCGCAAGCGCATGCTCAGCCTGCGCCAGAAGGACGGCATCGCCGCCTTCCCGCGCCGCAGCGAGAGCGAGTACGACACCTTCGGCGTCGGCCACTCCAGCACCTCGATCAGCGCTGCCCTGGGCATGGCCATTGCCGCCCGCCTGCAGAACAGCGCGCGCAAGTCGATCGCCGTGATCGGCGACGGTGCACTCACTGCCGGCATGGCCTTCGAAGCGTTGAACCACGCCCAGGAAGTCAACGCCGACATGCTGGTGATCCTCAACGACAACGACATGTCTATTTCGCGCAACGTCGGCGGCTTGTCCAATTACCTGGCCAAGATCCTCTCCAGCCGCACCTACGCGAGCATGCGCGAGGGCAGCAAGAAAGTGCTGTCGCGCCTGCCCGGTGCCTGGGAAATCGCCCGTCGCACCGAGGAATATGCCAAGGGCATGCTGGTGCCGGGCACGCTGTTCGAGGAGCTGGGCTGGAACTACATCGGCCCGATCGACGGCCATGACCTGCCGACCATGATCGCCACCCTGCGCAACATGCGTGACCTCAAGGGCCCGCAGTTCCTGCACGTGGTGACCAAGAAGGGCAAGGGCTTCGCCCCGGCCGAGATCGACCCGATCGGCTACCACGCCATCACCAAGCTCGAGCCTGCCGACAAGCCGGCTGCGCCGAAGAAAGTCAGTGGGCCGAAGTATTCCGCCGTGTTCGGCCAGTGGCTGTGCGACATGGCCGCCGCCGACAACCGCCTGGTGGGCATCACCCCGGCGATGAAGGAAGGCTCGGACCTGGTCGCCTTCAGCGAACGCTACCCACAGCGTTATTTCGACGTGGCGATCGCCGAGCAGCACGCGGTCACCCTCGCCGCCGGCATGGCCTGCGAAGGCAGCAAGCCGGTGGTGGCGATCTACTCCACCTTCCTGCAGCGTGCCTACGACCAGCTGATCCACGACGTGGCGGTGCAGAACCTCGACGTGTTGTTTGCCATCGACCGCGCCGGCCTGGTGGGCGAAGACGGCCCGACGCACGCCGGCAGCTACGACCTGTCTTACCTGCGCTGCATCCCGGGCATGCTGGTGATGACCCCAAGCGACGAGAACGAGCTGCGCAAGATGCTCAGCACCGGCCACCTGTTCAACGGCCCGGCTGCGGTGCGCTACCCGCGCGGCACCGGCCCGAACGCGCCGATCAGCGGCGACCTCGATCCGCTGGAAATCGGCAAGGGCGTGGTTCGCCGCCAGGGCGAGAAAGTTGCCCTGCTGGTGTTCGGCGTGCAGTTGGCCGAGGCCCTGCAGGTTGCCGAGCAGATCAACGCCACCGTGGTCGACATGCGCTTCGTCAAACCGCTGGATGAGGCCCTGGTGCTGGAACTGGCTGCCAACCACGAGCTGCTGGTGACCATCGAAGAGAACAGCATCATGGGTGGCGCCGGGGCTGCCGTGGGCGAGTTCCTGGCCAACGAAGCTGTGGTCAAGCCGCTGCTGCACCTGGGGCTGCCGGATATCTACGTCGAGCACGCCAAGCCTGCGCAGATGCTGGCCGAGTGCGGGCTGGATGCTGCTGGCATCGAGGCCTCTGTCAAAGCTCGCATGGCCAAGCTCGGGCTCTAGGGCCCTTTCGCGGGCAAGCCCACTCCCACAGGTGCTGAGATACCCTGTGGAAGCGGGCTTGCCCGCGAATGCTTTGGTAATGACCATGAAAATCCTGAGCTTTGCCCCGCTGCTCTGCCTCCCCTTGCCGTTGCTGGCCGCTGAGCGCGACGATGCCCTCAAGCTCCCCGACACCCTGATCAGCGCCAACCGCCAGGTCGAGTCGCGCACCGCCACCAGCGCCGCCAACACCGTCTTCACCCGCGCCGACATCGACCGCCTGCAACCCAGCAGCGTCACCGACCTGCTCAGCCGCGTGCCCGGCGTGCAAGTTGCCCCCACCGGTGGCCGTGGCAGCCTGCCGGGCATCTTCATCCGTGGCACCAAGGCCGCCCAGAGCCTGGTGCTGGTCGATGGCGTACGCATCGCCAACGCCACCTCCGGCGACAGCGGCCTGCAGTTTCTCGATGTCGACCAGATCGAGCGGGTCGAAGTGCTGCGTGGCTCGCGCTCGGCGGTGTATGGCAGCGATGCCATCGGCGGGGTGATCCAGATCTTCACCCGCCGCAGCAGCGGCCCCGGCCTGCAACCGCGCCTGCGCCTGGCGGCGGGCAGCAACCAGACTTTCCAGCGCAGCCTAGGGCTGTCTGGCGGTGACGACGCCACCCGTTTCAACCTCGGCGCCAGCCTCGATGAAACCGCTGGCATCGACTCGACCGGGCCGTCGTTTGCCAGCGACAGCGACCATGACGCCTACCGCAACAAATCGCTCAACCTGAGCCTGAGCCACACCTTCGGCGAGCGCTTCGAAGCCGGCGTGAACCTGCTCGACAGCCGCGGCCGCAGCGAATATGACAACCCATTCGGTCGCTTCGACCCGGTTACCTTCCAGAGCTTTGGGCAAAAGCCCTACACCGACTTCAACGTCAGCAGCCTGGGCAGCTATTTCGATGCTCAGCTCAACGACCTCTGGCATTCGCGCCTGGAGCTTGGCCACAGCGAAAACCGCGACGACAAACGCGACAAGCTCAGCGACGAGCGTTTCGTCTTCAACACCTACCGCGACCAGGTCACCTGGCAGAACGACCTGGCCCTGGCCGAGCGGCACAACCTGCTGCTGGGCGGTGACTGGTACCAAGACCGCGTGCACGGCAGCACCGACTTCACCGAGGACAGCCGCTGGAACCGTGCGGCCTTCATCCAGCACCGCTACAGCGGCGAAGCCTTTTCCACCGAGTTTGGCGCACGGCGCGACCAGAACCAGCAATTCGGCGGCCAGACTACCTGGAGCGGTAGCCTCACCGTGCCGTTGAATGCCCAGAACGATGTACTGCTGTCCTACAGCGAAGGCTTCCGCGCCCCAACTTTCAATGACCTGTACTACCCGCAGTTCAGCAACCCAGGCCTCAAGCCCGAGCGCTCGAAGAGCTATGAAGTGCAGTGGCGTAGCCAGCTGACCCACGACAGCCGCCTGGAAACCTCGCTGTACCGCACCGACCTGCGCGATGCGATCATCTTCGGCCAGGACTCGATCCCGCAGAACGTGGCTTCGGCGCGCATAAACGGCCTGGAAATGGCACTCGACCAGCTATGGGGCGAATGGCGCAGCCAACTTGGCCTGGCGCTGATCGACCCACGCGACCGCGACAGTGGCCACACCCTCGCCCGCCGCGCTCGGCGCACCCTGAGCCTGGACCTGGACCGCCAGTTCGGACAGTTCAATGCAGGCGCCAGCTGGCAAGCCGTCAGCGCCAGCTACGACGATGAAGCCAACCAAAATCGCCTGGGCGGTTACGGCCTGTTTGGCCTGCGTGCGGGCTGGGCGGCCACTGACGAGCTGAAGCTTGAAATGAAGCTGGATAACCTGCTGGACAAGCACTACAGCCGGGCGCTGTACAGCTTCGACGGGGCCAGCTACGGCTACCGCGAAGAAGGCCGCACCGCACTGTTCAGCATCACCTGGACGCCGGCACTCTAGCCGCCAGCAGCACGCACAGGCGGGCGGTGGCTTCGATCATCTGCCCGCTGGGCCGCTCCAGCCCCTTGTCCGGCACCACCAGCAAGCCGTCCCCGGCCACCGCGCTCAGCCGTGGCCAGGCCTTCCAGCTCGTCAGCTGCGCCTCATCGGCCGCCAGGATCACCTGCGGGTCGCGCATCAGCACCGACTCGACATTCACCTGCGGCGCTGGCTGACTCAGATCGGCAAAGACATTGCGCGCCCCGCACACCGCCAGGGCATCGCTGACCACCTGCTGCCCGCCCAGGGTGTACAGCGGCCGGTCCCACACCTGATAGAACACCCGCACCGGATGCTCGCGCCTGTATTGCTGGCGCAACTGCTGCAGCCGCTCGCGCAGGGCCTGCACATAGGGCCGGCCTTGCTCGCCCCGGCCGACACGCACGGCGATGGCCTCGATCTGGTCGAGCAATTGATTCAGGTCGTGGGGCTCGGCGCTGTAAGTGGCAATGCCCAGGCGCCTGAGCTGGTCGCGCTGTGCCGGTGCCACGCTGCCGGGCCAGAGCAGCAGTAGGTCGGGCTCGAGGCTGAGCAGGGTTTCCATGTCCAGCTGGCCCTGGCGCCCGACCGAGGGCAGCCTTTGCAGTGCTTGCGGTCGCTCGCCGCCATCGAGCACACCCACCAGCAGGTCATCGGCGTGCAGTTCGAGCATGATTTCGCTCATCGACGGCGCCAGGCTGACCACGCGCAAAGGCTCGCCGGCCTTTGCAGTAACGGCCAGCAGCGCCAGCAGGCAGAGCAGAACGCGCATCAGCCCAGCTGACGCGGAATACGGTAGAGGTAAAGCAGCACCACGGTGGACAGCGCCAGGAGTATCTGCGGTACCGCCTCCAGCCCGACCAGCACCGACAGCGCGGCGACCCAGGCCGGGAAGCAGGCAAACAGCATGGCCATGCGCCGCACCCGCGCCAGGTTTATCCAGGCGGCGGGTTCATCGGCCGTGCCCAACACCTTCGAGGTGGCGATCAGCGCCCGCTTGTAGGCGCCGAAACGCGGCAGGCTGAGGAACATGGTCGCGGCACCGGCGATGAACAGCGGCATGGCCAGCACCGGGATCAGCGCATCGCCGCCGCCAAAGGCCCAGGCCATGATCGGTAGCGGTACCAGGCCGACCGCCAGGTACTGCCACCAGGCCAGCGCCAGGCGCCGCTTGACCTCGCCGCGGGTCACGCCTGGGGCACCTCGCCCTGGTGTTCGTTACCCAGCATGTGGCCGAGCTTGCCGGCCTTGGTCGCCAGGTAGTAACGGTTGTGCGGGTTGTGGCCGGTGTGCAGCGGCACGCGCTCGGCGACCTTGATGTTCATGTCGGTCAGCGCCTTGACCTTGCGCGGGTTGTTGGTCATCAGGCGCAGCGATTTCACGCCCAGGTGCTCCAGCATCGGCAGGCACATGGCGTAGTCGCGCTGGTCGGCGGCAAAGCCCAGGCGCTCGTTGGCCTCGACGGTGTCGGCACCGCCATCCTGCAGCTCATAGGCGCGGATCTTGTTCAACAGGCCGATGCCACGGCCTTCCTGACGCAGGTACAGCAGCACGCCACGGCCTTCGCGGGCGATCGCCTGCAGCGCGGCTTCCAGCTGCGAACCGCAGTCGCAGCGCTGGCTGAACAGGGCATCGCCGGTCAGGCACTCGGAATGCAGGCGCCCCAGCACCGGCTCACCGTCGGCGATATCACCCAGGCTGAGCACCACGTGCTCACGGCCAGTGGCTTCGTCGAGGAAGCCATGCATGGTGAAGATCGCAAAGGGAGTCGGGAGTTTCGAGGCGGCAACAAAGACGACGGGCACGTTGTGCTCCTGGATAAGTAGGAAATTTCTCGTGAGCCGATTGTATCAGCAGGTCGCCGCGTGTGCGCTCGTTGAATACCGTGGCTTAAGATCGAAAAGTTCGATGCTTAGTCGGGGGGTGGCGCTGAACCCTGAGCCTTGCACGATCATTGTGGGAGCGGGCTTGACCCGCGAAGCAGGCAGCGCGGTGGCTGGCACCGGCTTCGCCGGTGTTCGCGGGACAAGCCCGCTCCCACAGGGACTCGAGTTGCTTGTTATTGCGGCTTGCTGTCCGGGGTGAAGGGATAGGGCTGCTTCCAATGCTCGAAGATCGGCTTCAGCTCGCCGCTGCGTACCAACTCGGCCATGCGTTTGTCGAACAGGTCGCGCAGGACCTTGGCCTGTTCGCTCTTGGAGAACGCCAGGTACAGCGGCAGTTCGGCCACATGGGTACTGCGAAAACGCTCCGGCTGCGAAGTCTGCCCGAGCACATAGTCGACTTCGGTCTGCGCATCGATGTAGAAATCCACGCGCTCATGTTCGAGCATCGGCAGGATGCCTTCACGGCGCTGGATTTCTCGGAAGTTGTGCACGTTGGGCAGGTAACTGCTGTAGTCATAGCCGCGCACCCAGGCCAGGCGGTACTGGCCGACGGTAGCCAAGGTCGGCACCGGCGTGCTGGCCAGGCCCAGGGCATAGATATGGTCCATATCGAAGTGCCAGCGCGGATACAGGTTGTCGTCGTTTTCCTCCTTGTACGACCCGACCCAGGCATCGGCCTCGCCCCGCTTGACCAGGCCAACCGCGCGGCTGTACGGCGCACTCTGGGTCACCACCTTCACGCCGGCAGGTTCGAACACCTTGCGCAGCACATCCCAGGCCACCCCACTGCCATCGGCATTGGTGTAGTCGCTCCACTCTTCGCTGACCAGGTGAATCTGCTTGGGTAACGCATCAGCTGCCATCACCCAAGGGGCAAGGCTCAGCATCATTGCCAGCAGCACAGTCCTCATGGCCATCGAAACGCTCCCTGCTTCAGCCTACCGCCCACACCAGAATCTGCATGCCCAGCCAGGCAAACACACCGGCCAGGATATCGTCGAGCATGATCCCGACACCGCCGTGCACATGGCGGTCGATCCAGCGGATCGGCCATGGCTTGAGGATGTCGAAGAAGCGGAACATCAGGAACCCGGCGAGGATCCACTGCCACCCTTCCGGCACCAGCCACAGGGTGATCCACATGCCGACCATCTCGTCCCAGACAATGCCTTCATGGTCGTGCACACGCAAGTCGTTGGCGACCTTGCCGCACAGCCAGAAACCAAACAGCATTGTCACGCCCAGCAGCAGCCAGTAGCCCCAGTCGGGCAGCATCTGCCACAGCGGGATGAACGGGATCGCGACCATCGAACCCCAGGTGCCGGGGGCCTTGGGCAGTGTGCCGGAGCCGAAGCCAAAGGCGATGAAGTGCCACGGGTTGCGCCAGACCGATGGCGGAACGAACTCCGCTGGCACCTGGTTGGGGTGGTCGGTCACGGTGTCTCCCTAAAATGTTGATAGCCCCGTTGAGCCGGGGTGATGTCCTGGCCCTGCGGGTCGCGCAGGGTCACGCCTTGGCCTTCGAGCACGCGGCCGATGACGTGCACCTCGACGAAACCGAGGTCGGTCAGCGGGGTGAGCGCCGCTGGCGGCAGGGTAAAGGCCAGTACGTAGTCGTCGCCGCCGGTCAGTGCTGCCAGCCGGGCTGCATCGTGGCCAAGGAAGGCCTCCAGAGCAGGAGACACTGGCACCTGCGCCAGGTTCACCTCGAGGGCGACCCCGGATGCCTTGGCGATATGCCCACAGTCGGCAAGCAGGCCATCGGAAATGTCCAACGCCGCCGTGGCCCGGCCGCGCAGCAGCTGGCCAAGGTGGAGCTGGGGCATCGGCGACCAGTAATGATCGAGCAACGGCTTGGCCAGCTCGGCAGGTGCCTCACGCTCACCCAGTACCAACGGCAACGCCCCTGCCGCCTTGCCCAGCGAACCACCTACACACAGCAGGTCGCCTGGCCGCGCACCGCTGCGCCGCAACGCCTGGCCGACCGGCACGCGGCCGAACACGGTGACGGTGATGCTCAACGGGCCGCGGGTGGTGTCGCCACCGATCAGGCTCATGCGGCAACGGTGGGCCATGCGACTGAGACCGTCGGCATAGGCTGCCAGCCAGTCTGGGCCGACATCCGGCAAGGTCAGGGCAAGGGTGAAGCCGATCGCCGTTGCGCCCATGGCCGCCAGGTCACTGGCCGCCACGGCCAGCGAGCGCTGGCCAAGCAGCAACGGATCGCAGACGGTGGGGAAATGCACCCCGGCGACCAGGGTGTCGGTCGACACCGCCAGTTGCTCACCGGGGGGAAGGTCCAGCAGGGCGCAATCGTCGCCGATGCCAAGCGCCACGCCCTCGCCGCCCTGCGCACAAGGCGCGGCGGCGAAGTAATGGTTGATCAGCTCGAACTCACCCATGGGCCGACAGCGCCAGAATCAGCGCTTGTTCGCCTTGACTTCTGCTTCACGCAGCGCCGGGGCGAGCTTGTCCAGCACGCCGTTGACGAACTTGTGGCCGTCGGTGGCACCGAAGACCTTGGCCAGCTCCACGCCTTCGTTGATCACCACGCGGTACGGTACGTCGACGCGCTTGATCAGCTCCCAGGTGGACAGGCGCAGCACGGCCAGCTCGACCGGGTCGAGCTCTTCCAGTGCGATGGTCATGCAAGGCACCAGCGCCTTGTCGATTTCGCCCTTGATCGCCGGGACCCCGTGGAGGATCTCGCGGAAATAGGCACCGTCGACATCGGTGAAATCGTTATCCACCCGGAACTGCGCTTCGATCTCGTTCAGCGAATGCTGGGCCATGTGCCACTGATACAGGGCCTGGGTCGCGAGCTTGCGGGCTTCGCGGCGCTTGGCGCTTTTCGATGGCTTGCCGGCATCCGCAGGTTTTGGATCGCGCGGGTTGAAACGATCGCTTTCGTCGCTAATCACTTGGCCTCCAACTGCGCCAGCAGGCTGACCATTTCCAGAGCGGACAGGGCAGCTTCACCGCCTTTGTTGCCAGCCTTGGTGCCGGAGCGCTCGATGGCTTGTTCGATGGAGTCGACGGTCAGAACGCCGAAGGCCACCGGTACGCCGAACTCCATGGACACCTGGGCCAGGCCCTTGGTGCATTCGCCCGCCACGTATTCGAAGTGCGGGGTACCGCCACGGATCACTGCGCCCAGGGCGATGATCGCGTCGTATTCGCCTTGCTGGGCGACTTTCTGTGCCACCAGCGGGATTTCGAACGCGCCCGGGGCACGGATGATGGTGATGTCGCTTTCGCTGACACCGTGGCGTACCAGGGTATCAACGGCGCCGCTTACCAGGCTTTCGACGACGAAGCTGTTGAAGCGGCCAACCACCAAAGCATAGCGACCTTTGGGGGCGATGAAGGTACCTTCGATGGTCTTCAGGGTCATTCCGATATTCTCATCTTCAAGAGCGAGGCCGCATACAAGCGGCCTCGACAGGGGTCTGGACTCGAGCTCAGGGCGTCAATGCCGCCTCAAGTCACTCGGAGGGCACGTATTCTACAACTTCCAGATCGAATCCGGATATCGCATTGAACTTCATCGGCGAACTCATCAGGCGCATCTTGCGCACACCGAGGTCGCGCAGGATCTGCGAGCCGGCACCGACGGTGCTGTAGGTGGTCGGTGCCTTGGTCGGTGCATCGCCCGCGCTTTCGCGGATGTGCGCCAGCAGCACGTCGCCGTCCAGCGGGTGGCCCAGCAGCAGCACCACGCCACTGCCAGCCTCGGCCACGGCGGCCATGGCCGCGCGCAGGCTCCAGCGGCCCGGCTGCTTGACCAGCAGCAGGTCGCGCAGCGGGTCCATGTTGTGCACGCGCACCAGGGTCGGCTCTTCGGCGCAGATCTTGCCCAGGGTCAGGGCCATGTGCACGTCGCCTTCCACCGCGTCACGGTAGGTGACCAGGTTGAATTCGCCCAGCTCGCTCTCCACCGGCTGCTCGGAGACGCGCTGCACGGTGCGCTCGTGGATCATGCGGTAGTGGATCAGGTCGGCGATGGTGCCGATCTTCAGGCCGTGTTCGGCGGCGAACACTTCCAGCTCGGCGCGGCGCGACATGGTGCCGTCGTCGTTCATCACTTCGCAGATCACGCCGCTCGGCTCGAAGCCGGCCATGCGCGCCAGGTCGCAGGCCGCTTCGGTGTGGCCGGCACGGGCCAGGGTGCCGCCGGGCTGGGCCATCAGCGGGAAGATGTGGCCTGGGCTGACGATGTCTTCAGCCTTGGCGTCCTTGGCAGCGGCAGCCTGCACGGTGCGTGCGCGGTCAGCGGCGGAAATGCCGGTGGTGACGCCTTCGGCGGCTTCGATCGACACGGTGAACTTGGTGCCGAAGCCCGAGCCGTTGCGCGGTGCCATCAGCGGCAGCTTCAGGGTCTCGCAGCGCTCGCGGGTCATCGGCATGCAGATCAGGCCGCGGGCGTGCTTGGCCATGAAGTTGATGTGCTCAGGCAGGCAGCACTCGGCCGCCATGATGATGTCGCCTTCGTTCTCGCGGTCTTCGTCATCCATGAGGATGACCATTTTGCCCTGGCGGATGTCTTCGACCAGTTCTTCGATGCTGTTGAGCGCCACTCGGCACCCCCTTCTCAATCAGGATTTCAAGAAGCCGTTGGCGGCCAGGAAGCTTTCGGTAATGCCACTGCCCTTGCTCGGTTCGGCAGCCTTGTCGCCCAGCAGCAGACGCTCCAGGTAACGGGCCAGCAAGTCGACCTCAAGGTTTACCCGACGCCCTGCACGGTAGTCGGCCATGATGGTTTCGGACAGGGTGTGCGGGACAATGGTCAGCTCAAATTCGGCGCCATTGACCTCATTGACCGTCAGGCTGGTGCCGTCGACGGTGATCGAACCCTTGTGGGCGATGTACTTGGCCAGCTCCTTGGGCGCACGCACGCGGAACTGGATGGCGCGGGCGTTATCGCTGCGCGAGATGATTTCGCCGACACCGTCGACGTGGCCGCTGACCAGGTGACCGCCCAGGCGGGTAGTCGGGGTCAGGGCTTTTTCCAGGTTGACCTTGCTGCCGCTCTTGAGGTCGATGAACGCGGTGCGCTTGAGGGTCTCGACGCTGACGTCGGCCCAGAATCCGTTGCCCGGCAGCTCGACGGCGGTCAGGCAGACGCCGTTGACGGCGATGCTGTCGCCGAGCTTGACGTCACCCAGGTCGAGCTTGCCGGTTTCGACGTAGACGCGCACGTCACCGCCCTTGGGGGTCAGGCTGCGGATGGTGCCGATGGATTCGATGATGCCGGTGAACATGGGGACTTCCTCAAAAACGGGTTGCGCGGGGCAAGCCCGGCATTATACGCCGGGTGCCGGCAGAGGGATGGCCGTGACCCGCCAGTCATCGCCCACTGCGCGCATTTCGGTGATTTTCAGCCGCGGCGCCTGGCTCATCCTGTCCAGCGGCCAGTCCAGCAATGGCCGGGCCTGGGAGCCGAGGAAAGTGCCGGCAACGAAAAGCTGGTACTCGTCGATCAGGCCCTGGCTGGCAAAGGCGCCGACCAGACCTGCGCCGGCCTCCAGCAGGATTTCGTTGACCCCACGAGCGGCCAGCGCCCGCAGCAGAGCCGCCAGGTCTACCTGGCCATTGTCGCCGGGCAGGCTGAGCAGTTCATGGCCAGCAGCGGCATAGCCTGGGTCATCTGCGACGGCGGTGACCACCAGCGCCGGGCCGACCTTGAAGAACGGCGCATCCAGCGGCAGGCGCAGGCGGCCGTCGATCAGCACGCGCAGCGGCGTGCGGCTCAAGGCCAACGCGGTGGTTTCGGCGTCCAGGCCCAGCTCGGCACCACGCACGGTCATCCGCGCATTGTCGGCCAGCACGCTGGCTGCACTGGTCAGCACCACGCTGGAACGGGCGCGCAGGCGCTGTACCGCCGAGCGGGCAGCGGGGCCGGTGATCCACTGGCTTTCGCCACTGGCCATGGCGGTGCGTCCGTCCAGGCTCATCGCCAGCTTGGCGCGCACGAACGGCAGGCCGTGCTCCATGCGCTTGAGAAAACCTGGGTTGAGGGCACGGGCTTCGGCTTCGAGCACGCCACTGGCCACCTCGATGCCGGCCTCGGCCAGGCGCCGCAGGCCTTGGCCTGCGACTTGCGGGTTGGGGTCCTGCATGGCGGCGACCACCCGGGCCACGCCGGCGTTGACCAGCGCCTCGGCGCACGGCGGCGTGCGGCCATGGTGGCTGCACGGCTCCAGGGTCACGTAGGCGCATGCGCCGCGGGCCAGCTCGCCGGCCTGGCGCAGGGCATGCACCTCGGCATGCGGCTCGCCGGCGCGCACGTGCCAGCCTTCACCGACCACCTGGCCATCACGAACGATCACGCAGCCCACGCGGGGGTTGGGGTGGGTGGTGTACACGCCCTTGCGCGCCAGTTCCAGCGCGCGGGCCATGTAATGGGCATCGAGAATCGCGGTCTGGCTGGGCATGCTCACTCTTTAGCCGGCTCGCGGGCCAGGCGGTCGATTTCTTCGCGGAATTCGTCGAGGTCCTGGAAGCGCCGGTACACAGAGGCGAAGCGGATGTAAGCCACTTCGTCGAGCTTGC
The DNA here is from genome assembly GCF_044749325.1 of Pseudomonas sp. NPDC089428. Taxonomy (NCBI): domain Bacteria; kingdom Pseudomonadati; phylum Pseudomonadota; class Gammaproteobacteria; order Pseudomonadales; family Pseudomonadaceae; genus Pseudomonas; species Pseudomonas sp. NPDC089428. Next base: position 239,314 of record NZ_JBIVHT010000007.1, read on the forward strand.
GCAGCTCGGCCATGACCATTTCGCCCACCACCAGCGACTTGACCTCGCGCTCGCCGGTGGCGCGCAGGCGGCTCTTGATATGCGCCAGTGCCGCTTCCAGGCGCTCGACGCTGACCGGGCGCTTCTCCAGCGCACGCTGCATGCCGGCGCGCAGCTTGTCTTCGTCGAAGGGCTGGCGTGTGCCGTCCTGCTTGATCAGCCGCGGCAGCACCAGCTCGGCGGTTTCGAAGGTGGTGAAACGCTCGCCGCAGGCGACGCATTCACGGCGGCGGCGCACCTGTTCGCCCTCGGCGACCAGACGCGAGTCGATGACCTTGGTGTCGTTGGCACCGCAAAAGGGACAGTGCATGGTGGCAGGCAACAAAAAAAGGGAGGGCCATGGTAGCGCATTGCACTGGCAAGACAAGCCAAAGGGGTTAACATCCATACAATTCTGCCCCTGAAGGACCCACCCATGCATCTTCGTGCGCTCGTCGTGCTGTGCTGCGCTTCTCTGCTCGCCGCCTGCGGCAGTGACCGCCCCAAGACCGAAGCAGTCCCCGCGCCAGCAGTGGCCAAGGTGGCGAAAAACGCCGAACCGCTTGGCCCGCTGCCGGCCTATCAGCGTGAACTGAGCGGCACCTTGCTGGAGATCCCCGCCGGCGCCGACGTGGAGCTGGCGCTGCTGGTCATCGACGACCGTGACCGCCCGCAACAGCTGCTGGCCAGCAGCACCCTGACCGGCACCGGCCAGGCCCTGCCCTATCACCTGCGTTTCAACCCCGAGGCCTTCCCGGCCGGTGCCCGCGTCGAGCTGCGCGGCCGTGCCAGTAGTTCCGGCCAGCTGATCATGCACCTGCCACCCGTGCGTATCATCCAGGCCCAGACCCAGGCCACCGGCCCGCTGCGTTTCGAGAAGGCGCCGTAAGTGGCGCCGCTTGCCCTGCAACAGGCCCTTAGCGGCCTGATCGGCGAAGCGCGCCTGGTGGTCAGCGAGCTGCCCGAGTGCGAACTGAAGCTATGGCTGATCGATGATCAGAACATGGACCGCGCCTTCAGCAGCGAAGAAACCCGGCGCATCCTCGAGGAACCGCCATACTGGAGCTTCTGCTGGGCCAGCGGCCTGGCCATGGCCCGCTACCTGGCCGCGCACCCCGAATGGGTCGCCGGCAAGCGCGTGCTGGACTTTGGCGCCGGTTCCGGCATCGCCGCAATCGCGGCGGCCCGCGCCGGGGCGCTGGAAGTGGTCGCCTGTGACCTCGACCCGCTGGCCCTGCAAGCCTGCCGCGCCAACGCCCAGCTCAATGCTGTCGAGCTGGGCTACAGCAGCGACTTCTTCGCCGAGGCCGACCGCTTCGACCTGATCCTGGTCGCCGACGTGCTCTATGACCGCGCCAACCTGCCGCTGCTCGATGCCTTCCTTGGTCGCGGCCGCCAGGCACTGGTGGCCGACTCGCGCGTGCGTGATTTCAGCCACCCGCTGTACCGGCAGCTTGGCGTGCTCGAAGCCCTGACCCTGCCGGACCTGGCCGAGCCGCACGAATTCCGCCGGGTCAGCCTGTACCACGCCAGCCGCGAGCCTTTATAGTGGTGCGAATCACGGATTTGCGAGAGTCACGATGAGCCTAGCTCCTAGTAATGATCTGCCCTACATCTTCGATGCCACCGATGCCACCTTCCAGCAGCTGGTGATCGAGAATTCCTTCCACAAGCCGGTACTGGTGGACTTCTGGGCCGAGTGGTGCGCGCCGTGCAAGGCGCTGATGCCGCTGCTGGCGAAGATCGCCGAGGGTTACCAGGGCGAGCTGCTGCTGGCCAAGATCAACTGCGACGTCGAGCAACAGGTGGTGGCCCAGTTCGGTATCCGCAGCCTGCCAACCGTGGTGCTGTTCAAGGATGGCCAGCCGGTTGACGGCTTTGCCGGTGCGCAGCCGGAGTCGGCGATCCGCGCCATGCTCGAACCGCATGTTCAACTGCCGGCCGCGCCAACCGCTTCGCCACTTGAACAAGCCAAGGCGCTGTTTGCCGAAAGCCGTTTCGCCGAGGCAGAGGCAGCGCTCAAAGCACTGCTGGGTGAAGACAACAGCAATGCCGAGGCATTGATCCTGTATGCCCGTTGCCTGGCCGAGCGTGGCGAGCTGGGTGAAGCCCAGGTGGTGCTGGACGCGGTCAAGACCGACGAGCACAAGGCCGCGCTGGCTGGCGCCAAAGCGCAGCTGACCTTCCTGCGCCAGGCCGCCAGCCTGCCAGAAGTCGCCGACCTGAAGAGCCGCCTGGCGCAGAACCCGCAGGATGATGAGGCGGCTTACCAGCTGAGTATCCAGCAGCTGGCGCGCCAGCAGTATGAAGCGGCACTGGAAGGGTTGCTGAAACTGTTCCAGCGTAATCGCGGATATGAGAACGGTCTGCCGCAGAAGGCGATGCTGCAGGTTTTCGAACTGCTGGGCAGCGATCATCCGCTGGTGAGCGTTTACCGCCGCCGCCTGTCTTCGGCCATGTTCTGACCTCAAGTCCCTTGCGAGGGCTTCGCCCTCGTTTACGGGTAAACCCGCTCCCACAGGGATCGCGCAGCACTTGAGGGCTGTGCAGAACCTGTGGGAGCGGGTTCACCCGCGAACGAGGCCCTACAGGCAACACACGATCACCCCACCCAGTGATACACCGGCGCATCCACGCCACTTTCCACTTTCACTTCACTGCTGTGGCGCAAGCGCACCAGCAACCGCTTGCCCGCTGTGGTACTCCCGGCCAGCCCTTCCAGCCGGTCCAGCAACTCCGGCCCGCTCATCTGTCCTGCCAGGCGCAGCACCTCACGCGCGGCATGCCACTGTCCATCGTCCTGGCGCGCAGCCGCTGCTGCGGCTACCGGCTCCGCCACCGGCACCTCGATCTGCCGCCCCAGCTGCGCCCACTCCTGCGGCTCCAGCTCGATGGTCAGGTCCACCGGCCAGTCACCAATCTGTCCACGAATTCTCACGATGCGTTCCTTGAGCTCAGGTCAATGCAGCCATGCTACCGCAACATGAAACCTGCGCCACGCAGGCTGGCGGCGCAAAGAAAAGTTGTTATAACATAACCGAATCTTCCAGCCCGTCCCGGAGTCGTCCATGCGTCGCCTGCTGCTCGCCCTGCCCTTCGCCCTGCTGCCCCTGGCCGTGGCCCATGCCCACGACGAACATGACCATGATCACGCCCACGGCACCCTCGCCGCCCACGAGCATGGCGTGGCCAAGCTCAACGCGGTGCTCGATGGCAACACCCTGGAGTTGGAGCTGGACAGCCCGGCGATGAACCTGGTCGGCTTCGAACATGCCGCCAGCAGCGATGCCGACAAGGCCAAGGTTGCCGCCGTACGCCAGCAGCTCGAACAACCGCTGAAGCTGTTCGCCCTGGCCTCGGCCGCAGGCTGCAAGGATGATCAGCAAGAGCTGGAAAGCCCGCTGTTCGGCGACCCGGCCAAGGCTGACGACGACGGTGACGAGCATGAAAAAGGCCACGCGCACAGCGACATCAATGCCCACTACCAGCTGACCTGCGCCACCCCGGACAAACTCACCCAGATCGATCTCACCCCGCTGTACAAGGCCTTCCCGGCCACCCAGAAGATCAACGTGCAACTGATCGGCCCGAATGGCCAGAAAGGCGTCGAGACCTCGCCCGCCAAGGCCGTGGTCACGTTCTGAAATGCGCCAGCCGTTGATTGAACTGCAAGACCTGGTGTTCGCCTGGCCCGGCCAGGCGCCACTGCTGGATATCCCGGCATTCCGTCTGGAAGCCGGTGAAGCACTGTTCCTCAAAGGCCCCAGCGGCAGTGGCAAGACCACCCTGCTGGGCCTGCTCGGTGGGGTCAACCGGCCGGGCCAGGGGCGTATCCAACTGCTGGGGCAGGACCTCGCCCTGCTTGGCCAAGGCGCGCGAGACCGCTTCCGGGTCGACCACACCGGCTACATCTTCCAGCAGTTCAACTTGCTGCCGTTTCTTTCGGTGCGCGAGAACGTCGAGCTGCCGTGCCGCTTTTCACGCAGCCGCGCCGAACGTGCCAGTCGGCGCCACGGCAGCATCGACCAGGCCGCCAGCGAGCTGCTGGCGCACCTGGGCCTGGGGGACCCGGCGCTGCTCGCACGGCGTGCCGACAGCCTGTCGATCGGCCAGCAGCAGCGCGTCGCTGCCGCACGCGCATTGATCGGCCAGCCGGAGCTGGTGATTGCCGACGAGCCGACCTCGGCGCTGGATGCCGACAGCCGCGAAGTCTTCATCCGCCTGCTGTTCGACGAATGCCGTGCGGCCGGTTCCAGCCTGCTGTTCGTCAGCCATGACCAGAGCCTGGCGCCGCTGTTCGATCGGCACCTGTCCCTGGCTGAACTCAACCGCGCCGCCAAGCCCCGGGAGGCCTGATGTACCTGCTTCGCCTTGCCCTGGCCAGCCTGGCCAACCGCCGTTTCACCGCTTTTCTCACGGCCTTCGCCATCGCCCTGTCGGTGTGCCTGCTGCTGGCCGTCGAACGCGTGCGCACCGAAGCGCGCGCCAGCTTCGCCAGTACCATCAGCGGTACCGACCTGATCGTCGGCGCCCGCTCGGGCTCGGTGAACCTGCTGCTGTACTCGGTCTTTCGCATTGGCAACGCCACCAACAACATCCGCTGGGACAGCTTCCAGCACTATGCCCAGGACCCACGGGTCAAGTGGGCGATCCCGATCTCGCTGGGTGACTCGCATCGTGGCTACCGGGTGATGGGGACCACCACCGACTACTTCAGCCATTACCAGTACGGCCGCAAGCAGCATCTGGAGCTGAGCCAGGGCCGTGAATTCGCCAGTGACCCGTTCGAAGTGGTGCTCGGTGCCGAAGTGGCCGACGCTCTGCACTACAAGCTGGGCGACAAGCTGGTCCTGGCGCACGGTGTCGCCGCGATCAGCCTGGTCAAGCATGACGACAAGCCGTTCACCGTGGTCGGCGTGCTCAAGCGCACCGGCACGCCGGTCGACCGCACCCTGCACATCAGCCTCGGCGGCATGGAAGCCATTCACATCGACTGGCACAACGGCGTGCCGGCCCGTGGTGCCGGGCGCATCAGTGCCGAGCAAGCGCGGACCATGGACCTGCAGCCGGCAGCGATCACCGCGTTCATGCTTGGCCTGAACAACAAGATCGCCACCTTCAGCCTGCAGCGCGAGATCAACGAGTACCGCAGCGAGCCGTTGCTGGCGATCCTGCCTGGGGTTGCCCTGCAGGAACTGTGGAGCCTGATGGGCACCGCCGAACAGGCGTTGTTCGTGGTGTCGTTGTTCGTGGTACTGACCGGTTTGATCGGCATGCTCACGGCGATCCTCACCAGCCTCAACGAACGCCGCCGGGAGATGGCGATCCTGCGCTCGGTGGGCGCGCGGCCGTGGCATATCGCCGGGCTGCTGGTGCTCGAAGCGCTGGCGCTGGCGCTGACGGGCATCGCGGCGGGGCTTGGGTTGCTGTACGCGGGCATCGCCCTGGCCCAAGGCTACGTTCAGGCCAACTACGGTCTGTACCTGCCCCTGGCCTTGCCCAGCGCCCATGAATGGACGCTGCTTGCAATCATCCTTGGCGCGGCGCTGCTGATGGGCAGCGTGCCGGCCTGGCGCGCCTATCGGCAGTCGCTGGCCGACGGCCTGTCCATTCATCTCTGAGAGCTTTGCAATGATCCGAGACCTCACCGCCATTTTCGCGGGCAAGCCCGCTCCCACAAGGAGCACGCCGAACCCTGTGGGAGCGGGCTCGCCCGCGAAAGGGCCGGGACAGGCAGCCCAACTTTTGCTGGTAGTGCTGCTCTCGCTGGCACTACCAGCCTGGGCCTCGGAGCCCCGCGAGCTGGACTGGCCTGCACTCATCCCCGAAGGCGCGCCGGTCATCCCGCCACAACTGGCGCCGCTGCACGACATGTCGCAGCTGAGCAATGCGCTGTCTGCCGAGTCGGCCCCACCGGCACGCCAGCAGGCGCCCGATGCCCCGGTGGTGAAAAGCCTGGACGGCCAGCAGGTCAAGATACCGGGCTATATCGTGCCGCTGGAGGTAAGTGAAGAAGGCCGTACCACGGAGTTTCTGCTGGTGCCTTATTACGGCGCCTGCATCCATGTGCCCCCTCCGCCGTCGAACCAGATCGTGCATATCTTCAGTGAAATGGGTGTGCGCGTGGAGGACCTCTACCAGCCCTACTGGATCGAGGGAAAGATGCAGGTTAGAGCCTCCAGCAGCGAATTGGCCGACGCCGGATACCAGATGGAAGCGGAGAAAATATACGCTTATGTTCTCAAGTGAGAACTGTTTCGAATTCGTGACGACGCTTCTTTGAGCTGGGTCAAACTTTCGGTTCAGACGCATCCGTACCATTGGACTACTCGATTACTCACGTCCTTTGGGAGCTTCCATGAACAAGTCCTTGCTCGGTGCCTCGCTTGTGGCCCTTGCGCTCGCCGCCCCTGTTGCCCACGCCCACCAGGCGGGTGATGTCATCGTCCGCGCCGGTGCCATCACCACTGCCCCGAACGAAAACAGCGGCGACCTGAAATTCGACGGCAACAAGGTATCGGGCACCAAGGCGACCCTGGACAGCGACACCCAGCTGGGCCTGACCTTCGCCTACATGCTCACCGACCACGTCGGCCTGGAACTGCTGGCTGCGACCCCGTTCAAGCACAGCGTCGGCGTCAAAGGCCTCGGTGGCGGGCTGGACGGCAAGCTGGCCGACATCAAACAGCTGCCACCGACCCTGTCCGTGCAGTACTACCCGATGGAGCCGAACTCCAAGTTCCAGCCCTATGCCGGCGTCGGCATCAACTACACCCTGTTCTTCGACGAAGACCTGACCAGCGCGCGCAAGCAACAAGGCTTCAGCAACCTCAAGCTGCAGGATTCGGTGGGCATCGCCGGCCAGTTGGGCATGGACTACATGATCACCGACAACCTGCTGGTGAACGCCTCGGTCTGGTACGTCGACATCGACACCAAGGCCAGCGTCAACGGCCCGACCGCACTGGGCTACAGCAAGACCAAGGTCGACGTCGATGTCGACCCGTGGGTGTACATGGTCGGCCTTGGCTACAAGTTCTGACCTGAACACGGCAGGGCGGCTTCGGTCGCCCTTGCTCGTTGCCCCCATGACCAACACCCAAGTGCCAGCGCACTGATCACCATGCCCAGCCCGCATACCGCAACCCACCCCCAGCGCGCATACACCCAACTGGCCAGCACGGCCCCCAGGCCGCTGCCGATCGAGTAGCAACACATGTAGGCGCCAATCAAGCGGCTGGCCATCGCGCCACGCCCCGCCAACAACAGGCTCTGGTTGGTGACATGCACCGCCTGCACGGCAAAATCCAGCATCAGCACGCCCAGCACGAACGCGGTCAGCGAGTGTCCGACCCAGGCTGTCGGTAGCCATGACAGCGTCAACAAGGCCAGCGCCAGACCGGTGGTGCGCTCGCCCAGCCCTCGATCAGCCAGCCGACCGGCCCGCGACGCGGCCAGGGTACCGGCGATACCCGCCAGGCCGAACAGGCCGATCTCGGTATGGCTGAGCGCCAGCGGTGGCGCACTCAAGGGCAGCACCATGGCAGTCCACAGAACGCTGAACGCAGCGAAGATCAGCAGCCCGAACAACCCTCGTCGGCGCAGCAGGCTGTCGTGCCGGTACAACGTGAACAAAGCGCCGATCAGGTGCCGGTAGCCAGGTCGTTGCGCGGGTAACTGGCTCGGGGGTAGCCAGCGCCAGAGCACCACAGCCATGAGCGTGAGCAGTGCCGCCGCCACGAAGTAGACACTGCGCCATCCCGCCAGGTCGGCGAGCGCCCCTGAGACCAGACGCGCCAGCAAGATACCCAGTACCACCCCGCTGGTGACCGTGCCCACCACTTGGCCCTGGCTGGCCGGAGTGGCGAGGGTTGCGGCGTGGGCGACCATCACCTGCACCATGACCGCCATCAGCCCGACCAGGGCCAGCGCTGCTAGCACAACCAGCCATTGCTGAGCCAGGCCAACACCGACCAAGGCCAGGGCGGCAACCAACAGCTGCACCAGCAGCATGCGCTTGCGTTCGATCAGATCGCCCAGGGGCACGATCAGGATCAGCCCAAGGGCATAACCCGCCTGGGTCGCACCGACCACCCAACCGATCTGCTGCTGCCTCACACCCAGATCACGGGCCATCGACTCGAGCAAAGGCTGGGCGAAATAGACCGTGGCCACGGCCATGGCGCAGGTGGCGGCAAGCAACAGGGTTATCCAGCGATTCATCGAGCTCACCTCATCGCAACTGGTTTCAAATTGAAACTAGGTGATGGATATTTAGCAAATGTGGTTTTAATCTGCAACCAGATGAACAATGCAGGTGCTGCCAATGCTCGATGAAGTGAACGCTCAATGCCCCGTGGCCCGTGCGCTGGAAGTGCTGGGCGACCGTTGGGCGCTGATGATCCTGCGCGATGCCTTCGATGGCCTGCGCCGTTTCAGCGAGTTCCAGAAGAACCTGAGGCTGGCGAAGAACATCTTGGCGTCGCGGCTGAAGCTGCTGGTGGAGAGCGGGTTGCTGGCTTTGCAGCCGGCGTCCGATGGCAGTGCGTACAAGGAATATGTGCTGACCGAAAAGGGGCGCTCGGTATTTCCGATCGTGGTTGGGTTGCGCCAGTGGGGGGAGCGGTTTTTGTTCGAGGCGGGGGAAGCGCGGTCGGAGTTGGTGGACAGCGCCAAGGGGCGGCCAGTCGGGATTCTGCAGGTGCGGGCCGAGGATGGCCGGCTGCTGGCGGCGGAGGATTGCCTGCGCAAGGTTGTGCGGCATACGTGAACCCTTTGGGAGCCGCGCTTGCCAGCGATGGGCCGCAAAGCGGCCCCACGATTTCACGGTTGTTGCATAAACTGCCGGGGCCGCTTCGCGACCCATCGCCGGCACGCCCCAGCTATCTCAAGCCTTGCCGAGCAGCTTGGCCAAACCCTCGACCATCGGAGTCGGCTGCGGGAAATCGAAACGCGCCAGCAAACGCTGGTTGTCCGCTCGGGAATGGCGAATGTCACCCGAGCGCGCCTGCCCGTAGCTGATCACCGGCAAGCTACCCACCACCTTCTCCAGTGCCTTGAGCATCTGGTTCAGCGAAGTCGCCTGGTTAAGGCCGACGTTCACCGCGCCCTCTTCCACCTGCGGTTGCTCCAGTGCCTGCACCATCACCTGCACCAGGTCGCCGACGTAGAGAAAGTCGCGGGTCTGCTCGCCATCACCGAACACAGTGATCGGCAAGCCTTGGGCCGCCCGCTCGCTGAAGATGCTGATCACCCCGGAGTATGGCGATGAAGGGTCCTGCCGCGGGCCGAAGATGTTGAAGAAGCGGAATATCACCGGCTCCAGGCCATGCTGGCGGCGGTAGAAGTCCAGGTACTGCTCGCTGGCCAGCTTGTCTACCGCATAGGGCGTCAGCGGCGCCTTGGGCGTGTCCTCGGCAATCGACTCACCTTCACCGTTGTTGCCGTACACCGCTGCGCTCGATGCAAAGAGCACGCGGCGCACGCCATGCACGCGCATGGCCTCGGCCACGTTGAGGGTACCGATGAAGTTGCTCTGGTGGGTCTTCACCGGGTCTTCGACCGACGCCTGCACCGACGCCACCGCAGCCAGGTGAACCACAGCACGGCAACCGGCGGCTGCACGCTCTACCAGCTTGGCATCGGCGACATCGCCTTCGATCAGCTCGAGGTTTGGGTTGCCCAGTTGCAGGTTGTCGCGCTTGCCGGTGGAAAGGTCGTCGAGAATACGTACCGCATAGCCCTTGGCCAGCAACGCATCGCACAGGTGGGAGCCGATAAAGCCGGCGCCGCCGGTGATCAGGATGGGGGCATCAGCCATGGCGGTAGAATCGATCCAGTAGAGGTGGCAAGCCCGCGCGCCAGGCACGCGGCTTGATACCGAAAGTGTGAAGAATTTTCTTGCAGGCCAGTACCGCGTGCTGCGGCTCCTCGCTGGCATCCGGCCGCGCAGCATGGGCCTGAGGGGTCGGCGCCTGCACGGCCAGCTGACGGTACTGGCCGGCCTCGCTGAGAATCGCCTGGCCCAGCGCCAGCGGCGTGGTCGCCTCGTTGCCGGCGTAATGGTAGGTGCCCCACAGCGGCGCACTGCAATCAAGCTGCTTGAGCACCGACAGGATCACCCGCGCGGCGTCATCGACCGGCGTCGGGTTGCCACGGCGATCGTCGGCCAGCAGCAGCTCCTGGGGTTGCTCGGCACGGGTCAGGAAGCGGCCCAGGGCACCGTCGATGCTCTCGTCCAGCAACCAGCCGAAGCGCAGCAGCACATGCTGCGGGCATGCCGCGCGCACGCTTTGCTCGATACGCCACAGGGCCTGGCCACGCTGGCCCAGCGGTACCGGTTCGTCTTTTTCGCTGTAGGCCGTGGCCCGCGAACCGTCGAACACCCGGTAGCTGGAAGGCTGTACCAGGGTGATCTGGTGGTGCTGGCACAACTCGGCCAATCGCTCCACAGCACGCTCCTGCAGGGCCAGGCGCTGGTCGCTGACCGACTCGGCCTGGAACCAGTCGAAGTAGTAGGCCAGGTTGACCAAGGCATCGGGGCGATGATCATCAAGCAGCTGAGTGAGGCTGGCCGGGGCCCAGCCGTTCTCCGGCGGGCGCGGTGCCAGGAATGCGATGTCCTCCTCGGCCCCGAGACGAATCAGCGCTTGCCCGAGGGCATTGCCACCACCCAACAGCATCAGGCGCATACGCATAGAGTCAGCAGATCCGAACAGGTTGATTGAGGGAAAGGGCCATTTTGCGGTTTCCTGGCCGGGAAGTCCAACACAGGGCCTGGCAACGCCCAAGGACGGTCAGGGCGTCGAATTTCAGACGCTCAGCTCCACGTCGGAGGAAGTTTCCTACACCACCTCAAGAAACAGCTGATTTCCATCTGGCGACCTACCTCCATTGAATAGCCGACTTCCCCACTTGCCAAGTGGAGGGCTCATAAGAACAACTACAAGGAACGTTCAATGCCTCATCAGGAAATCGCCTACCTGGATTTAAACCATGAACAAAACCAAGCCATATCCTGGGCAAGCCTTGCCATGGCTGCATCGGGCGGACCAGAAGCCAAAGGCGTCGCACTCAAGGCTCGTGCATTCGCTCAGGAAATCGAAACAGTCTTGAGCGATGAACAGCGTGCCATGTTGCAGCGCTTCAGCGAAGGGCAACTTTGCGCATTGATATACCGGCAGATGCCATGTGCTGACGATCCGATGCCCGAGCAGCTACCCGATATTTTCACCCTGGCGCACGATCCTCGCTGCCAATACCTCGCGTCGCGCAACCAATTGCTGTTGGAACTGGCACGCCATCGAAACTTTGCCTTCGATATTGACAACGAAGGCAAACAAGTACGTTTGGTCGGCAACTTCAAGGGCGGCGGCCGCGTCCCGCGTTTCGGCGAAGATACCAGCGCAAATGTTGAAACCAGCTCGCACGCAGGCCTGCGTCTGGGGCCTCACACCGAAGCGCCTTACAATTGCTCGACGATCGCCAGCCATGATCACTCCCCCGCCCCTTCAGCGCTGATCCTGACTGCACGCTGGAATCCCGCCAATGAACCCACACATGTATTCCCGCTCAGGGACATCATCAGACGCTTGGACGGACTGGAAGCGCTCGCGCTCACTTCAGCGTCCTTCGACTTCACCCGCAGTGACTGCTTCGCTCACGGGCAAGGCAATGCTGGAGAAGGCATTTCCATGCTGCAGTTCGAGGCCCATGGCGGATTTTCACTCCGTTACAACAGCTACCGCTTTTCGTTGAATGCGCGTGCCTGCAGTGCTGTCGCGGCCGCTTTCGAGCGCTTTCAAAAACTGCTGAGCGTCGCACAGCCACTGAGGTTCGTCCTCCAACCTGACACTGCACTGATGATCAACAACAGCCGAGCCCTGCACGGCCGCGATATCGTCCAGGACAACCGCCGGCTGCTGATTCGCCAGTTCGGATACTCCCGTCACGCAACACCGTTGGTACGGGTTGCCGACCCGCTGCTTGTTCGTGGCTGAGTGAAGGAGGACATCCCATGATCGAACTCGACCTGACACTTGTCATGACACTCGCCCTGGTTGCACTGATGGCTGGGTTTTTCGATGCCATTGCCGGGGGCGGAGGCCTGATTACCCTTCCGGTAATGTTTGTTGCTGGCATTGAGCCCTTGGCGGCAATTGCCACCAATAAATTTCAGGCGGCGTCGGCTACCGTCTCCGCTACATGCGCCTTTGCCCGCAAAGGCATGATTGACTGGAGGCGCAGCAGTCCGATGGCAATCATGTCATTTATTGGCGGGGCCACAGGGGCCTTGTCGGTAAGTTATGTACCTAAGAGCATTCTCCAGGCCTGCATCCCGTTCCTGCTGATAGCGGTAGCCGCCTATTTCGCGTTCAGCCCAAAACCCAATGAACAAGCACGCAAGGCAAAGATATCGACTAGCCTCTTCTGCGTGGCAGTGGCTCCGATCATTGGTTTTTATGACGGAATTTTCGGCCCCGGGGTTGGCTCGTTCTTCATGCTGGCCTGCGTGACGCTGCTCGGTCAGCACCTGATACAAGCGGTGTGCAACAGCAAACTGTTGAACGCGGCCTGCAATCTGGGCGCCTTGTCAGTGTTCACATTCAGCGGAGCGATCATCTGGTCACTGGCGCTGGCAATGGCATTGGCCGCGTTCGCGGGCGCACAGTTGGGCGCACGCTGCGCAGTACACTTTGGCCCACGGCTGATCAAGCCGCTTTTGGTCTGTGTGTGTTGCATCATGGCGTTCAAACTGCTGTTCGATAGCGGCAATCCACTGGGCGAATGGTTACACAACACGTTCTTCTAACGAGCACCATGCACTTGCAAACGGGCACTCAGCAGCGTTCGAAATGGCAGTTCGACGAACCCGCTCCGGGACGGGAGCTGTTCATCGACGAACTGTTTGAAAACTACCGCCAGCAAGCCCGCTTGCTGGTGCCTGATATCGAGCGCGCACCTCCAGTATTCGTACTGGGTGGCGCACGCTCGGACTACACCCGGCTCAACCCTCTGATCTATCGACTGCAAGCCGCCGGGATCGGCTCGCTGACAGGCAACCTGTCCGGGCACAGCCATGCCAGCGAACCAGGGGCAGTGGCACCGTCATTGGCAATCAACCTTGAAGAGGCCCAGCGCTTTCACGCCCATATCGCAAACCGATGCCGCACGCTCATTGGCCATAGCCTGGGCGCCGCCATCGCCCTGAAGCTTGCGGCGCGCTTGCCGCAGGTTGAAAACATCGTGCTGATCTGCCCGGCAGTCTATCCAGATGAAGCTCACCAGGCGCCGTTCGGCCCGGCATTTACGGCGGCCATCAGCAAGCCCTATGGGTTTATGAACAGCGACAGTTACGCCTTCCTCCAACAGTTCCGAGGCAGAGTGCTGATGGTGATCGGTGAGTTCGACGGGCTCAACTCACAACGATTCGGCAAAGCGCCGGGCACCAGCGCGGGCAACCTGCGGCTGGCCGGTAGGGACCGTTACAGCCCGATCCCCGAAGAAGTCACCCAGGCCCTGATGCGAGCCGTTTCAGCGGAGCGCCTGCAATGCCTGTTTCTAACGGACTGCGACCATGGCATCGCCGCTCACCTGCGTACAGCTCCGGCAATTGCTGACCAGGTTGCCAACGCCGTGGAGGCATTCATCCTCGACGGCGCTTGACCCGTCAGGCATCACTCGATTTCAAAGAGCCCGTTGCTCAGCGGCCGCACGCTCAGCCGTTCGCGCACATCGTCATCGATCCGTGGATCGTCCGGCCGGTACAACCTGACCTGGCGATAGGCATTGATGCGGTTGATCTCCTCGCCCAGGAATTCCCACACCACGCGGGTGCAGGCCGGGTTGCGCCGGTCGCCGCTGGACACGCCGGCCTTGAGGCCATTGAGGCGGGTGATGCGGCTCTTGAAGCTGGGGATGAGAATGGTCTGGCTCATCTCGTTGAAGGTAAGCGACTCGTAGTCGATGAGGAACATCCGGTCCTGCAACTGGAACGCTGCGCCCAGGTAGCGGCAGCGCACCTCGGCATGCTGGTCGGTAGCGCTGGAGCGCTCCTGGCGTTCCTGGCGCTCGAACATGAAGCGGCCGCGCTCCTCCCACAGGTGCACCAGCGACACCAGGATGGTGCCCGGCACCGACATGCAGTTGGAATACTCGAAGTAATAACCGCAATAGCGCGACAGGTTGCCAGCGTGGTCGTGCAGCGGGCGGAACAGTTCGCTGATCGGATCGCCGGGCTGGTCGGTGACGGTCGATACGCGCGCGCCGATCAAGCGGGCGAACTGTTCGGCCGGCAGGTTCAGCTCGTAATCCTCGACACCAAAGAAATCACCGATGCGCTTGAGGTTGAAAGGCGTCGGACGGCTCTGGCCGCTCAGGTACTTGTTGAACTGCGCACGGTTGATCGAAAGCTGGCGGCAAACTTCCGAGATAGAGCGGTAGTGGCTGCAAGCCAGTTTGAGGTTGATAGCGAAATGATCGCTCATGACAGGGAACTCAGGTGAAGCGAATGACGCCATTCTAGCATCAAGTCGCACCAAATCAGAGCAACCCGCGAAATTGTAACGACTCTTGTCATGGCCAACCATGCGCCCCAACGAATAGCGGTGCGCCTGCCGTCCGCTCTTCATTCCATGCGAAGAATAAGAATCGAGGTCATTTTCCAATGCTCGAAGCACTCAACGATTTCCTTTCCGGGAAACTCCTCATCGTGCTGATCGTCGGTCTCGGCGGTTACTTCACCATCCGTTCGCGGTTCGTTCAGTTCCGCCACTTCGGCCACATGTTCGCCGTCTTCAAGGAATCGCTGCGTGGCCAGGCAGGCCAGCTGAGCTCCTTCCAGGCCCTGATGCTGAGCCTCGCCGGCCGTGTTGGTGCCGGTAACATCGCCGGTGTCGGTATCGCCGTGACCCTGGGTGGCCCAGGCGCGGTGTTCTGGATGTGGGTCACTGCTCTGGTCGGCATGGCCAGCAGCTTCTTCGAATGCACCCTGGCCCAGGTCTACAAACGCGCCGACGGCGACGGCCTGTACCGTGGCGGCCCGGCCTACTACATCCAGCACGGCCTGAAGCGTAAAAGCATGGCCATCGTGTTCTCGATCCTGCTGCTGGTCACCTACGGCTTCGCCTTCATCGGCCTGCAGTCGTACACCGTGACCCACTCGCTGCAGAACGCCTTTGCCTTCGACCCGCGCCACACCGGCATCGTCCTGGCCGTGCTGCTGGCCATCACCTTCATCGGTGGCATCAAGCGCATCGCTGCAGTGTCGGACCTGCTGGTACCGATCAAGACCCTGGCCTACATCGGCGTGACCCTGTACGTGATCGGCACCCAGATCGAACACGTGCCCGCCATGCTGGAAACCATCTTCAAGAGCGCCTTCGGCCTCGACCCGGCATTCGGCGGCCTGCTCGGCAGCGCCATCGTCATGGGCGTGAAGCGTGGCGTATTCGCCAACGAAGCGGGCCTGGGCAGCGCACCGAACGTGGCTGCCGTGGCTGCGGTGAAGCACCCGGGCGCCCAGGGCGTGGTCCAGGCCTTCAGCGTGTTCCTCGACACCTTCGTGATCTGCACCTGCACCGCGCTGCTGATCCTGCTGTCGGGCTTCTACACCCCAGGCTTCGAAGGTGACGGCATCGTCCTGACCCAGAACTCGCTGGCCGCCGTTGTCGGTGACTGGGGCCGCCTGTTCGTCAGCGTGGCACTGTCGCTGTTCGTGTTCACCTGCATCCTCTACAACTACTACCTGGGCGAGAACAGCCTGCAGTTCCTCAGCCGCAACCGCATCGTGCTGCTGGGCTTCCGTGCTCTGGTACTGGCGCTGGTGGTGTGGGGTTCGATGCAGGACCTGTCGACCGTGTTCGCCTTCGCCGACATCACCATGACCTGCCTGGCCTTCGTCAACCTGGTGGCCCTGGCCCTGCTGTTCAAGGTCGGCCTGCGGGTGATGCGCGACTACGACGACCAGCGCAAGGCAGGCATCCAGCAGCCGGTGTTCGACTCGTCGAAGTTTGCCGACCTGGACCTGGACCGCAACGCCTGGCCTGCCAATCCGCAGGTGGAAACAGCCACTGACAAAGCAGTCGGCCAAGTTCAGCCGCAGCGCTGATATCCTGCCCTGCCCAGCCGCCCCGTCCGTGGGCGGCTGCTCTACCTCCGCTCACCGCTACGGATGCTTTCCATGCGTGCAGTCAAGAATCTCCTCGTCCTCTACACCGGTGGCACCATCGGCATGCTCGAAACCGCCGAAGGCCTGGCGCCGGCCGGTGGTTTCGATGCTCGGATGCGCGCACACCTCGCCCAACTGACCGATGCACCCCAGGTGCAGTGGACGCTGCAGGAAATGAACCCGCTGCTCGATAGCGCCAACATGCAGCAGCACAATTGGCTGGCGATGCGCGATGCCATCGTCGCGGCGGTGGACGCCGGTCATGACGGCGTGCTGGTGCTGCATGGCACCGACAGCCTGGCCTACAGCGCTGCGGCGCTGTCATTCCTGTTGCTGGGCCTGGCAGTGCCGGTGCTGCTGACCGGCTCGATGCTGCCGGCCGGTGCGCCGGGCAGCGATGCCTGGGACAACCTGTGCGGGGCCCTGCGCCAGGTCGAGCAAGGCCTGGAAGATGGCGTGCAGCTGTACTTCCATGGCCAGCTGCTGCATGGCTGCCGGACGTCGAAGCTGCGCAGCGAGGCTTTCGACGCCTTCGCCGCGTTGCCGCGCCATCGTGAAGGCGAGCGCGCCGCCGAATTGCCTGCTGCCCTGGGCTATCGCCAGCAGCGCCAGCCGGTCAACCTGGCGGTGATGCCGGTGTTCCCGGGCCTGCAAGCCAGCCACCTGAAGGCACTGCTCGACAGCGGTGTGCAAGGGCTGCTGCTGGAGTGCTATGGCAGTGGTACCGGGCCGTCCGATGACCAGGCATTGCTGGAAGTACTGCGTGCAGCGCGCCAGCGCGGTGTGCTGCTGGCTGCCATCAGCCAGTGCCCGGAAGGGTCGGTGGTGTTCGATACCTATGCGGCAGGTAACCGCTTGCGCGGCGCCGGATTGGTGAGTGGTGGCGGCATGACCCGCGAGGCGGCGCTGGGCAAGATGTTTGCGCTGTTGGGCGCAGGGCTGGATGTAAATGAAGCAGAGCATTGGTTTGCTCTGGACCTGTGCGGAGAACGAGCCTGACTATCGCCTGTCAGGGCCTCTTCGCGGCGGTTCGGCGCCCCGATGAACCCGCTCCCACAAAGGCCCTGCAGGGCAGTAAAAGTGGCGGAAGGCAGCGGGAGTCGAACCTGCCCGGGAACGGCTGCCGTCCCCAACCGGGTTTGAAGCCCGGCCGCGCCACCGGGCGCGATTGCCTTCCTTGAACTCAGTGCCTGGCCTGTTGCTGCGCCAGGGCGCTGTCGGCGCGGATGTAACGCTGGTCGGCCACCCTCCGGGTCAGGCCAAGGCGGTCGAAATACTCCAGAATCTGCACACTGCGCTTGCGACCGATGCCCAACATATCGCGAAATGCGGCAACCTGCACTATCGGCGTCTCGTTGGCCTGCCCCAGCAGCAGCTCTGCCATGCGCCGTAGCGTCACTTCAGGGTAGAACAGGTCGCGCACCACTTGATGCACCAGGCCCAACCGGGCGAGCTTGCGCAGCAGCAAGCGCACCTCCGCCTCCGCGCAGTTTTCTTCTGCGGCCAAGGTCCTGACCCAGGGCGGATCATATTGCCCTGCCAGCAACTTCGGCTGTAGCCGCGCCCACAGCGCGCTGTCGGCGGCGCTCAACTGCACCTTGTGATCAGGCAAATGCAGCCACGGCCCACTGCTGGCTACCAACTGGTCATTGAGCAGCTCATCGAGCAGGCTGACAAATGCCGGGCGTTCCAGCGGCAAGGCGGCGAAGCGGCGCAAGCGGTCGCGGTCCGGGCCGAGCTGGTCAGTCTCCTGTTCGTGGAACCGCGCCAGCTGCTCCAGCACCTGATCCCGCAGTGCCTGCCACTGGCTTCTGGCAAACAGCAGCGGCCCCTGGCGCGTGGCCACCACCAGCACATCATTGGGCACTAACCAGGTTTCACGCTGGCGATTGAACTGGCGCTCCAGGCGCTGCGGGTCGAGCCCCCCAAGCGCACTGGCGAGCAACGCGGGCAGTGCCTCCTCCAGGCCATCTGCATCGCGCAGCACCTGCAACTGGCGCAGGCGTTCGGCACTGCGGCGCTGGCGACTCGGCGCGAACGGGTCGAGCACCTTGCCACCGCCGAGAGTACGCTGGGCACGCTGGTCTCGCAGCACCAGACGGTCACCGTGAACCGCCTGCAACGGCGCGTTGAGCAGCAACTGGGCAAACATGCGCTGGCCGGCAGCCAGGGTTTCGCCCTCGAGCAAGGCCACCCGGGCGGTCACATCCTGGGTACCAAGGTGCACGTGAACGGCGCTGAAATGTTCGAAAACGCGGGTTTCACCGGGTAGCAGGCAGAGTTCGATATCCACCCGCACGCTGGGTGCATGCAGCCATTCGGGCACCAGCCAGTCGCCGCGGTGCACCTGCTCAACCGTCAGGCGTTCGGCGGCGATGTTCAGCGCCACCCGCTGGCCGGCCTCGGCCACCAGGGCCACCTGGTTCTGTGCGTGCAGGCCACGCACCCGCACCGGCTTGCCGGCCTTGCCCAGCAACAACGTATCACCCGCACTGACGCGCCCGGCCAGCGCCGTGCCAGTCACGACCACCCCGGCGCCGGTCACGGCGAAGGCGCGATCGACCGCCAGACGAAAGCCACCGCGCACGCTGCGCTGGCGTACCCGCACCTCGGCTTCCAGCAAGGCCCGGCGCAACACGTCGATACCTTGCCCGGTGATACTCGACACGGGGAATTGCCGTGCCTTGGCATAGGGCCCCTCAGCCAGCAACGCTTTGACCTGCGCTTGCACCTCTGCCAGACGCGCCGGCTCGACCCGATCGCATTTGCTGATCGCCACCAGCGCCTGGGGTATACCCAACAACTCGATGATCGCCAGGTGCTCGCGGGTCTGCGGCATCACCCCGTCATCGGCGGCCACCACCAGCAGCACCAGGTCGATGCCATGGGCGCCAGCCAGCATGTTGTGGATAAACCGCTCATGGCCCGGTACATCGATGAACCCGGTCAACGCCGCCCCTTCGGCCAGTGCCGCATAGCGGTAGCCGAGGTCGATGGTCATGCCGCGGGCCCGCTCTTCCTGGCGCTGGTCACCGGCCTGGCCGGTGAGGGCCTGAAGCAGCGCGGTCTTGCCGTGGTCGATGTGGCCGGCGGTGCCGACGATCACCGCACTGGCCCCAGTTGCAAGGCCGGCAGCTGCGCCAGCCACTGGGGCTCATCGTCGAGCTGGCGCAGATCAAGCCACAAGGCATCGTCATCGATGCGCCCGAGCACCGGCACCGGCAAGTCGCGCAGGGCACGCTCCAGCACATGCAGGCTGCGCCCGCGCAGCTTCTTCGACACCTGTGGGCGCAAGCACAACGCTGCACTCGGCAGGCGCGCCACCGGTTGGCTGCCACTGCCGATCATGCCCAGCGCCGGCTCGACACTGACCAGCCATTGCTCACCCAGGTGCGCCTTGAGTGCGGGGGCCAGGCGCTCGGCCTGGGCCTGGATCTCAGACTGGCTGCGGGTGAGCAGGCGCAAGCTCGGCAGGCGCTCGGCCAGGCGGTCGGGGTTTCGGTACAGCGCCAGCACCGCCTCGAGTGCAGCGAGGGTGATCTTGTCGACGCGCAATGCGCGCTTGAGTGGGTTTTTCTTGATCCTGGCGATCAGTTCCTTGCGACCGACGATGATCCCCGCCTGGGGGCCACCCAACAGCTTGTCGCCGCTGAAGGTGACAATATCGGCGCCATCGACCAATGCCTGGCGCACCGTCGGTTCGGCGGGCAGGCCCCAGCGGGTGAGGTCGAGCAGGCTGCCGCTGCCGAGGTCTTCGAGCAGCGGCAGTTCATGCTGGTGGGCGATACGCGCCAGCTCGGCAGTCGGTACCTGATGGGTGAAGCCCTGAATGCTGTAGTTGCTGCAATGCACGCGCATCAGCAGGCCGGTGCGCGGGCCGATGGCGGCTTCATAGTCACGGGCGTGGGTACGGTTGGTGGTGCCGATCTCATGCAACTTCACCCCGGCGCGGGCCATGATGTCGGGGATGCGAAAGGCGCCGCCGATCTCGATCAGTTCGCCGCGGCTGATGATGCCCTCCTTGCGCGCGCCCAGGCTGTTGAGCGCCAGCAGCACGGCAGCCGCGTTGTTGTTGACCACGGTGACGGCTTCGGCGCCGGTCAGCTCACGGATCAGGCCTTCGATCAGGTCGTCACGGTCGCCGCGCTTGCCGGTGCCCAGGTCGAATTCCAGGTTGAGTGGGTAGCGGGCGGCAGTCTGCATGGCTTCGACGGCTTCCTCGGGCAGCAGTGCGCGGCCCAGATTGGTGTGCAACACGGTGCCGGTGAGATTGAAGACCCTGCGGACCTGGCTGCGTTGCTGGACGACCAGGCGTTCGCCGGTGCGGCCGAGAAGGATTTCCGGGGCCAGCTCGGCGCTGCCGAGCTCGCCGCTGAGGGCCGGGACGCGCAGGTCGTCGAGCAATTGCCTGAGGGTGGCCAGGACGGCGTCGCGGCCGTGGCGGTCGATCAGCGGAAGGCATGCCGGGTGGCGCAGAAGCGTGTCGATGGAAGGCAGGCGTGGGGTGTCGCTGGCTAGGCTGGAGGACATGCAGTACTACCTTGGACTGATCCGTTGTCGGTGATGGCCCTTTCGCGGGCAAGTCGGGGCGCCGAACCGCCGCTCCCACAGGTACAGCGCCAGGCTTCATGTTGGCGCGATACCTGTGGGAGCGGCGGTTCGGCGCCCCGACTTGCCCGCGAAAAGGGCGACTCGCTATTGCAGTGTAGACACTCCCCTACTATCCAGGTGCGAGCATCAGGTTGGGTGCCAGTCGCTGGAAACCCTCCTCATCCAGGCGAATATCCAGCGCCAGGCTGGCCAGGTCGTCGGCCAGCGGCTCGGCCGCCGCATCGTTTTCCAGATAGTTCTGCTTCAGGTAGCTCTGGCACCCTGGGCAGCATTCAGCCCGGAGCGGCGCCTTGCCCGGCGCATACCGATCATCGTCGAGGCTGGTATAACGCAAATCCTTGCTCGATTCGCAATACACGCACTTGACCCGCACCACATGCCACTCACAGGCACACAGCGAACAGGCCAGGTAACGCAACCCGTTGTGCTTGCCACGGTTACGTACCACACCGGCCATCGCTGGCGAACCACAAGCCGGGCACTGTGCCAGGCTGCCGGCGGGCTTGAGCTCGGGGGCAGGCAGCGCCAGCAACCAGCTCGACCAGGCAGCCTGCAAGGCGGCGCCAATGAACGGCACCAGCGCCGCCGGCAGCGCATCGTACTGCCCGCCGAGCAAGGCGATACCCCAGCCCTTGCGCTGACTACCGTCACTGTCGCGCAGGGCTTGCAGCGCCTCGCCCAGCGGGCCACTGGCCTCGCTGTCGAAGTGTATGAGCAAGGTCTCCAACCACACCAGCCACTGGCCTTCGCGCACCAGGCTATCGGCTGCCAGCGGTGGCAGACCATGACTTATACACAGGCGCTGACGCTCCTCGGCCACAGGCAACTCGCTGGGAGGCTTATCCACAAGCTGCTGCTGGACGCGGCACAGTTTTGCGATCAGCCGCAGGTAATCAGCCAGTGCGCTGCACTCGGCCAGGTGCTCAAGGCGCGCGGCGCGCAGTGCAAACAGGTTGGCAGGTGGCAGATGCAGAAACGGCGGCATCACTGCCGACGCTTCGATCTGCCCAGGTTCGAGTATCGTGCTCAAGCGCTCATCCTTCTTTGCGTCCATGATTGCCTGGGGGCTTGTCACCGGTCACTTCGCGGTACCACAGCTCATGGTGCTTGCGTGCCCAGGCGCGGCTGACCCAGCCATGCAGCATGGCGCCGATCGAGCCCTTGATCCAGATACCGGCGTAGATGTGCACGATGATGCTGAGGATCAGCACGAACGCCGCCAGGGCATGGGCCAGCGCCGACAGGCGAATGACCTCGATGCCGAACAGGTGGCTGAAATACGCACGCCAGATCACCACGCCGCTGAGCAGCAGCACCAGCATGCACGCCAACAGGGTCCAGAACAGCAGCTTCTGCCCGGCGTTGTACTTGCCGATCGGCGGTACGCCCTCCTCCTTGTTGAGCATCACCCGGTCCACGCGGCGCAGCCACAGGCGGTCGTTGGCGGTGATGAAGTTGGCGCGCCAGAAACGGAACACCAAGCCGAGGAAGAACACGAACATCGCCACCCCCAGGAACGGGTGCAGGATGCGCGTCCATGGCCCGCCACCGAACAGATGGCTGAGCCAGAACAGTGCCGGGTGGAACAGCGCCAGCCCGGAGAGCCCCGCCGTCATGAACAGGATCGCGACGATCCAGTGGTTGGTCCGCTCGTTGGCGTTGTAGCGCAGGATGGGTTTGTTGTCGTTCATGGCCGCTGCTCCCCTTGCCCACCGGGCTTGGTCGGATCATAGACATGCACCGACGGGTCCACCTGATGCACGCTGTCGTCCGGCGGTGTGGGGTGCTCGTCCTCTTCCACCCGCTGTGGCCCCACCCGCACGTAGTGGAAGAACCCGGCCAGCACCGCCGCGCCCATGGCCAACAGCGCCAGCGGTTTGGTGAAGCCTTTCCACAGCCCCACCAGCGGGCTGATCACCGGCTGGTCAGGCAGGCCGGCGTACAGCTTGGGCGTGTCGGCATGGTGCAGGACATACATCACGTGGGTGCCGCCGACGCCGTCCGGGTCGTACAGCCCGGCCTTGTCGTAACCACGCGATTTGAGGTCGACGATGCGCTCGGCGGCATGCACTTTCATCTCATCCTTGCTGCCGAACACGATCGCCCCGGTCGGGCAGGTTTTCACGCAGGCTGGCTCCAGGCCCACGCTCACGCGATCGGAACACAGGGTGCACTTGTACGCCTTGTGGTCCTTCTGCGAGATGCGCGGAATGTTGAACGGGCAGCCGGTGATGCAGTAGCCGCAACCGATGCAGTGGTCCTGGTTGAAGTCGACGATACCGTTGGCGTGCTTGATGATCGCCCCCGGGCTCGGGCAGGCCTTCAGGCAACCTGGATCGGCGCAGTGCATGCAACCGTCCTTGCGGATCAGCCACTCCAGGTTGCCGTCGTCGCGCTCGTGCTCGGTGAAGCGCATGAGGGTCCAGGTCTCGGCGGTGAGGTCCTGGGGGTTATCGTAGGTGCCGTGGTTGTGGCCGACCTCGTCACGCAGCTCGTTCCACTCGGAACAGGCCACCTGGCAGGCCTTGCAGCCGATGCACTTGGTGGTGTCGATCAGCTTGGCAACCTCCTCCAGCTGGCGTACCGAGGGCGGAACGGTGGTGGTGGCCGAGCGGGCGATGATATCTTGGCTGGCCATCAGAGTTTCTCCACTTTGACGAGGAACGACTTGGACTCCGGCGTCTGGGTATTACCGTCACCGAGGAACGGCACCAGGGTGTTGGTCAGGTAGCCATGCCGCGTGGTCCCGGTGAAGCCCCAGTGCAGCGGGATGCCGATCTGGTGGACGGTCTGGTTGTTGACCTGCAGCGGGCGAATCCGCTTGGTCACCACGGCCACCGCATCGATGTGCCCGCGCTTGCTCGACACCCGCACCCGGTCACCGGCCTTGATGCCTTTCTCGTTGGCCAGCACCTCGCCGATCTCGACGAACTGCTCGGGCTGGGCGATGGCGTTGAGGCGGCAGTGCTTGCTCCAGAAGTGGAAGTGCTCGGTCAGCCGATAGGTGGTCGCTGCATAGGGGAACTCGTCGTGCTTGCCGAGGGTGTCCCACACCGAATCGAAGATCCGCCCGGCCGGGTTGCTGGTGGCCTTCTTGTTCTGCGGGTGCAGCGGGTTGATGCCAATCGGCGTCTCGAACGGCTCGTAGTGCTCGGGGAACGGGCCTTCGGCCATCTTGTCGATGGCGAAGAAGCGCGCCACGCCTTCGGGGTTCATGATGAACGGGTTCATCCCTGCCTCGGGCGGCGAGTCGACCTTGAAGTCGGGCACGTCGGTGCCGGTCCAGGCCTTGCCGTTCCACCACACCAGGCGCTTCTTCTCCGGGTCCCACGGTTTGCCTTGCGGGTCGCTGGAAGCACGGTTGTAGAGAATGCGGCGGTTGGCCGGCCAGGCCCACGCCCAATTCTGCACCTGGTGCATGCCGTACGGGTCGCTGTTGTCACGGCGGGCCATCTGGTTGCCCTGCTCGGTCCAGCAGCCGGCGAAGATCCAGCAGCCGGACGCGGTACTGCCGTCGTCCTTCAGCTGACCGAAGCCCGACAGTTGCTGGCCGGCCTTGAGCGTGGCACCGGTGGCGTCGGTGAGGTCGGTGACTGCCCAGCCGTTCATCTCCTTGGCCAGCTCCTCAGGCGATGGCTCTTCAGGGATCTTGTACGGCCAGTGGATGTTCATCATGGCGTCGGGATAGGCGCCGCCCTCGGCCTGGTAGCGCTTGCGCAGGCGAATGAACAACTCGCTCATGATCTGCACGTCGGTGCGGGTCTCGCCCGGGCCGTCAGCGCCCTTCCAGTGCCACTGCAGCCAGCGGCTACTGTTGACCAGCGAACCGTCCTCCTCGGCGAAACAGGTGGTGGGCAGGCGGATCACCTCGGTCTGGATATTGGCCGTGTCGACGTCGTTGAACGGCCCGGCATTGCGCCAGAACTCCGAGGTTTCGGTGGCCAGCGGGTCCATGATCACCAGCCACTTGAGCTTGCCGAGGGCCGCCGTGACGCGGTTCTTGTCCGGCAGCGCGGCGATCGGGTTGAAGCCCTGGCACATGTAGCCATTGACCTTGCCCTGGCCCATCATCTCGAACATGCGCAGCACGTCGTAGGCCGGCACGTCGAGCTTGGGCAGCCAGTCATAGCCCCAGTTGTTTTCCGCTGTTGCGTTTGGCCCGTACCAGGCCTTCATGAGGCTGACGTGGAACTTGCCGTAGTTCTGCCAGTATGACAGTTGCCCTGGACGCAGCGGCTTCGACGCACGCTTGTCGATGTAGGCCGCGTAGTCCTGCTCGGCGTCGCCGGCCAGGGTCAGGTAGCCCGGCAGCGAGTTGGACAGCAGGCCGAGGTCGGTCAGGCCCTGGATGTTGGAGTGCCCGCGCAAGGCGTTGACCCCGCCGCCCGGCATACCGACGTTGCCCAGCAGCAGCTGGACCATGGCCGCACTGCGGATGATCTGCGCGCCGATGGAATGCTGCGTCCAGCCGAGTGCATAGAGGATCGTCATGGTCTTGCCCGGTACCGAGCAGGTGGCGATCTCTTCCCAGACCTTCATCATGGCGTCCTGCGGCATGCCGCAGGTCATGCTCGCCAGTTCCGGCGTATAGCGGCTGTAGTGCTGCTTCATCAACTGGAACACGCAGCGCGGGTGCTGCAGGGTCGGGTCGACCTTGGCGAAGCCGTCCTCGCCCAGCTCGTAACCCCAGCCGGACTTATCCGCATACACGCGCTTGGCCTCGTCGTAGCCGCTGAACAGCCCGTCCTCGAAGCCATAGTTCTCTTTGACGATGAACGACACGTCGGTGTAGTTGCGCACGTACTCGTGCTGGATCTTGTCGTTGCTCAGCAGGTAATTGATCAGCCCGCCCATGAAGGCGATGTCGGTACCGGTACGGATCGGCGCGTAGAAGTCCGCCACCGAAGCGGTACGGGTAAACCGCGGGTCGACCACGATCAGCCGCGCCTGGTTGTGCGCCTTGGCTTCGGTCACCCATTTGAAGCCGCAGGGGTGCGCTTCTGCTGCGTTGCCACCCATCACCAGGACCAGATTCGCGTTGGCGATATCGGACCAGTGGTTGGTCATGGCGCCACGGCCGTACGTCGGGGCAAGACTTGCCACCGTCGGGCCATGTCAGACACGTGCCTGGTTGTCGAACCCCAGCATGCCTGTTGCGCGGACGACCTTGTGGGTCAGGTAGCCGGCCTCGCTGGAGGCGGCGGAGGCAGCGAGGAAACCGGTGGTAAGCCAGCGGTTGACGGTTTGCCCCTGGGCGTTCTTCTCGATGAAGTTGGCGTCGCGGTCCTTTTTCATCAAGTCGGCGACGCGGTCCAGTGCTTCATCCCAGCTGACCCGCACCCACTCATTGCTGCCCGGCTTGCGCATCTCTGGGTACTTGAGACGGCTGGGGCTGTGGATAAAGTCGAGCAGGCCGGCACCTTTCGGGCACAGGGTGCCGCGGTTGACCGGGTGATCGGCGTCGCCTTCGATGTGGATGATGTTCTGTTTGACGTTTTTGCCCGCATCACCCTGGCTATACATGATCAGGCCGCAGCCGACCGAGCAGTAGGGGCAGGTGTTGCGGGTTTCTTTGGTGTGCGCCAGCTTGAAGTGACGCACCTGCTCGGCGAAGGCCGGCGTCGGGGCCATGCCCAACGCCGCCAGGCTCGAACCTCCAAGGCCGACGGCGGCGACCTTGAAGAACTGCCGACGGTTGAGATCCATCGTGCACTCCTGATCAGGTGGTGGACGCACGGAACATGGCCGGCGCCTCTTGGTAGTCACAGTGGCGGCTGATTGATGGCCGCCAATGGATAAGACTAGTCAAAAAACGAGAAGGTGCGATGACATGGGTCAGGGGTGTAGGGATTGATGGTGTCAGGGGGAGATGGTGATGCCAGCTCCATGCCTCGCGTTCCATGGCGCCTGTCAGACCGTGCGCCGCCCGCGCGGCGCATCGCGGATAAATCCGCTCCTACATCTGTTTCAGGCCAGTCCCTCCTGAGAGGTCGCCGCTGTCCGCCTTGTTTGTCCCATTCGTAATCGAAGGTATTGCTGCAGCCGCTCCACCTATATCCCGGCATGCGCCAAGGGGGCGCGCACCAAAGCCCCAGGAATAACTGGCCCAAAACAGATGTAGGAGCGGATTTATCCGCGATGCGCCGCGCGGGCGGCGCTCGATCTCAAAGGCGCTGAACATGTTGTGGCGAGCACCTGGTGGCCCTTACCCATCCTGCAACTTCCCTGCTTCCTTTTCAGCAGGCATAAAAAAACCCGGAGCGGTTGCTCCGGGTTTCTGGTCTGGCGAGACGCCTAACCGCTCAATCAGAACGGAATATCGTCATCAAAGCTGTCAAAGTCAGCCGCCGGCTGCGGCGCAGGCTGCTGCGGCGCCGGGCGCTGTTGCTGCTGCGGGCGCTGGGCCTGCTGGCGTGGCGGAGCCTGGTTGTACTGTTGCTGCTGGCCGCCACCGTAGTTGCCGCCACCCTGGTTGTACTGGTCGCCGCCGCCTTGCTGGCCCTGCGGGCGGCCGCCGAGCAGCTGCATGGTGCCGTTGATGTCGACGATGATCTCGGTGGTGTAACGCTTGATGCCGTCCTTTTCCCACTCGCGGGTCTGCAGCTTGCCTTCGATGTAGCACTGCGAACCCTTGCGCAGGTACTCGCCGGCGATTTCGGCAACCTTGCCGAACAGCGACACACGGTGCCACTCGGTACGCTCGACCTTCTGGCCCGACTGCTTGTCGGTCCACTGCTCGCTGGTGGCCAGGCTCAGGTTGGTCACGGCGTTACCGTTGGGCAGGTAGCGGACTTCGGGATCCTGGCCACAGGTGCCGACCAGAATGACTTTGTTAACCCCACGGGCCATAACGTTCTCCTAGGCTTCGCACGCCGAAGAGGCTGGATTCACCAGTCGCTCGAGGGTCGCACGGTCCAAAATTTTCGTATCCAGTTTGATATAGATGGCGGCTTCGTCTGCCACCACCACAGCGTCGGTCACACCCGGCACGGCCATCAGGCGCTCGGTCAAGCCGGCTTCCCGAACTGCCTCTGGCGTCAGCGGCATGCGCAGGCTGGTCACATAGGGTGGCTCGTTCATGCGCAAGGCGACGACCAACCAGATGGCACACAAGATTGCGCAGCCGAGGAACACCAAGTTCAGCCCGCCGTGCTGGAACAGCCAGCCACCCAGGATTCCTCCCAGGGCGGCGCCGAGGAACTGGCTGGTGGAGTACACCCCCATCGCCGTCCCCTTGCCACCGGCAGGCGACACCTTGCTCACCAGCGAAGGCAACGAGGCCTCCAGCAGGTTGAATGCGGTAAAGAATACCACGGTGCCAATCACCAGTCCGCGCAAACCGTCAGCCCACTGCCAGAAGAACACTTCCGTCAGCAGCAGGACACTGACCGCACCAGCCAGGACACGTTTCATCTTGCGCTTTTTTTCGCCGTAGATGATGAACGGGACCATTGCAAAAAATGAGATGAACAACGCGGTCAGGTATACCCACCAGTGCTGCTCTTTCGGCAGGCCGCCGCGCTCGACGAAGGCCAGCGGCAGTGCGACGAAGCTGGCCATGAGGATGGCGTGGAGGATGAAGATCCCCACGTCCAGGCGCAGAAGGTCCGGATGGCGCAGGGTCGGGCCGATGGCCTGGCGCGCCACACCGGATTCGCGGTGCTGCAGGATGCTGTGGGTGTTGGGCACGACAAAGGCGATCAGCAGGATACCGACCAGGGCAAGTCCCGCAGTGGCCAGGAACAATCCTGACAAACCAAAGGCACTTGTCAGCAATGGGCCTACGACCATGGCAACGGCGAACGATAAACCGATGCTCATGCCGATCATGGCCATGGCCTTGGTCCGGTGTTGCTCGCGGGTCAGGTCGGACAGCAGTGCCATGACCGCCGCGGAAATCGCCCCGGCGCCCTGCAGGATTCGCCCGGCGATCACGCCCCAGATGGAGTCGGCCTGGGCCGCCAGTAGGCTGCCCAGGGCAAAGACCACCAGCCCCAGATAAATCACCGGGCGGCGGCCAATGCGATCGGAAATCATCCCGAACGGGATCTGCAATACTGCCTGGGTCAGGCCATAGGCGCCAATGGCAAGGCCAATCAGCGCGGGCGTGGCGCCGGCCAGGTCCATGCCGTAGGTGGCCAGCACCGGCAAGACCATGAACATGCCCAGCATACGAAAGGCAAAGACCAGGGCCAGGCCGCCAGCAGCGCGGGTTTCGCCGCTGCTCATGCGCTCGTTGTGGGTGTCGTGCATGGATAAACCTCGTGTGAACCGGCGGCGATTCTATCAGTCCGACAGCTTGACGGCATCTACGCGACGCTTTGCCGCGTACTGGCAGCGCGCCGTATACTTCCTTGTTTATGCCCGCCGAGCGAGGCCGCAGTGGACAAGATCCTGATTCGTGGGGCGCGTACCCACAACCTGAAGAACATCGACCTGACCCTGCCGCGGGACAAGCTGATCGTGATCACCGGCCTGTCCGGATCCGGCAAGTCGTCCCTGGCGTTCGACACCCTCTATGCCGAAGGCCAGCGCCGTTACGTGGAGTCGCTGTCGGCCTATGCCCGGCAGTTTCTGTCGATGATGGAGAAGCCCGACGTCGACACCATCGAAGGCCTGTCGCCGGCCA
Organism: Pseudomonas sp. NPDC089428; assembly: GCF_044749325.1. NCBI lineage: Bacteria > Pseudomonadati > Pseudomonadota > Gammaproteobacteria > Pseudomonadales > Pseudomonadaceae > Pseudomonas > Pseudomonas sp. NPDC089428. Next base: position 268,740 of record NZ_JBIVHT010000007.1, read on the forward strand.
TTTCCATCGAACAGAAGTCAACCTCGCACAACCCGCGCTCCACGGTCGGTACCATCACCGAGATCTACGACTACCTGCGCCTGCTGTATGCCCGCGTCGGAACGCCGCGCTGCCCGGACCACGACATTCCGCTGGAAGCGCAAACGATCAGCCAGATGGTCGACCTGGTGCTGGAGCGCCCGGAAGGCAGCAAGCTGATGCTGCTGGCGCCGGTGGTGCGCGAGCGCAAGGGCGAGCACCTGGCGGTGTTCGACGAGCTGCGCGCTCAGGGCTTCGTCCGTGCACGGGTCAACGGCAAGCTCTATGAGCTCGACGAACTGCCCAAGCTGGACAAGCAGAAGAAACACAGCATCGACGTGGTGGTGGACCGTTTCAAGGTCCGTGCCGACCTCCAGCAGCGCCTGGCCGAGTCATTCGAGACCGCACTGAAGCTGGCCGACGGCATCGCCCTGGTGGCGCCCATGGACGAAGAACCCGGCGAAGAGATGATCTTCTCCGCACGCTTCGCCTGCCCGGTGTGCGGCCATGCGATCAGCGAGCTTGAGCCGAAGCTGTTCTCCTTCAACAACCCGGCTGGTGCCTGCCCGACCTGCGACGGCCTGGGAGTGAAGCAGTTCTTCGACACCAAGCGCCTGGTGAACAGCGAGCTGACCTTGGCCGAAGGCGCGATTCGCGGCTGGGACCGGCGCAATGTGTACTACTTCCAGATGCTCGGCTCGCTGGCCGCGCATTACGGCTTCAGCCTGGAGGAGCCGTTCGGCGAACTGTCGGCCGAACACCAGAAAGTCATCCTCCAGGGCAGCGGCAAGCAGAGCGTCGACTTCAAGTACCTCAACGACCGCGGCGACATCGTCAAGCGCTCGCACCCGTTCGAAGGCATCGTGCCGAACCTGGAGCGCCGCTACCGCGAGACCGAGTCGGCCACCGTGCGTGAAGAGCTGGCCAAGTTCCTCGGTACCCAGCCCTGCCCGGATTGCCGCGGCACCCGCCTGCGCCGCGAGGCGCGCCATGTGTGGGTTGGAGAGAAGACCCTGCCGGCGGTGACCAACCTGCCGATCGGCGAAGCCAGCCACTACTTCGGCGAACTGACCCTGACCGGCCGCCGTGGCGAGATCGCGGCGAAGATCCTCAAGGAAATCTGCGAGCGCCTGCAGTTCCTGGTCAACGTGGGCCTCGACTACCTGACCCTGGACCGCAGCGCCGATACGCTGTCGGGTGGCGAAGCCCAGCGTATTCGCTTGGCCAGCCAGATCGGCGCCGGCCTGGTCGGGGTGATGTATATCCTCGATGAACCGTCCATCGGTCTTCATCAACGCGACAACGACCGCCTGCTGGCCACCCTCAACCACCTGCGCGACCTGGGCAACACCGTGATCGTGGTGGAACACGACGAGGACGCCATTCGCCTCGCCGACTACGTGGTCGACATCGGCCCGGGTGCCGGGGTGCACGGTGGCCAGATCGTCGCCGAGGGTACGCCGCAGGAGGTCATGGACCACCCTGACTCATTGACCGGCAAGTACCTGTCCGGGCGCAAGAAGATCGTCGTGCCGGCCCAACGCACCCCGCGCAACAAGAAGCTACAGCTCAAGCTCAAGGGCGCGCGTGGCAACAACCTGCAGAACGTCGACCTGGAAGTGCCGATCGGCCTGCTGACCTGTGTGACCGGCGTGTCCGGCTCGGGCAAGTCGACGCTGATCAACAATACCCTGTTCCCCCTCGCCGCCACCGCCCTCAATGGTGCGACCAGCCTGGAAGCCGCGCCGCACAGCAGCATGGACGGCCTGCAGCACCTGGACAAGGTGGTGGACATCGACCAGAGCCCGATCGGCCGTACACCGCGCTCGAACCCGGCGACCTACACCGGCATCTTCACGCCGATCCGCGAGCTGTTCTCCGGCGTGCCGGAATCTCGTTCGCGCGGCTACGGCCCGGGGCGTTTTTCGTTCAACGTCAAGGGTGGCCGTTGCGAGGCCTGCCAAGGCGACGGCTTGATCAAGGTGGAGATGCACTTCCTGCCGGATATCTACGTGCCCTGCGACGTGTGCAAGAGCAAGCGCTACAACCGCGAAACCCTGGAGATCAAGTACAAGGGCAAGAACATCCACGAGGTGCTGGAAATGACCATCGAGGATGCCCGCGAGTTCTTCGATGCGGTGCCGGCGCTGGCGCGCAAGCTGCAGACGTTGATGGACGTGGGCCTGTCGTACATCAAGCTGGGGCAGTCGGCGACCACCTTGTCCGGTGGCGAGGCGCAACGGGTGAAGCTGTCGCGTGAGTTGTCCAAGCGTGATACCGGCAAGACCTTGTACATTCTCGATGAGCCAACCACCGGCCTGCACTTTGCCGACATCCAGCAGTTGCTGGATGTACTGCATCGCCTGCGCGACCACGGCAACACCGTCGTGGTGATTGAACACAACCTGGATGTGATCAAGACTGCAGACTGGCTGGTGGACCTGGGCCCGGAGGGTGGTTCCAAGGGTGGGCAGATCATCGCCTGCGGTACCCCGGAAGAACTCAGCAAGATGAAACAGTCGTATACCGGGCACTACCTTAAGCCACTGCTGGAGCGTGACCGGGCCTGAGAACCGTCGATGGCATGAAAAAGCCCCTGGTACCGTTGGTGCCAGGGGCTTTTTTGTGAAACTGTGGATAACTTACATCTGCGATTGCAGATAGTTCTCCAGGCCAATGGCCTTGATCAGGCCCTGCTGCTTTTCCAGCCAGTAGGTGTGATCTTCTTCGGTATCGGCCAGCTGCGCGCGCAGGATGTCGCGGCTGATGTAGTCCTTGTGCAGCTCGCACAGCTCGATGCCTTTGCACAGTGCACCACGCACCTTGTACTCGAGCTTCAAGTCGGCTTCGATCATTTCCGGCACGGTGCTGCCGACTTCCAGGTCGTCCGCACGCATGTCGGGAGTGCCTTCGAGCATGAGGATACGGCGCATCAGGGCATCGGCGTGCTGCGTCTCTTCTTCCATCTCGTGGTTGATACGCTCGTAGAGCTTGGACAAGCCCCAGTCTTCGTACATGCGCGAGTGAATGAAGTACTGGTCGCGTGCGGCCAGTTCGCCCTTCAGCAACGTGACGAGGTAGTTGATTACGTCCGGGTGACCTTGCATCGCCCTGCTTCTCCCTGTGAAAACGGCTAATGCACATAGTGTGAACCAGCTTTTGCGCGCGGTCACTGGGAAACGCGCAATTAGAAGCAAAAAATCGGTTAAACAGTAGTGATATTCATTGAAAAACCGCCCAAATGAGGGCGGTTCTCCTTATCACTTCGACTTAGGCGAGATTCACGCCCAACGCTTTGGCGATGCCTTCGCCATAGGCCGGGTCGGCCTTGAAGAAGTACTGCAACTGGCGCTGAATCACGTCCTGGCTGACACCGGCCATGGTGCCGGTGATGTTGCTGATCAACAGTGCCTTCTGTTCGTCGCTCATCAGGCGGAACAGCGCACCGGCGTGGCTGTAATAGTCATTGTCCTCGCGGTGATCATGGCGATCTGCGGCGCCGTTCAGGGCCAGTGCAGGTTCCGCGTGGCGTGGCGACTGCTTCGGCGCATCGCTGTAGCTGTTGGGCTCATAGTTCGGCGCGCTGCCGTAGCTGCCCATGGCCATTGAACCGTCACGCTGGTAGCTGCTCACCGGACTGCGCGGGGCGTTCACCGGCAGTTGCTGGTGATTGGTACCCACACGGTAGCGGTGCGCATCGGCGTAAGCGAATACGCGGCCCTGCAGCATGCGGTCAGGCGACAGGCCGACACCCGGGACCATGTTGCTCGGGCCGAACGTCGCCTGTTCCACTTCGGCGAAGTAGTTGAGCGGGTTCCGGTTGAGTTCCAGTACGCCGACTTCGATCAGCGGGTAGTCTTTCTGCGACCAGGTCTTGGTCACGTCGAACGGGTTCTCGTCGCGGCTGGCCGCCTCGGCCTCACTCATCGCCTGGATGCACACGGTCCAGCGCGGGAAATCACCACGCTCGATGGCCTCGAACAGGTCACGCTGGGCGTAATCCGGGTCGGTACCGGCCAGCCGTGCTGCATCGGCCGGGGCGAGGTTCTTGATGCCTTGTTGGGTCTTGAAGTGCCATTTGACCCAGGTGCGCTGGCCTTGGGCATTGATCAGGCTGTAGGTGTGGCTACCGAAGCCGTGCATGTGCCGGTAACCGTCCGGGATACCACGGTCGGAGAACAGGATGGTGACCTGGTGCAGGGCTTCGGGCGAGTGCGACCAGAAGTCCCACATCATCTGGGCGTTCTTCAGGTTGGTTTGCGGGTGGCGCTTCTGGGTATGGATAAAATCCGGGAACTTGAGCGGGTCGCGGATGAAGAACACCGGCGTATTGTTGCCAACGATGTCCCAGTTGCCTTCCTCGGTGTAGAACTTCACCGCAAAGCCACGTGGATCGCGTTCTGTATCCGCTGAGCCGCGCTCGCCGCCGACTGTCGAAAATCGTAAGAACGTCTCGGTCTGCTTGCCGATCTGCTCGAAGAGCTTGGCGCTGGTATATGAGGTGATGTCGTGGGTAACGGTGAATGTGCCGTAGGCACCCGAACCCTTGGCGTGAACCCGGCGCTCAGGGATGTTCTCGCGATTGAAGTGGGCGAGCTTCTCGATCAGGTGGAAGTCATCGAGCAGCAGCGGGCCGCGTGGGCCGGCGGAGCGGGAATTCTGGTTGTCGGCTACAGGTGCACCGCTGGCGGTGGTGAGAATCTTGCTCATGGGCTCTCCTTATCGGTCTTCGAGTGCCGGCTAAACGGCTTGAGAAGGAGTATCGACGAGCGGTCATCTCAGAACAAATTCATTACCTGACTTGTATCAATAGAAATAAACAATACCTACGAATACAAAAAACCGGGCACTAGGCCCGGTTCTTTGTAGCAGACAGAACGTCTTACTCAGCAGCTTCTACAGCACCGCCGACCGGACGATCAACCAGCTCGACGTACGCCATAGGCGCGTTGTCGCCAGCGCGGAAACCGCACTTCAGGATGCGCAGGTAGCCGCCCTGACGGGTGGCGTAACGCTTGCCCAGGTCGTTGAACAGTTTGCCAACAGCGGACTTCGAACGGGTACGGTCGAAGGCCAGACGGCGGTTAGCAACGCTGTCTTCCTTGGCCAGGGTGATCAGCGGCTCGGCAACGCGGCGCAGTTCCTTGGCTTTCGGCAGGGTGGTTTTGATCAGCTCGTGCTCGATCAGCGACACTGCCATGTTCTGGAACATAGCCTTGCGGTGAGAGCTGGTACGGCTCAGGTGACGTCCACTTTTACGATGACGCATGATTCATTCCTTACCAAACACTACGTTCGGTGATTACGACGATCAGGCGGTCGCCTTGTCGTCTTTCTTAAGACTTGCAGGCGGCCAGTTGTCGAGGCGCATGCCGAGAGACAGACCACGAGAGGCCAGGACGTCCTTGATTTCAGTCAGGGACTTCTTACCCAGGTTAGGAGTCTTCAACAGCTCTACTTCGGTACGCTGAATCAGGTCGCCGATGTAGTAGATGTTCTCCGCCTTGAGGCAGTTGGCCGAACGTACAGTCAGTTCCAGGTCGTCAACCGGGCGCAGCAGGATCGGATCGATCTCGTCTTCCTGCTCGACTACGACAGGCTCACTGTCACCTTTGAGGTCGACGAACGCGGCCAGCTGCTGTTGCAGGATGGTCGCAGCGCGACGGATAGCCTCTTCAGGATCCAGGGTGCCGTTGGTTTCCAGATCAATGACCAGCTTGTCCAGGTTGGTACGCTGTTCAACACGGGCGTTCTCGACCACATAGGCGATACGACGCACCGGGCTGAACGAAGCGTCCAGCTGCAGACGGCCAATGCTACGGCTTTCGTCTTCGTCGGTTTGACGGGAGTCAGCCGGCTCGTAACCGCGACCACGAGCTACAGTGAGCTTCATGTTCAGGGCGCCGTTGGACGCCAGGTTCGCGATTACGTGATCGGGGTTGACGATCTCGACATCGTGATCCAGCTGAATATCGGCAGCGGTAACCACCCCCGAACCCTTTTTCGACAAGGTCAGCGTAACTTCGTCACGACCGTGCAGTTTGATAGCCAGGCCTTTCAGGTTCAACAGGATTTCAATTACGTCTTCCTGAACACCTTCGATCGCGGAGTACTCGTGGAGTACGCCATCGATCTCGGCCTCGACTACTGCACAGCCAGGCATGGAGGACAACAGGATGCGGCGCAGCGCGTTGCCCAGGGTATGGCCGAAACCACGCTCGAGAGGCTCGAGCGTAATCTTGGCGCGGGTCGGACTGACTACCTGCACATCAATATGGCGGGGAGTCAGGAACTCATTTACCGAAATCTGCATGGATGCACCTATTTTCTAGCCCTTACTTGGAGTAGAGCTCGACAATCAGGTTTTCGTTGATGTCGGCAGACAGGTCGCCGCGAGCAGGAACGTTCTTGAAAACGCCCGACTTCTTAGCGGAATCTACGTCTACCCACTCAACGCGGCCACGCTGGGCGCACAGTTCAAGGGCTTGAACAATGCGCAGCTGGTTCAGCGACTTCTCGCGAACCGCGACCACGTCACCCGGACGAACTTGGTAGGATGGAATGTTTACAGTTTTACCGTTGACGCTGATCGCTTTGTGCGAAACCAGCTGACGGGACTCGGAACGAGTCGAGCCGAAGCCCATACGGTAAACGACGTTATCCAGACGGCACTCGAGCAGTTGCAGCAGGTTCTCACCGGTTGCGCCTTTTTTCGAGGCAGCAGCTTGGTAGTAACCGCGGAACTGACGCTCCAGAACACCGTAGATACGACGAACTTTTTGTTTCTCGCGCAGCTGGGTACCGTAGTCGGACTGACGGCCACGGCGCTGGCCGTGGATACCTGGGGCTGCTTCGATGTTGCACTTCGATTCCAGAGCGCGAACGCCGCTCTTCAGGAACAGGTCGGTGCCTTCACGACGAGACAGTTTGCATTTTGGACCAATGTAACGTGCCATTCTTCTGTCTCCTGATTACACGCGACGCTTCTTCGGCGGACGGCACCCGTTGTGCGGGATAGGCGTCACGTCGGTGATGCTGGCGATCTTGTAGCCGCAGCTGTTCAATGCACGAACGGCGGATTCACGACCTGGACCTGGACCCTTGACGTTGACGTCGAGGTTCTTCAGACCATATTCCAGCGCAGCTTGACCAGCACGCTCAGCAGCAATCTGGGCTGCGAACGGGGTGGATTTGCGCGAACCACGGAAACCCGAACCACCGGAAGTAGCCCAGGACAGTGCGTTGCCCTGACGGTCGGTGATGGTCACGATGGTGTTGTTGAAAGAAGCGTGGATGTGGGCGATGCCATCAACCACTGTCTTTTTGACTTTCTTACGAGGACGAGCAGCAGGTTTTGCCATGTCTATATTCCTGGGCGATTACTTGCGGATCGGCTTACGCGGGCCCTTACGGGTGCGTGCGTTGGTCTTGGTGCGCTGACCGCGAACCGGCAGACCTTTACGATGACGCAGGCCGCGGTAGCAACCCAGGTCCATCAAGCGCTTGATCTTCATGTTGATGTCACGACGCAGGTCACCTTCGGTGGTGAACTTCGCGACTTCGCCACGCAGGGTTTCGATTTGCTCGTCGCTCAGATCCTTGATCTTAGCGGCTGGGTTGACACCAGCGTCTGCACAGATCTTCTGTGCAGTAGTGCGACCGACACCATAGATGTAGGTCAGCGAGATAACAGTATGCTTGTTATCTGGAATGTTGACGCCTGCAATACGGGCCATTCAGTGGGACTCCAATTGACAGCTACCTACGCCCCGGAAGCCAAGAAATAGGGCGCGAGATAATATCGCTGTAGAAACGAATAATCAACCCAGCAGCACACTAGCTGCTGGGTTTGAAGCGCAGATCACACTCAGCCTTGGCGCTGTTTGTGACGCGGTTCCGCGCTGCAGATCACTCGTACGACGCCTTCGCGACGGATGATCTTGCAGTTACGGCACAGCTTTTTCACCGATGCACGAACTTTCATTACCGACTCCTCGAACCTTAGGGGCGTATCAGCGCAGCAGACCACTGCCACCGTAGCCTTTCAGGTTGGCTTTCTTCATCAGGGATTCGTACTGGTGCGAAACGAGGTGCGATTGTACTTGGGACATGAAGTCCATCACAACCACTACCACAATCAGCAACGAGGTCCCGCCAAGGTAGAACGGCACATTTGCTGCCACCACCAGGAACTGGGGCAGAAGGCAGACGGCCATCATGTAAAGAGCACCGAACATGGTCAGACGAGTCAGAACGCCATCAATGTAGCGTGCGGACTGCTCACCAGGACGGATACCCGGAATAAAGGCACCGGACTTCTTCAGGTTTTCCGCTACGTCTTTCGGGTTGAACATCAACGCTGTGTAGAAGAAGCAGAAGAAAATGATCCCTGCACTAAACAGCAGAATGTTCAACGGCTGACCAGGAGCGATCGACTGCGAGATGTCCTGCAGCCAGCCCATACCTTCGGACTGACCGAACCAGGCACCCAGCGAAGCCGGGAACAGCAGAATGCTGCTCGCGAAAATGGCCGGGATAACCCCCGCCATGTTCACCTTCAGCGGCAAGTGGCTAGTCTGCGCGGCGAAGACCTTGCGGCCCTGCTGACGCTTGGCGTAGTGAACAGCGATACGACGCTGACCACGCTCAATGAACACCACGAAACCGATGATCGCTACTGCAAGCAAACCGATTGCGACCAGGGCGAAAATGTTGATATCGCCTGTGCGTGCAGACTCGAAAGACTGCCCGATTGCTCTCGGAAGACCGGCAACGATACCTGCGAAGATCAACATCGAGATACCGTTGCCCACACCGCGCTCGGTGATCTGCTCACCCAGCCACATCATGAACATCGCGCCTGCCACGAAGGTGGAGACAGCGACGACATAGAAGCCGAGGCCTACAGAAAACGCCACGCCCTGGTTGGCCAGGCCAATGGACATGCCAATGGCTTGAACCAGTGCCAGGATAACGGTGCCGTAGCGGGTGTACTGGCTGATCTTGCGACGGCCAGCTTCACCTTCCTTCTTCAACTGCTCCAGTTGCGGGCTGACTGCCGTCATCAGCTGCATGATGATCGATGCCGAGATGTACGGCATGATCCCCAGTGCAAAGATGCTCATGCGCTCGAGCGCGCCACCGGAAAACATGTTGAACAAGCTAAGAATGGTCCCCTCATTCTGCCGAAACAGATCCGCCAGACGGTCTGGATTGATGCCAGGAACCGGGATATGCGCACCTATCCGATAGACGATGATCGCCATGAACAGAAAGCGCAGACGAGCCCAGAGTTCCGACATCCCGCCCTTACCGAGCGAAGAGAGAGCACCTTGCTTAGCCATTTATTCCTCGAACTTGCCGCCAGCTGCTTCGATAGCCGCACGCGCACCCTTGGTGGCTGCGATACCCTTGATGGTGACTGCGCGAGTGACTTCGCCAGACAGCATGATTTTCACACGCTGTACGTTCTGGCCGATCACGTTGGCATCCTTCAGGGATTGCACGGATACCACGTCGCCTTCCACCTTGGCCAGCTCGGACAGACGCACTTCAGCGCGGTCCATGGCTTTCAGGGAAACGAAGCCGAACTTCGGCAGACGACGGTGCAGCGGCTGTTGACCGCCTTCGAAGCCAGGAGCGATCGAACCACCGGAACGGGAGGTCTGACCTTTGTGGCCACGGCCGCCGGTCTTACCCAGACCGCTACCGATACCACGACCTGGACGATGCTTCTCGCGACGGGAACCCGGCGCTGGACTCAGATCATTGAGCTTCATCGATTAACCCTCGACCTTCAGCATGTAGTAAGCCTTGTTGATCATCCCGCGGTTTTCGGGAGTATCCTGGACTTCTACAGTGTGACCGATGCGACGCAGACCCAGACCTTTAACGCACAGTTTGTGGTTAGGCAGGCGGCCCGAGACGCTCTTGATCAGCGTAACTTTTACGGTTGCCATGATTAGATGATCTCCTCAACGCTCTTGCCGCGCTTGGCAGCAATGGACTCAGGAGATTGCATGGCTTTCAGACCCTTGAAGGTGGCGTAAACCACGTTCACTGGGTTGGTCGAACCGTAGCACTTGGCCAGGACGTTCTGAACACCAGCAACTTCCAGGACGGCACGCATGGCGCCGCCGGCGATGATACCGGTACCTTCCGAGGCAGGCTGCATGTAAACCTTCGAGGCGCCGTGGGCGGCCTTGGTGGCGTACTGCAGGGTGGTGCCCTTCAGGTCAACCTGGATCATGTTGCGACGAGCAGCTTCCATGGCTTTCTGGATCGCGGCAGGTACTTCGCGCGACTTGCCACGGCCGAAACCAACGCGACCCTTGCCATCACCTACCACGGTCAGCGCGGTGAAGGTGAAGATACGGCCGCCTTTAACGGTTTTAGCTACGCGGTTAACTTGAACCAGCTTCTCGATGTAGCCTTCGTCGCGCTTTTGATCGTTATTTGCCATAACTTAGAACTCCAGCCCGCCTTCACGAGCAGCATCAGCCAGCGCTTTGACGCGGCCATGGTACTTGAAGCCGGAACGGTCAAAGGCAACTTGAGATACACCGGCGGCTTTCGCACGCTCAGCTACCAGCTTGCCAACCTTAGTGGCCGCGTCGATGTTGCCAGTGGCGCCATCACGCAGGTCTTTGTCCAAGGTCGAGGCGCTTGCCAGAACCTTGCTGCCGTCGGCCGAAATGACCTGGGCGTAGATGTGCTGCGAGGAGCGGAACACGCACAGGCGCACGACTTCGAGTTCGTGCATCTTGAGGCGTGCTTTGCGAGCGCGACGCAGTCGAGTAACTTTTTTGTCGGTCATTTGCTAGGCCCTACTTCTTCTTGGCTTCTTTACGACGGACTACTTCGTCCGCGTAACGTACACCCTTGCCCTTGTAAGGCTCTGGCGGACGGAACCCGCGGATTTCAGCGGCCACCTGACCTACCAGTTGCTTGTCGATACCCTTGATCAGGATGTCGGTCTGGCTAGGGGTTTCAGCGGTGATACCGGCTGGCAGTTCGTAGTCCACTGGGTGAGAGAAGCCCAGGGCCAGGTTCAGGACGGTGCCTTTGGCCTGTGCCTTGTAACCAACACCGACCAGCTGGAGCTTACGCTCGAAGCCTTGGCTTACGCCTTGGACCATGTTGTTGACCAGGGCACGGGTAGTACCGGCCATGGCGCGAGCTTGCTGGTCACCATTGCGAGCGACGAAACGCAGCTCACCAGACTCTTCGGTAACTTCAACAGACGAGTGAACGTTCAGTTCGAGAGTGCCCTTGGCACCCTTAACCGAAAGCTGTTGGCCGGCGAACTTGACTTCGACGCCAGCAGGCAGCTTAACGGGGTTCTTAGCGACGCGAGACATGCCTATCTCCCCTTAGAACACTGTGCACAGAACTTCGCCGCCGACACCGGCAGCGCGCGCAGCGCGGTCAGTCATCACACCTTTGTTGGTGGAGACGATAGACACGCCCAGGCCGCCACGTACTTTTGGCAGATCTGCGACGGACTTGTACTGGCGCAGGCCTGGACGGCTGGAGCGCTTCAGTTCCTCGATGACCGGACGGCCTTCGAAGTACTTCAGTTCGATCGACAGGGAAGGCTTGGCCTCACCAGATACCTGGTAGCCAGCGATGTAACCTTCGTCCTTCAGAACTTTGGCAACCGCGACCTTCAGGGTAGAGGAAGGCATGCTTACGACGGACTTTTCAGCCATCTGGGCATTACGGATGCGAGTTAGCATGTCCGCTAACGGGTCCTGCATACTCATGGGCTAGATGCTCCTGATACAAGAAATATTAGCCTTGCGGCTATCACAACCACTCGAGCAGGCAGGGTAAAAAACCCAGGCTCGGGTGAGCCGGTCATTCTAGACACAAGGCAGAAACGAAACAAGCCCCACGAGGGGGCTTGTTTGTAGACGAGATCACCGGCGGTCGGAAGATTGCTCCCCTTCCGCCGGGACCCTGCCTGCAGCGATTACCAGGAGGCTTTGACCAGGCCTGGTACGTCACCGCGCATTGCAGCTTGACGCAGCATGTTACGGCCCAGGCCGAACTTACGGTATACACCGTGAGGACGACCGGTCAGGCGGCAACGGTTGCGCAGGCGCGAAGCGCTCGCGTCACGTGGCTGCTTCTGCAGAGCGACAACGGCAGCGAAACGCTCTTCTGGAGAGGCGTTCAGGTTGACGATGGTCGCTTTCAGCTCAGCACGCTTCTTGGCGAACTTGGCTACCGTGAGCTGACGCTTCAGCTCGCGGTTCTTCATGCTCTTCTTGGCCATTTTCCTACTCCAATCAGTTGCGGAACGGGAATTTGAATGCACGCAGCAGAGCGCGGCCTTCGTCATCCGAACGAGCAGTGGTGGTCAGGGTGATGTCCAAACCGCGCAGAGCATCGATCTTGTCGTAGTCGATTTCCGGGAAGATGATCTGCTCTTTCACGCCCATGCTGTAGTTGCCACGGCCATCGAAGGACTTGGCATTCAGGCCGCGGAAGTCGCGGACCCGAGGCAGGGAGATCGCCAGCAGGCGGTCCAGGAATTCGTACATTTTTTCGCGACGCAGGGTCACCTTGACACCGATCGGCCAGCCTTCACGGACTTTGAAGCCCGCGATGGATTTACGAGCGAAAGTCACAACCGGCTTTTGACCAGTGATCTTTTCCAGGTCGGCAACAGCGTGCTCGATGACTTTCTTGTCACCGATTGCTTCGCCCAGACCCATGTTCAGGGTGATCTTGGTAACGCGCGGAACTTCCATCACGTTCGACAGCTTAAGTTCTTCCTTAAGCTTGGGAGCGATTTCGTTCCGGTAAATCTCTTTCAGTCGTGCCATGGTCTTCTACCTAGCAGTGTTCAAGCATCAACCGCTTTTTGGGTCGACTTGAAGACACGAATTTTTTTACCGTCTTCTACTTTGAAACCAACGCGGTCAGCCTTGTTGGTTTCGCCATTGAAGATGGCAACGTTGGAAGCGTGCAGAGGCGCTTCTTTTTCGACGATACCGCCCTGAACGCCCGCCATCGGGTTAGGCTTGGTATGACGCTTGACCAGGTTCACACCACCAACGACCAGACGGTCATCAGCCAGAACCTTCAGCACCTTACCGCGCTTACCTTTGTCTTTGCCGGCGATCACGATGATCTCGTCGTCACGACGAATCTTTTGCATGTCGGATCTCCTTACAGCACTTCAGGGGCGAGCGAGACGATCTTCATGAACTTCTCAGTACGAAGTTCACGGGTCACTGGCCCGAAGATGCGAGTGCCGATCGGCTCTTGCTTGGTGTTCAGCAGAACAGCAGCGTTGCCGTCGAAACGAATGATGGAACCGTCAGCGCGACGTACACCGTGACGGGTACGGACGACAACAGCAGTCATCACCTGGCCTTTTTTGACCTTACCGCGCGGAATTGCTTCCTTGACGGTTACTTTGATGATGTCACCGATACCGGCGTAACGGCGGTGCGAACCGCCGAGCACCTTGATGCACATGACGCGACGAGCGCCGCTGTTATCGGCCACATCGAGCATGGATTGAGTCTGAATCATAAAATTTCTCCGACCCTTAGCCCTTAGACTTCAACAGCGCGTTCGAGGACTTCAACCAGTGCCCAGGACTTGGTCTTGGCCAGCGGACGGGTTTCGCGGATGGAAACCTTGTCGCCGATCTTGCACTGGTTGGATTCGTCGTGCGCGTGCAGCTTAGTCGAACGCTTAACGTATTTACCGTAGATCGGGTGCTTGACGCGACGCTCGATCAGAACGGTGATGGTCTTGTCCATTTTGTCGCTGACGACACGGCCAGTCAGCGTACGGACGGTTTTTTCAGCTTCAGCCATGATCACTTACCTGCCTGCTGGTTAAGCACAGTTTTCACGCGAGCGATGTCACGCTTAACTTGCGAGAGCAGGTGCGACTGCCCCAACTGGCCAGTTGCTTTCTGCATACGCAGATTGAACTGGTCGCGCAGCAAGCCGAGCAGTTGCTCATTCAGTTGCTGTGCAGATTTTTCACGAAGTTCATTCGCTTTCATCACATCACCGTCCGCTTAACAAAGGAGGTGGCGAGAGGCAGCTTTGCAGCAGCCAGGGCGAAAGCTTCGCGCGCCAGCTCTTCAGAAACACCCTCGATCTCGTACAGGACTTTGCCTGGCTGGATCTGGGCAACCCAGTATTCCACGGAACCCTTACCTTTACCCATACGAACCTCGAGAGGCTTCTTGGAGATCGGCTTGTCCGGGAACACACGGATCCAGATCTTACCGCCACGCTTAACGTGACGGGTCAGCGCACGACGTGCGGACTCGATCTGGCGGGCGGTGAGGCGACCGCGAGCAACAGCTTTCAGGGCGAATTCGCCGAAGCTGACTTTGCTACCGCGCAGTGCCAGACCACGGTTGTGGCCGGTCATCTGCTTGCGGAATTTTGTACGCTTTGGTTGCAACATTTGGCGTACCCCTTACTTAGCAGCTTTTTTACGAGGCGCTGGTGCTTGTGGTTTCAGTTCTTCTTGGCGACCACCAATAACTTCGCCTTTGAAGATCCAAACCTTCACACCGATCACACCGTAAGTGGTGTGAGCTTCGTAGGTGTTGTAGTCGATATCGGCACGCAGGGTGTGCAGCGGCACACGACCTTCGCGATACCACTCGGTACGAGCAATCTCAGCACCGCCGAGACGACCGCTCACCTGGATCTTGATGCCCTTGGCACCAATACGCATGGCGTTCTGTACGGCGCGCTTCATGGCGCGACGGAACATTACGCGGCGCTCCAGCTGCTGAGCTACGCTCTGCGCAACCAGCATAGCGTCGAGTTCCGGCTTGCGGATCTCTTCGATGTTGATGTGCACAGGCACACCCATCTGCTTGGTCAGGTCCTGACGCAGCTTCTCGACATCTTCACCTTTCTTCCCGATAACGATACCTGGACGAGCGGTGTGGATGGTGATGCGTGCAGTTTGAGCCGGACGATGAATATCGATACGGCTTACGGACGCGCTTTTTAGTTTGTCTTGGAGGTACTCACGCGTTTTCAGATCCTTCAACAGGTAATCTGCGTAAGTAGCACCGTCTGCGTACCAGACGGAGGTGTGCTCCTTGACGATTCCCAGGCGAATGCCAGTGGGATGTACTTTCTGACCCATCTGATCGACTCCGTTACTTGTCCGCAACCTTGACAGTGATATGGCAAGACCGCTTGACGATGCGATCAGCACGGCCTTTGGCACGTGGCATGATGCGCTTCAGCGAACGCCCTTCGTTGACGAAGACGGTGGAGACCTTCAGGTCATCAACGTCTGCGCCTTCGTTGTGTTCGGCGTTGGCTACGGCCGACTCGAGGACTTTCTTCATGATTTCAGCGGCTTTTTTGCTGCTGAAGGCCAACAGGTTGAGCGCTTCGCCCACCTTCTTCCCGCGGATCTGGTCGGCGACCAAGCGGGCTTTCTGGGCGGAGATGCGAGCGCCCGACAACTTAGCGGCTACTTCCATTTCCTTACCCCTTAACGCGTGGCTTTCTTGTCAGCCACGTGCCCGCGGTAGGTGCGGGTACCGGCGAACTCGCCCAGTTTGTGGCCGACCATGTCTTCGTTCACGAGAACTGGGACATGTTGACGACCGTTGTGTACCGCGATGGTCAGACCGACCATTTGTGGCAGGATCATCGAACGGCGCGACCAGGTTTTAACTGGCTTGCGATCGTTCTTCTCCACCGCCACTTCGACCTTCTTCAACAGGTGAAGATCGATAAAAGGACCTTTTTTCAGAGAACGTGGCACTGTCGTATCCCTCTAGTTACTTGCGACGACGGACGATCATGTTGTCGGTACGCTTATTACCGCGGGTCTTCGCACCCTTGGTTGGGAAGCCCCATGGCGATACCGGATGACGACCACCGGAGGTACGACCTTCACCACCACCATGTGGGTGGTCAACCGGGTTCATGGCAACGCCACGAACGGTTGGGCGAACGCCGCGCCAGCGTTTGGCACCAGCTATAACCAGAGAACGCAGGCTGTGCTCGGAGTTCGAGACTTCGCCCAGGGTCGCACGGCACTCAGCCAGGACTTTACGCATTTCACCAGAGCGCAGACGCAGGGTCACGTAGACACCTTCACGAGCGATCAGCTGAGCCGAAGCACCAGCGGAACGTGCGATCTGAGCACCTTTACCCGGCTTCAGTTCGATGCCGTGAATGGTGCTACCTACTGGAATGTTGCGCAGCTGCAGGGAGTTACCGGCCTTGATTGGGGCCAGGGCACCTGCGATCAGCTGGTCGCCAGCGCTCACGCCTTTAGGGGCGATGATGTAGCGACGCTCACCGTCTGCGTAGCACAGCAGGGCGATGTGAGCAGTACGGTTCGGATCGTATTCGATACGCTCGACAGTGGCTGGAATGCCATCTTTGTCGTTGCGACGGAAGTCGACCAGACGGTAATGCTGCTTGTGACCACCACCAACGTGACGAGTGGTAATGCGGCCATTGTTGTTACGACCACCAGACTTCGATTTTTTCTCGATCAGCGGTGCGTGAGGAGCGCCTTTGTGCAGCTCCTTGTTGACCACCTTGACCACGAAACGGCGGCCAGGGGAAGTCGGTTTGCATTTAACGATTGCCATGATGCACCCCTTCCTTACTCAGCACTGCTGCTGAAATCGAGATCTTGGCCTGGCTGAAGGGAGACAATTGCCTTCTTCCAGTCATTACGCTTGCCCAGACCACGTGCGGTACGCTTGGTTTTACCCAGAACGTTAACAGTCGACACGTTTTCAACTTTTACGTTGAACAGGCCTTCGACAGCTTTCTTGATTTCCAGCTTGGTTGCATCGGTAGCAACCTTGAATACGAACTGGCCTTTTTTCTCAGCCAGAACGGTAGCCTTCTCGGAAACGTGCGGGCCAAGGAGGACTTTGAATACGCGTTCCTGGTTCATCCCAGCAGCTCCTCGAATTTCTTCACGGCCGAGACGGTGATCAACACCTTCTCGTATGCGATCAGACTGACCGGGTCGGAACCTTGAACGTCACGTACGTCGACGTGCGGCAGGTTGCGAGCAGCCAGGTACAGGTTCTGATCAACAGCGTCGGAAACGATCAGTACGTCGTTCAGACCCATGCCGTTCAGCTTGTTCAGCAGATCTTTGGTTTTCGGCGCTTCAACAGCGAAGTCCTGAACCACGACCAGACGGTCGCTACGCACCAGCTCAGCGAGGATGGAGCGCAGGGCTGCGCGGTACATCTTCTTGTTGAGCTTCTGCGAGTGATCTTGAGGACGAGCTGCGAAGGTTACACCACCGCCACGCCAGATCGGACCACGGGTGGTACCAGCACGAGCACGGCCAGTACCCTTCTGACGCCATGGGCGCTTACCGCCACCAGCCACGTCGGAACGGGTCTTTTGCTGCTTGGTGCCCTGACGGCCGCCGGCCATGTAGGCCACGACTGCTTGGTGTACCAGCGTCTCGTTGAATTCGCCACCGAAAGCCAGTTCGGAAACTTCGATCGCCTGAGCGTCATTTACATTAAGTTGCATGTCAGTATCCCCTTAACCGCGAGCCTTGACAGCTGGACGTACAACCACGTCGCCGCCAGTAGCGCCAGGAACGGCACCCTTGACGAGCAGCAGGTTGCGCTCAGCGTCTACGCGAACTACTTCCAGGGACTGAACAGTCACGCGCTCGGCGCCCATGTGACCGGACATTTTCTTGCCCTTGAACACACGACCAGGAGTCTGGCACTGGCCGATGGAACCTGGGACACGGTGCGACACGGAGTTACCGTGGGTGTTGTCCTGGCCACGGAAGTTCCAGCGCTTGATGGTACCGGCGAAGCCTTTACCTTTGGACTGACCAGTAACGTCTACCAGCTGGCCTGCAGTGAAGAGTTCAGCTTTGATCAGATCGCCAGCCTGGAAATCGCCTTCTTCAAGACGGAACTCCCAGACACCGCGACCAGCGGCAACGTTGGCCTTGGCGAAGTGGCCTGCCTGAGCGGCAGTCACACGCGAAGCACGACGCTCGCCGACAGTGACTTGCACTGCACGGTAGCCATCGGTTTCTTCAGTTTTGAACTGGGTGACACGATTCGGCTCGATCTCAATGACCGTGACCGGAATGGAGACACCTTCTTCGGTGAAAATGCGGGTCATACCGCACTTGCGACCGATTACACCAATAGTCATGTTGTAAACCTCATGAGTGTACGGGGCTTTCACCCGCTATGGCCGCCCATTTCAGAGCGTTACACGACTAGACCGAAGTCTTAGCCGAGGCTGATCTGTACTTCCACACCTGCCGCCAGATCAAGCTTCATCAGCGCATCAACGGTTTTATCCGTTGGCTGGACGATGTCCAGAACACGCTTATGAGTGCGGATCTCGTACTGGTCACGCGCGTCTTTGTTGACGTGCGGGGAGACCAGAACGGTGAAACGCTCTTTGCGGGTAGGCAGTGGAATAGGACCACGCACTTGTGCACCAGTACGTTTCGCGGTTTCCACGATTTCCTGGGTGGATTGGTCGATCAGGCGATGGTCGAAAGCCTTCAACCTGATACGGATTTGCTGATTTTGCATTGGATTTCAGACTCCAGGCTGTTCCCAACGGACGCACTACGCCCGCTAAAAGGAGGCGTGATTCTATAGACGCCCCCATTTAGTGTCAACCCAATAAAAAAAACCCCCGCTGAGCGGGGGTTTTTTCAATCGGTCGAGTGATTACTCGATGATTTTGGCTACGACGCCGGCGCCGACGGTACGACCGCCTTCACGGATAGCGAAGCGCAGACCGTCTTCCATTGCGATGGTCTTGATCAGGGTGACAGTCATCTGAATGTTGTCACCTGGCATTACCATTTCAACGCCTTCCGGCAGTTCGCAGTTACCGGTCACGTCAGTGGTACGGAAGTAGAACTGAGGACGGTAGCCTTTGAAGAACGGAGTGTGACGACCGCCTTCTTCCTTCGACAGAACGTAGACTTCTGCGGTGAACTTGGTGTGCGGCTTGACCGAACCTGGCTTGACCAGAACCTGGCCACGCTCAACGTCGTCACGCTTGGTACCACGCAGCAGAACACCGCAGTTCTCGCCAGCACGGCCTTCGTCCAGCAGCTTGCGGAACATCTCAACACCGGTGCAGGTGGTGGTAGAGGTGTCACGCAGACCAACGATTTCCAGCGGATCCTGAACGCGGACGATACCACGCTCGATACGACCGGTAACAACGGTACCACGACCCGAGATCGAGAATACGTCTTCGATTGGCATCAGGAATGGCTGATCGATGGCACGAACTGGCTCAGGGATGTAGGCATCCAGAGTCTCTACCAGCTTCTTGACAGCGGTAGTACCCATTTCGTTGTCGTCTTTGCCTTCCAGCGCCATACGAGCCGAACCGATGATGATCGGAGTGTCGTCGCCTGGGAAGTCGTAGGTGGACAGCAGGTCGCGAACTTCCATCTCGACCAGTTCCAGCAGCTCGGCGTCGTCTACCTGGTCTGCCTTGTTCAGGAAGACCACGAGGTACGGAACGCCTACCTGACGGGACAGCAGGATGTGGTCACGGGTTTGCGGCATCGGACCATCGGCGGCCGAGCTAACCAGGATTGCGCCGTCCATCTGGGCAGCACCGGTGATCATGTTCTTCACGTAGTCAGCGTGACCTGGGCAGTCAACGTGAGCGTAGTGACGAATGTTCGAGTTGTACTCGACGTGAGCGGTGTTGATGGTGATACCGCGCGCTTTTTCTTCCGGAGCCGAGTCGATCTTGTCGAACTCAACGACGGCCGAACCGAAAACTTCGGAGCAGACGCGAGTCAGAGCTGCGGTCAGAGTGGTCTTACCGTGGTCAACGTGGCCGATGGTGCCGACGTTAACGTGGGGAAGGGAACGATCAAATTTTTCTTTAGCCACGACAGTGAACCTCTTGCCTAAAGGGGATTAGCCTTGTTTTTTAACGAGTGCTTCGACGATGTTCGACGGAGCTTCGGCGTATTTGGAGAATTCCATGGAGTAGCTTGCGCGACCCTGAGACATGGAACGGACGTCGGTTGCGTAACCGAACATTTCTCCGAGCGGAACTTCAGCGCGGACGACGCGGCCGGAGACCGACTCATCCATACCTTGTACCAGACCACGACGACGGTTCAGGTCACCCATCACGTCACCCAGGTAGTCTTCCGGGGTTACAACTTCGACCTTCATGATCGGCTCGAGAACCACGCCGCCGCCCTTCTGGGCCAGCTGCTTGGTTGCCATCGAAGCGGCGATCTTGAACGCCATTTCGTTGGAGTCGACGTCGTGGTACGAACCATCGAATACCGCGGCCTTCAGGCCGATCAGAGGATAACCGGCAACAACGCCGTTTTTCATCTGCTCTTCGATACCCTTCTGGATCGCAGGGATGTATTCCTTCGGAATCACACCACCAACGACTTCGTTGGCGAACACCAGACCTTCGGTGATGTTGCCCTTGTCGTCCTGATCCGGCTCCGAGAAACGGATCCAGCAGTGACCGAACTGACCACGGCCGCCCGACTGACGAACGAACTTGCCTTCGATCTCGACGTTGGACTTGGTGATCTTCTCGCGGTACGAAACCTGCGGCTTACCGATGTTGGCTTC
Organism: Pseudomonas sp. NPDC089428; assembly: GCF_044749325.1. Lineage (NCBI taxonomy): Bacteria > Pseudomonadati > Pseudomonadota > Gammaproteobacteria > Pseudomonadales > Pseudomonadaceae > Pseudomonas > Pseudomonas sp. NPDC089428. The sequence goes on from NZ_JBIVHT010000007.1 coordinate 289,375, forward strand.
GACGTTGAACTCGCGCTTCATGCGGTCAACGAGGATGTCCAGGTGCAGCTCGCCCATACCGGAGATGATGGTCTGGCCGGTTTCTTCGTCGGTCTTGACGCGGAACGACGGGTCTTCTTGGGCCAGCTTGCCCAGTGCGATACCCATCTTCTCCTGGTCAGCCTTGGTTTTCGGCTCTACGGAGAGCGAAATTACCGGCTCAGGGAAGTCCATACGCTCGAGGATGATCGGCTTGTCGGCGTTGCACAGGGTGTCACCGGTGGTGACGTCCTTCATGCCGATCAGAGCAGCGATGTCGCCTGCACGTACTTCCTTGATTTCTTCACGCTGGTTGGCGTGCATCTGCACCATACGACCAACGCGCTCTTTCTTGCCCTTGACCGAGTTGATGACGGAGTCACCGGAGGTCAGGAAGCCCGAGTAAACGCGGACGAAGGTCAGAGTACCAACGAACGGGTCGGTGGCAATCTTGAACGCCAGAGCCGAGAACGGCTCGTCGTCGCTAGCGTGACGCTCGTCGTACTGCTCTGCAGTGACTTCATCCTTCGGCACTTCGGCCAGATCAGGGTGGATACCCTTGATCGCAGGAATTTCGGTCGGAGCAGGCAGGAAGTCGATGACGGCGTCGAGAACCAGGGGAACGCCCTTGTTCTTGAACGACGAACCGCAGACAGCCGGAACGATTTCGCTGGCCAGGGTGCGCGCGCGCAGGCCTGCCTTGATCTCTTCGACGGTCAGCTCACCTTCTTCAAGGTACTTGTTCATCAGCTCTTCGCTGGCTTCGGCGGCGGCTTCAACCATGTTGTTGCGCCATTCGTTAGCCAGGTCGACCAGCTCCGCAGGAATCTCTTCCTCGCGGTAGGTGGTGCCTTTGTCGTCTTCGTTCCAGTAGATGGCTTTCATCTTGATCAGGTCGACCTGACCCTGGAAGTCGTCTTCAGCACCGATAGCCAGCTGGATCGGAACCGGGGTGTGACCCAGGCGGTTCTTGATCTGGCCGACAACGCGCAGGAAGTTGGCACCAGCACGGTCCATCTTGTTCACGTAGACAACACGTGGAACGCCGTACTTGTTGGCCTGACGCCATACGGTTTCGGACTGTGGCTCAACGCCGGAAGTACCGCAGAACACAACGACCGCGCCGTCGAGTACACGCAGCGAACGCTCTACTTCAATGGTGAAGTCAACGTGGCCGGGGGTATCGATGACGTTTACGCGGTAGTTGTCGTACTGACCACGGGAACCTTTCCAGAAGGTGGTAACGGCAGCGGAGGTAATGGTGATACCGCGCTCCTGCTCCTGCACCATCCAGTCGGTGGTCGCGGCGCCGTCATGCACCTCGCCCATCTTGTGGCTCAGACCTGTGTAGAACAGGATCCGCTCGGTAGTGGTAGTCTTGCCCGCGTCAACGTGGGCGCAGATACCGATGTTACGGTAGCGGTTAATTGCTGTAGTACGAGCCATAAAGCCCTCGCAAAATGATTGATGCTTGAATTAGAAGCGGTAGTGCGAGAACGCTTTGTTGGCTTCAGCCATACGGTGCACGTCTTCACGCTTCTTGACTGCAGCACCTTTGCCTTCGGCAGCATCCAGCAGCTCGCCGGCCAGACGCAGAGCCATCGACTTCTCGCCGCGCTTGCGGGCGTAGTCTACGAGCCAGCGCATTGCCAGAGCGTTACGACGGGATGGACGAACTTCAACCGGAACCTGGTAAGTGGCACCGCCGACACGGCGGGACTTTACTTCGACCAGCGGAGCGATGGCGTCGAGAGCTTTCTCGAAGATTTCCAGGGGGTCGCTGTTCTTGCGTGCTTTGACGGTATCCAGGGCACCGTAAACGATGCGCTCGGCTACGGCCTTCTTGCCGCTTTCCATCACGTGGTTCATGAACTTGGCGAGGATCTGGGATCCGTACTTCGGATCGTCAAGGATCTCACGTTTTGCTGCTACACGACGTCTTGGCATGATAAGCCCTCAAACGGTCTTCAGGTTAGCCCGGGACGTGGGTCTGCGACCCCTGCCCGACCTTACTCTTATCGACTCAAAAAAATGGATGTCTGCAAACGGCCGATTACTTCGGACGCTTGGTACCGTATTTCGAACGACCCTGGTTACGGCCTTTAACGCCCGAAGTATCCAGAGAGCCGCGAACGGTGTGGTAACGAACACCTGGCAAGTCTTTTACACGGCCGCCACGGATCAGGACGACGCTGTGCTCTTGCAGGTTGTGGCCTTCACCACCGATGTACGAGGAAACCTCGAAACCGTTGGTCAAACGCACACGGCATACTTTACGCAGTGCCGAGTTAGGTTTTTTCGGCGTGGTGGTGTACACGCGGGTGCACACGCCACGACGCTGCGGGCAGTTCTGCAGCGCAGGAACGTCGGACTTCTCGACCGAACGCTTACGCGGCTGACGTACCAGCTGGTTGATAGTTGCCATCTACTAGCTCCACTGATTGTCTTGCGACTCTATTGTCTTGCAAGAAAGCCAAAAATTGGCGAGACGGAGCCTCACCAAATTTAAGGGTACAAAAGTCTACGGAGGATCTTGCACCCAGTCAAGACGAGGCCCCGGCCCTCCTCGCCCGATCATCGGCAACATTTGATGTCACCGATGGCCGCTCGAAGCTTGCCGGGGCCCTGCCCTGTACTTAGTTGCCGCTGGAGTTCAGCGCTTCGGTCAGTGCGGCTTCCACCTCACTGGCGCTCACACGCAGCGGTTTGTCGGCATCACGGCGGCGCTTGCGCTCGCTGTGGTAGGCCAGACCGGTACCCGCCGGGATCAGACGACCCACGACCACGTTCTCTTTCAGGCCGCGCAGGTAATCGCGCTTGCCGGTTACCGCCGCTTCGGTCAGTACGCGGGTGGTTTCCTGGAAGGAAGCCGCGGAGATGAACGACTCGGTCGACAGCGAGGCCTTGGTGATACCCAGCAGTACACGGGTGTACTTGGAGATGAACTTGTCTTCCGCTGCCAGGCGCTCGTTTTCCATCAGCACCTGGGTCAGTTCCATCTGGTCGCCCTTGATGAAGCTGGAATCACCCGACTCGGCGATCTCGACCTTGCGCAGCATCTGACGCAGGATGGTCTCGATGTGCTTGTCGTTGATCTTAACGCCTTGCAGACGGTAAACGTCCTGGATCTCGTTGACGATGTACTTCGCCAGCGCGCTCACACCCAGCAGACGCAGGATGTCGTGCGGATCGCTCGGGCCGTCGGAGATAACTTCGCCACGGTTTACCTGTTCGCCTTCGAAGACGTTCAGGTGGCGCCACTTCGGAATCAGCTCTTCGTACGGATCGCTACCGTCGGTCGGAGTGATGACCAGACGACGCTTGCCCTTGGTCTCTTTACCGAACGCGATGGTGCCGCTGACTTCAGCCAGAATCGAGGCTTCTTTCGGACGGCGCGCTTCGAACAGGTCGGCAACGCGCGGCAGACCACCGGTGATGTCACGGGTCTTCGACGTTTCTTGCGGGATACGCGCGATAACGTCACCAACACCGATCTGGGCACCGTCAGCCACACCAACGAGGGCGTTGGCCGGCAGGAAGTACTGGGCAGGTACGTCGGTACCTGGCAGGTACAGGTCCTTGCCAGCGGCGTCGACCATCTTGATTGCCGGACGGATTTCCTTGCCTGCGGCAGGGCGATCCTTGACGTCCAGCACTTCAATGTTGGTCAAGCCGGTCAGTTCATCGGTCTGACGCTTGATGGTGATGTTTTCTTCCATGCCCACGAAGGTCACGGTACCTTTCAGTTCGGTAACGATCGGGTGGGTGTGCGGGTCCCACTTGGCGACGATGGCGCCAGCTTCGACCTTGTCACCTTCCTTGACCGAAATCACCGCACCGTAAGGCAGCTTGTAACGCTCACGCTCACGACCGAATTCGTCGGCAATGGCCAGCTCGCCGGAACGCGATACGGCAACCAGGTTACCGTCGGCACGCTCAACCTGTTTCAGGTTGTGCAGACGCACCATACCGCCGTTCTTCACCTGGACGCTGTCGGCAGCCGAGGTACGGCTTGCAGCACCACCGATGTGGAACGTACGCATGGTCAGCTGGGTACCCGGCTCACCGATCGACTGTGCAGCGATAACGCCGACAGCTTCACCGATGTTCACCTGGTGACCACGAGCCAGGTCACGACCGTAGCACTTGGCGCAGATACCGAAGCGGGTTTCGCAGTTGATCGGCGAACGCACGATCACTTCGTCGATGCTGTTCAGCTCGATGAACTCTACCCACTGCTCGTCGACCAGAGTACCGGCCGGAACGATGACGTCCTCGGTGCCTGGCTTGAACACGTCACGGGCAATGACACGGCCCAGTACGCGCTCACCCAGCGGCTCTACAACGTCGCCGCCTTCGATGTGCGGGGTCATCAGCAGGCCCTGGTCGGTACCGCAGTCGATCTCGGTAACCACCAGATCCTGGGCAACGTCTACCAGACGACGAGTCAGGTAACCGGAGTTCGCAGTCTTCAGTGCGGTATCCGCCAGACCCTTACGAGCACCGTGAGTCGAGATGAAGTACTGGAGTACGCTCAGACCTTCACGGAAGTTCGCGGTGATCGGCGTCTCGATGATCGAGCCGTCCGGCTTGGCCATCAGGCCACGCATACCGGCCAGCTGACGGATCTGGGCTGCGGAACCCCGCGCACCCGAGTCAGCCATCATGTACATCGAGTTGAAGGACTCTTGATCGACTTCGTTGCCGTCGCGGTCGATGACCTTCTCTTTCGAGAGGTTGGCCATCATCGCCTTGGACACTTCGTCGTTCGCCTTCGACCACAAGTCGATGACCTTGTTGTACTTCTCGCCCTGGGTTACCAGGCCGGAAGCGTACTGGCTCTCGATTTCCTTCACTTCATCGGTAGCGTTACCGATGATGCGGGCTTTCTCGTCCGGGATAACGAAGTCGTTAACACCGATGGAAACGCCGGAAATGGTCGAGTAAGCGAAACCGGTGTACATCAGCTGGTCAGCGAAGATAACGGTCTCTTTCAGACCAACCACGCGGTAGCACTGGTTGATCAGCTTGGAGATCGCCTTCTTCTTCATCGGCTGGTTGACCACGTCGTACGGCAGGCCTGCCGGTACTACCTGGAACAGCAGCGCACGGCCGACGGTTGTGTCGACGATGCGGGTATTCTTGACCACCGAACCGTCACGCTCTTTCACGGTTTCGTTGATACGAACCTTGATTTTCGCGTGCAGGGCAGCTTCGCCGGCGCGGAATACGCGGTCGACTTCCTGCAGGTCGGCGAATACGCGACCTTCGCCCTTGGCGTTGATGGCTTCACGGGTCATGTAGTACAGACCCAGTACAACGTCCTGCGACGGAACGATGATTGGCTCACCGTTGGCTGGCGACAGGATGTTGTTGGTCGACATCATCAGCGCGCGCGCTTCGAGCTGGGCTTCCAGCGTCAGCGGCACGTGAACGGCCATCTGGTCACCGTCGAAGTCGGCGTTGTACGCGGCACAGACCAGCGGGTGCAGCTGGATAGCCTTACCTTCGATCAGAACCGGTTCAAAGGCCTGGATACCCAGACGGTGCAGGGTCGGCGCACGGTTGAGCAGTACGGGGTGTTCGCGGATCACCTCGGCGAGCACGTCCCACACCTCTGGCAGCTCGCGCTCGACCATCTTCTTGGCAGCCTTGATGGTGGTCGCCAGACCACGCATTTCCAGCTTGCCGAAAATGAACGGCTTGAACAGCTCGAGGGCCATCTTCTTCGGCAGACCGCACTGGTGCAGACGCAGGGTCGGGCCTACGGTAATTACCGAACGGCCGGAGTAGTCCACACGCTTACCGAGCAGGTTCTGACGGAAGCGACCTTGCTTACCTTTGATCATGTCGGCCAGGGACTTCAGCGGACGCTTGTTCGAGCCAGTGATGGCGCGACCGCGACGGCCGTTGTCCAGCAGGGCGTCGACCGCTTCCTGCAGCATGCGCTTTTCGTTGCGCACGATGATGTCCGGCGCCGACAGATCGAGCAGGCGCTTCAGACGGTTGTTACGGTTGATCACCCGACGATACAGGTCGTTCAGGTCGGAGGTCGCGAAGCGGCCACCATCCAGCGGCACCAGCGGACGCAGGTCCGGCGGCAGTACTGGCAGGACGGTCAGGACCATCCACTCAGGCAGGTTGCCCGAGCCCTGGAAAGCTTCCATCAGCTTCAGGCGCTTGGACAGCTTCTTGATCTTGGTTTCCGAGTTGGTCTGCGGAATCTCTTCGCGCAGGCGGCCGATCTCGTGCTCCAGGTCGATAGCGTGCAGCAGCTCGCGGACAGCCTCGGCACCCATGCGGGCGTCGAAGTCGTCACCGAACTCTTCCAGCGCTTCGAAGTACTGCTCGTCGTTCAGCAGCTGACCCTTCTCGAGGGTGGTCATGCCCGGGTCGATCACGACGTAGCTCTCGAAATAGAGCACGCGCTCGATGTCACGCAGGGTCATGTCCATCAGCAGGCCGATACGGGACGGCAGCGACTTCAGGAACCAGATGTGGGCAACCGGCGAGGCCAGTTCGATGTGCGCCATGCGCTCACGACGAACCTTGGCCAGGGCAACTTCAACGCCGCACTTCTCGCAGATTACACCGCGGTGCTTGAGGCGCTTGTACTTGCCGCACAGGCACTCGTAGTCCTTGACTGGGCCAAAGATCTTGGCGCAGAACAGGCCGTCACGCTCAGGCTTGAACGTACGGTAGTTGATGGTTTCCGGCTTCTTAACTTCACCGAACGACCACGAACGGATCATTTCAGGCGACGCCAGACCGATGCGGATGGCGTCGAACTCTTCGACTTGACCCTGGTTTTTCAGCAAATTCAGTAGGTCTTTCAAGGCCTTTCCTCCTGGCGGAGCAGGGAGCGGGCATTACCTGCCCCACTCCCCTTCGCGTCACGTGTTATTCGGTTTCCAGATCGATATCGATACCGAGCGAACGGATCTCTTTGATCAACACGTTGAAGGACTCGGGCATGCCCGGCTCCATACGGTGATCGCCATCCACGATGTTCTTGTACATCTTGGTACGGCCGTTCACGTCGTCCGACTTCACTGTGAGCATTTCTTGCAGGGTGTATGCCGCGCCGTATGCTTCCAGCGCCCACACTTCCATCTCCCCGAAACGCTGACCACCGAACTGCGCCTTACCACCCAGCGGCTGCTGGGTAACCAGGCTGTAGGAACCAGTGGAACGCGCGTGCATCTTGTCGTCCACCAAGTGGTTCAGCTTGAGCATGTACATGTAACCAACGGTCACAGGACGCTCGAACTTGTTGCCGGTACGGCCGTCGAACAGCACCATCTGGCCGCTTTCTGGCAGGTCTGCCAGTTTCAGCATGGCCTTGATCTCACGCTCCTTGGCACCGTCGAAGACTGGGGTGGCCATTGGCACGCCTTTCTTCAGGTTGTTCGCCAGGGCGATGATCTCTTCGTCGGTGAACTCTTCCAGGTTCTCCTGACGACCACCGATCTCGTTGTAGATCTCGGTGAGGAAGGTACGCAGTTCAGCGGCTTTACGCTGCTCTTCGATCATGCGGTCGATCTTCTCGCCCAGGCCTTTGGCCGCGAGGCCCAGGTGGGTTTCGAGGATCTGACCGACGTTCATACGCGAAGGTACGCCCAGCGGGTTCAGTACGACGTCGACCGGAGTACCGTTGGCATCGTGCGGCATGTCTTCTACCGGCATGATTACCGAGACGACACCCTTGTTACCGTGACGACCGGCCATCTTGTCACCCGGCTGGATGCGACGGCGGATTGCCAGGTAGACCTTGACGATCTTCAGTACGCCCGGAGCCAGGTCATCGCCCTGCTGCAGCTTGCGCTTCTTGTCTTCGAACTTGTCGTCCAGCAGGCGACGGCGATCGACGATGTACTGCTGAGCCTTTTCCAGCTGCTCGTTCAGTGCATCTTCGGCCATGCGCAGTTTGAACCACTGGCCGTGCTCCAGACCGTCCAGCACTTCGTCAGTGATCACGGTGCCTTTCTTCAGGCCCGCGCCACCGTCGACCACCTGGCCGTTCAGGGCAGCACGCAGACGTTCGAAGGTTGCACCTTCGACGATGCGGAACTCTTCGTTGAGGTCCTTGCGGATCTCGTCCAGCTGCATCTTCTCGATGGACAGGGCGCGGCTGTCGCGCTCGACGCCATCACGGGTGAAGACCTGTACGTCGATGACGGTACCCTTGGTGCCGGTCGGCACGCGCAGGGAGGTGTCCTTAACGTCGCTGGCCTTCTCACCGAAGATTGCGCGCAGCAGTTTTTCTTCCGGAGTCAGCTGGGTTTCGCCTTTTGGCGTGACCTTGCCGACCAGGATGTCGCCAGCGCCGACTTCGGCACCCACGTACACGATACCGGCTTCGTCCAGCTTGTTCAGTGCGGCTTCACCCACGTTCGGGATGTCCGCAGTGATTTCCTCTGGGCCAAGCTTGGTGTCACGCGCCACACAGGTCAGTTCCTGGATGTGGATGGTGGTGAAGCGGTCTTCCTGAACCACACGCTCGGACAGGCAGATGGAGTCTTCGAAGTTGAAGCCGTTCCACGCCATGAACGCGATGCGCATGTTCTGACCCAGTGCCAGTTCACCCATGTCGGTGGACGGGCCGTCGGCCATGATGTCGCCACGCTGAACCTTGTCACCCTTGCTTACCAGCGGACGCTGGTTGATGCAGGTGTTCTGGTTAGAACGGGTGTACTTGGTCAGGTTGTAGATATCCACACCGGCTTCACCGGTCTCGACTTCGTCATCGGCAACGCGAACGACGATACGGCTGGCGTCGACCGAGTCGATCACACCACCGCGTCGAGCAACCACGCAGACACCGGAGTCACGGGCAACGTTGCGCTCCATGCCGGTACCGACCAGCGGCTTGTCTGCACGCAGGGTAGGTACAGCCTGACGCTGCATGTTCGAACCCATCAATGCACGGTTGGCGTCGTCGTGCTCGAGGAACGGAATCAGCGATGCTGCGACGGACACAACCTGCTTCGGCGAAACGTCCATCAGGGTGACGTCTTCCGGCGCCTTGACGGTGAATTCGTTCAGGTGACGAACCGCTACCAGCTCATCGATCAGCTGCTTCTTCTCGTTCATCGCGGCCGAAGCCTGAGCGATCACGTGATCCGCTTCTTCGATGGCCGACAGGAACACGATGTCGTCGCTGACCACGCCTTCCTTCACCACGCGGTACGGGCTTTCCAGGAAGCCGTACTGGTTGGTGCGGGCATAGGCTGCCAGGGAGTTGATCAGACCGATGTTCGGACCTTCAGGGGTCTCGATCGGGCACACGCGGCCGTAGTGGGTCGGGTGTACGTCACGGACTTCGAAGCCGGCGCGCTCACGGGTCAGACCGCCAGGGCCGAGTGCGGAGACACGGCGCTTGTGGGTGATCTCGGAGAGCGGGTTGTTCTGGTCCATGAACTGCGAGAGCTGGCTGGAACCGAAGAACTCTTTCACCGCCGCCGCAACCGGCTTGGCGTTGATCAGGTCTTGCGGCATCAGGCCTTCGCTTTCGGCCATCGACAGACGTTCCTTGACCGCACGCTCAACACGTACCAGGCCAACACGGAACTGGTTCTCGGCCATCTCGCCGACGCAACGAACGCGACGGTTACCCAGGTGGTCGATGTCGTCGACGATGCCTTTGCCGTTACGGATATCGACCAGGGTCTTCAGAACCTCGACGATGTCTTCCTTGCTCAGCACGCCCGAACCTTCGATCTCGGTACGACCGATACGACGGTTGAACTTCATGCGGCCTACGGCGGACAGGTCGTAACGTTCGGCGCTGAAGAACAGGTTGTTGAACAGGGTCTCGGCAGCATCCTTGGTCGGCGGCTCGCCTGGACGCATCATGCGGTAGATCTCGACCAGGGCTTCCAGCTGGTTGCTGGTGGTGTCGATCTTCAGGGTATCCGAGATGAACGGACCGCAGTCGATGTCGTTGGTGTACAGGGTCTCGATGCGGACGACCTGAGCCTTGGCGATCTTGATCAGCAGCTCGGTGGTCAGCTCGGTGTTGCACTCGGCCAGGATCTCGCCAGTGGCCGGGTGAACGATGGCCTTGGCAGTGGTGCGGCCGAGGACGTATTCCATCGGCACGTCCAGCTGGTTTACACCGGCCTTCTCGAGCTGATTGACGTGGCGCGCAGTGATGCGGCGGCCCTGCTCGACAATGACCTTGCCAGCGCCGTCATGGATGTCCATGACCGCAACTTCACCACGCAGACGCTGAGGTACCAGTTCCAGGCTGAGTTTCTCGCCGGAAATGTGGAAGACGTTGGTGGTGTAGAAGGTGTTGAGCACTTCTTCCGTGCTGTAACCCAGCGCGCGCAGCAGCACCGAGGCCGGCAGTTTGCGGCGACGGTCGATACGCACGAACACGCAGTCTTTCGGGTCGAACTCGAAGTCCAGCCACGAACCGCGGTAAGGGATGATGCGAGCGGAGTACAGCAGCTTGCCGGAGCTGTGCGTCTTGCCACGGTCGTGGTCGAAGAACACACCAGGCGAACGGTGCAGCTGGGAAACGATTACTCGTTCGGTACCGTTGATAACGAAGGTACCGTTCTCAGTCATCAGGGGGATTTCACCCATGTAGACTTCTTGCTCTTTGATGTCCTTGATCGCTTTGTTCGACGATTCCTTGTCGAAGATGATCAGGCGCACCTTGACCCGCAGTGGGACCGCGAAGGTCACGCCACGCAGGACACATTCCTTCACATCGAAGGCGGGATCGCCCAGGCGGTAGCCTACGTACTCCAGGGCAGCATTGCCGGAGTAGCTGATGATCGGGAATACCGACTTGAAGGCCGCGTGCAGGCCGACGTCACGGAACTGATCCTTGGATGCTCCCGCTTGCAGGAATTCGCGATACGAATCCAGCTGGATGGCCAGAAGATATGGCACATCCATGACGTCCGGCAACTTGCTAAAGTCCTTGCGGATACGTTTTTTCTCAGTGTATGAGTAAGCCATCAGCGTTCCCCAGCTTGGTCACCTGCTTGTTTGGCTTCTCCCGGCGGGAGCAGCCAGAAAATCGTGCAAACCCCTTGGTTTGCGCACCCACATGGGTGTCTTGCAGCGTGTTATCGGGGCCGGCTTGACCAGCCACCAATAACGGAAAAAGGCCGGTGGCATAAGCCACCAGCCATCAGCCTTTCGCTCAACGCTCAGGCTGGCATCGCAAAGTCGAAATTACTTCAGCTCGACTTTAGCGCCTGCTTCTTCCAGCTTCTTCTTAGCGTCTTCAGCGGCTTCTTTCGAAACGCCTTCAGCTACAACCTGAGGAGCGCCATCGACTTTCTCTTTGGCTTCTTTCAGGCCCAGACCGGTCAGTTCGCGAACGGCTTTGATCACGTTCACTTTCTTGTCGCCGGCTTCAACCAGAACAACGTTGAACTCGGTCTGCTCTTCAACAGCGGCAGCAGCAGCAGCTGGGCCAGCGGCAACAGCGGCAGCAGCGGTAACGCCGAAGGTTTCTTCCATCGCTTTGATCAGTTCAACAATTTCCAGAACAGTTTTCTGGCCGATCGCTTCGATGATTTGCTCGTTAGTCAGAGACATGACTTAAATCCTGTATTGGGGTGACAGCCTACGCAGCCATCAAATTAAACGTATGATTTTGAAAGAGTTGCGCGTGCCTTAGGCAGCAGCAGCTTCTTTCTGGTCGCGCAGAGCTGCCAGGGTACGAGCCAGCTTGCTGGTTGCACCTTGGATTACGCTCATCAGCTGTGCGATAGCCTCGTCGCGAGTTGGCAGAGTTGCCAGCACGTCGATCTGGTTAGCGGCAAGGAACTTGCCGTCAAACGCAGCTGCCTTGATCTCGAACTTGTCCTGACCCTTGGCGAACTCTTTGAACAGACGGGCAGCAGCGCCCGGGTGTTCGTTGGAGAAAGCAATCAGGGTCGGGCCTTTGAACGCGTCGTTGAGGATCGAGAATTCGGTGCCTTCAACAGCGCGCTTGAGCAGGGTGTTACGTACGACACGTACGTATACGCCAGCTTCGCGGGCCTCTTTACGGAGTCCGGTCATTGCGCCTACAGTCACACCACGGGCATCGGCCACGACAGCGGACAGAGCGACTTTGGCAGCCTCGTTGACTTCAGCGACGATGGCCTTCTTGTCTTCGAGTTTAATTGCCACGGGTTTACTCCTGGTTTTTACCGTTTCATCTGGCCGAAGCCGGATGTCGTTTTGGTGTCTGATTCGGTAACGAATCGGGAGCACCATCTGCGTGGGCTGGTGTTTTAAGGCTTGCGCCGCCTACGGTCTTGGATAGCCCCCGCCAGGCAGGGACCCCAATTTTTGCAGGTGGCGCGACAAGTCGCGCCACCGTGTTCTTACACGTTCAGCGAGCTCTGATCGATGATCAGACCTGGGCCCATGGTGGTGCTCAGGGTAACGCGCTTGACGTAGATACCTTTCGAAGAAGCCGGCTTGATACGCTTCAGGTCAGCGATCAGGGCTTCAACGTTTTCCTTCAGCTTGTCAGCTTCGAAGCCGATTTTGCCAACGGAGGTGTGGATGATACCGTTTTTGTCGGTACGGTAGCGAACCTGACCAGCCTTGGCGTTTTTGACAGCGCCGGCTACGTCTGGAGTTACGGTACCCACTTTCGGGTTAGGCATCAGGCCGCGAGGACCCAGAACCTGACCCAGCTGACCTACAACGCGCATGGCATCAGGCGATGCGATTACGACGTCATAGTTCAGGTCGCCGCCTTTCATTTCGGCAGCCAGATCGTCCATACCTACGCGGTCAGCGCCGGCAGCCAGAGCGGCCTCAGCAGCTGGACCCTGGGTGAAGACGGCAACACGTACGGTCTTGCCAGTGCCGTGTGGCAGCACGGTAGCGCTACGAACGACCTGGTCGGATTTACGCGGGTCAACACCGAGGTTAACGGCGATGTCGTAGGACTCTACGAACTTGGCAGCCGGCAGCGAAGCGAGCAGAGTTGCGGCTTCTTCGAAGTTGTAGGCCTTGCCTGCTTCGATTTTCTCGGCGATTGCCTTTTGGCGCTTGGTCAGCTTAGCCATTACACACCCTCCACGTTCAGGCCCATGCTGCGGGCAGAGCCAGCGATGGTGCGTACAGCTGCGTCCAGGTCAGCGGCGGTCAGATCAGCCTGTTTAGCTTTGGCGATGTCTTCCAGCTGAGCACGGGTAACGGTACCGACTTTAACGGTGTTCGGGCGAGCCGAACCACTGGTCAGGCCAGCAGCTTTCTTCAGCAGAACCGAGGCAGGGGTGCTCTTGGTCTCGAAGGTGAAGCTACGGTCGCTGTAAACAGTGATGATTACTGGAGTCGGCAGACCGGCTTCTTGACCCTGAGTACGGGCGTTGAAGGCCTTGCAGAACTCCATGATGTTCACACCGTGTTGGCCCAGAGCTGGACCGACGGGTGGGCTTGGGTTGGCCTGGCCGGCCTTAACTTGCAGCTTGATGTAAGCCTGAATCTTCTTAGCCATGAGCTACTCCAAAATCGGGTACGAACGCCTGATGGCTCCCCGGATGACTTGCGTTTTATCCCAGTGACGACAAAACCCCGCAGCACACAGGGCTGCGGGGTATGGGATGCTTCGTCCGCCTAGACCTTTTCGACCTGGCTGAACTCGAGCTCCACCGGAGTAGAGCGACCGAAAATGAGCACTGCAACCTGCAGGCGGCTCTTCTCGTAGTTAACCTCTTCGACACTACCATTGAAGTCAGCGAACGGACCGTCAATGACTCGAACCACTTCACCCGGCTCGAACAGCGTCTTCGGCTTCGGCTTGTCACTACCATCGGCAACGCGACGCAGGATAGCCTCGGCTTCTTTATCGGTAATCGGCGCAGGTTTGTCTGCAGTACCACCGATAAAGCCCATCACACGAGGGGTGTCCTTGACCAAGTGCCAAGTCCCTTCGTTCATCTCCATCTGGACCAACACGTAGCCAGGGAAGAATTTACGCTCACTTTTGCGCTTCTGGCCGTTGCGCATTTCAACGACTTCTTCGGTCGGGACCAGGATCTCGCCGAAACCGTCTTCCATGCCAGCCAGCTTCACGCGCTCGATCAGGGAGCGCATTACATGCTTCTCGTAACCCGAGTAAGCATGCACAACATACCAACGCTTAGCCACGGGACACCTTTAGCCAACGATCAGGGAGACCGCCCAGCCGAGCAGGGAATCAAGACCCCACAGCAGCAGTGCCATAACCAGCACGACAGCCACGACAATCAGCGTGGTCTGGGTGGTTTCCTGGCGGGTCGGCCACACGACTTTACGGATCTCGGTACGAGCTTCCTTCGCCAGCGCAAAGAACGACTTACCCTTCGCAGTCTGCAGAGCTACAAAGCCTGCGACAGCAGCCAGGGCGAGAAGTGCAAGGACGCGATACAGAATCGGAGAGGCGGAGTAATACTGATTACCCACTACGCCAACAACCACCAAAGCCACTACAGCCAGCCACTTGAACAGATCAAAACGCGATTCTTGGGCTTCAGTTTTGGGGGTCATCGAGGAGGATCCTGTAAGAAGAAAGCCATCACACCGAGGTGAAATGGCAGGTCAGGAGGGAATCGAACCCCCAACCTACGGTTTTGGAGACCGTCGCTCTGCCAATTGAGCTACTGACCTGTAACGCTGTATCAGGCCGGCCATTATACCGGCCTGATCAAGTAAATCAACTACTTATTCAATAATTTTTGCTACGACGCCGGCGCCGACGGTACGACCGCCTTCACGGATAGCGAAGCGCAGACCGTCTTCCATTGCGATGGTCTTGATCAGGGTAACAGTCATCTGAATGTTGTCACCTGGCATTACCATTTCAACGCCTTCCGGCAGTTCGCAGTTACCGGTCACGTCAGTGGTACGGAAGTAGAACTGAGGACGGTAGCCTTTGAAGAACGGAGTGTGACGACCGCCTTCTTCCTTCGACAGAACGTAGACTTCTGCGGTGAACTTGGTGTGCGGCTTGACCGAACCTGGCTTGACCAGAACCTGACCACGCTCAACGTCGTCACGCTTGGTACCACGCAGCAGAACGCCGCAGTTCTCGCCAGCACGGCCTTCGTCCAGCAGCTTGCGGAACATCTCAACACCGGTACAGGTGGTGGTGGTGGTGTCACGCAGACCAACGATTTCCAGCGGATCCTGAACGCGGACGATACCACGCTCGATACGACCGGTAACAACGGTACCACGCCCCGAGATCGAGAATACGTCTTCGATTGGCATCAGGAATGGCTGGTCGATGGCACGAACTGGCTCAGGGATGTAGGCATCCAGAGTTTCTACCAGCTTCTTGACAGCGGTAGTACCCATTTCGTTGTCGTCTTTGCCTTCCAGCGCCATACGAGCCGAACCGATGATGATCGGAGTATCGACGCCTGGGAAGTCGTAGGTGGACAGCAGGTCGCGAACTTCCATCTCGACCAGTTCCAGCAGCTCTGCGTCGTGTACCAGGTCAGCCTTGTTCAGGAAGACCACGATGTACGGAACGCCAACCTGACGGGACAGCAGGATGTGCTCACGGGTTTGTGGCATCGGACCATCGGCGGCCGAGCAAACCAGGATTGCGCCGTCCATCTGGGCAGCA
This sequence comes from Pseudomonas sp. NPDC089428, assembly GCF_044749325.1. NCBI lineage: Bacteria > Pseudomonadati > Pseudomonadota > Gammaproteobacteria > Pseudomonadales > Pseudomonadaceae > Pseudomonas > Pseudomonas sp. NPDC089428. The sequence continues at coordinate 304,973 of NZ_JBIVHT010000007.1, forward strand.
CCGGTGATCATGTTCTTCACGTAGTCAGCGTGACCTGGGCAGTCAACGTGAGCATAGTGACGAATGTTCGAGTTGTACTCGACGTGAGCGGTGTTGATGGTGATACCGCGCGCTTTTTCTTCTGGAGCCGAGTCGATTTTGTCGAACTCAACGACGGCCGAACCGAAAACTTCGGAGCAGACGCGAGTCAGAGCTGCGGTCAGAGTGGTCTTACCGTGGTCAACGTGGCCGATAGTGCCGACGTTAACGTGGGGAAGGGAACGATCAAACTTTTCCTTAGCCATCGATACAATCCTCCGCAGAAGAAAATAGTCTTACGCTGATAAAACAAAGGCAGATATTTTCATATCTGCCTTGTTTATATGGAGCTCTTGAGCGGACTTGAACCGCTGACCTCACCCTTACCAAGGGTGTGCTCTACCAACTGAGCTACAAGAGCGAAACACTTTGCGCAAAATCCAGCAAACTTGGAGCGGGTAGCGGGAATCGAACCCGCATCATCAGCTTGGAAGGCTGAGGTTCTACCACTAAACTATACCCGCGGAGCTTGCGGCTCTCGCTAAAACTGGTGGAGGGAGAAGGATTCGAACCTTCGAAGCTCTCGCAACGGATTTACAGTCCGTCCCCTTTGACCGCTCGGGAATCCCTCCAGATGTGGCCGGCATTCTATGTGTCTGCCGTCCTAGTGTCAAGCTCTTTTTCAAATTTTTTCAATCAAATCTGAAACTTAGCTGCTTTGACACTCGCTTCCGGTTCTGCCACCTAAGTGGTGTTCCCTGTGAAGCGGGCGCCATTCTATCAAGCTATTCGCCAGTTGCAATACCCTGGCAGAAAATAATTTTGTGTTTTAAGTCTTTGAAATCGTTGGAAAGACTCTCAAGGACGCTTTGGTCCAGCAAACGCTCGCTTTCCGGGGAAATCTTGAGCCATAGCCCCTCTGCTCCAGGTAGCTGGCCGGACACCGGTGCCGCATTGATATCGAGGCTGAGCAAGCGCTGCCGCAGCGCATCGAGCTGCTCGCGAGCTGCCAGACCACCGACTACCAAGCATTCGTCACGGCGCCGTGCCGGCGCAGATGCCCCTGTTTCCTTGAGCAGGCGAATCTCTTGCTGGTTACCTTTGTACAACGACAACGGGGCGACATCCTTCGCCTTCAGCGGGGCTTCCTGTTGGTGCCAGACGTAATAGAAAACGTTGAGCACCAGCAACAGCAGAAACAACCAACGCATAAGCACCTCAGTCCAGTGGACAGGCCATCGCCAGGCCGACAAATACCAGGTCGGGGACTACTCTGGCCTGTGGCGCCGCCTCTCGCACCAGCGGCGCATCCCCACCTGTCAGGAATACAGTGAAGTCATCACCCCACAAGGCTCGCGCCTGCTCGAGCTGGGTACGGGCAAAACCCTGCAGCATCATTACGCAACCGCGCTCTACCGCTTCTACAGTGGATCGCCCTGGTGCAAGGCTGCTCAAGGCACGCTCGGCCGATGCGTCGTCATAGCGAATACGGCGGGTATGGGTACGCAGCTGGCTGCGCATCAACGGCATGCCTGGGCATATGTATCCTCCCAAGTGCTCGCCATCCGCTGAAACGAAATCGGCCTTGGCCGCAGTGCCCAGGTCAATGACCAGGCATGCACTCTTGGCGAGATGGAAGGCACCCAACGCTGCCAACCAGCGGTCCATGCCCAATCGCTGGTAGTCGTCATAACCATTGCGTACGCCTGCCATTTCCTGCGCAGGCTCGGCAACACGCGCAACGACTGCAAAAGCCTTGGCGATCAGCGCACAGAGGGCAGCGGTTTCATCCTCGCTGCGCACACTTACAATTCGGCAACCTGTAAGTCGCAATGACGGGAGAGCCGCGACCTCGTCAACCAGCGCCTGATCGGAATCAACAATCCCACCACCTACAATGGTGGCGTCAGCAGCGTGAATGACACGCCACTTGATAAAACTGTTACCGCAATCGAGCTCAAGAATCATCACGCAACCTCAAACTGAGCTCACCACCACTGAAGCTCTTTTCCACACCGTCGACCTCGAGCCGCAATCCACCCTGCCCGTCCACACCCAGCACGACACCATCGATACGGGTGGTACCCGCTATGAGAGACACATTACGCCCCTGCCACAGATGCGCCTGCTCCCACTCTTCCTGGAACGCAGCAAAACCGTAGCGTCGATGACGGGCCAACTCATGTTGCAACTGCTGGCTGAGCCTGGCCACCAAGTGATTGCGATCAATTGTCGCGCCAACTTCACGCCGCATCGAGGTCCACTGCTGATCGACCTGCTCATTGGCCTGCATGTTCACATTAATGCCAATACCAAGCACGACATGGCAGACGTCTGCAGGGTCACCCACAAGCTCCAGGAGAATACCGGTTATCTTTTGCCCACGGACCAGGACATCGTTGGGCCACTTTAACCCCACGTCCTTCACGCCAAACTCCTGTAGCGTGCGCATCACAGCCAGCCCAACCACCAGGCTGAGACCTTCGAGCTGACGCATGCCGCCATCGACGCGCAAAACCAGGCTGTAGTAGAGATTTTCTGCAAATGGACTTATCCACATGCGACCGCGGCGACCACGCCCGGCACTCTGACGTTCTGCCAGGACCAGGAATGGAGCCGGCTGCCCCTCACTGGCAAGACGCAAGCCTTCAGCATTTGTGGAATCGATGGTTTCGTGGATGAAAACAGGCCAGCGATCGCTATCGGTGAACCCAGCGATCGCCTGTGCATCGAGCAAGCTCAGCGGCGCGGCCAGCTGGTAGCCACGCCCACGGACTTTATGAATGGTGAGGTTCAGCTCACTTTCCAGGTGTTGCAGCTGCTTCCAAACGGCGCTGCGACTCACCCCGAGGGCTGCCCCCAAGGCTTCTCCGGAATGGAACCGGCCATCCTTGAGGAGATTCAACAACTTCAGCATGCCAGTCTCGACTTGGAATAAGGCTGGCATGATAGCTAGGGGTCGTTGGCTTGCATAGGAAAAGGGCTGCGGGTAACCGCCAGAAACACCGAGTATTTTGCTGAAAAAGACAAAACCCCTACCTGCATGTGCAGATAGGGGTTTTGCGAAATGAATCTTGACGATGACCTACTCTCACATGGGGAAACCCCACACTACCA